>CAYYZC010000132.1:0-8138 GCA_964475605.1 uncultured Chelativorans sp.
AGAGGCTGTCCAGCGCCTGCCGGGCGGCCTCTTCGTAGTCCCCGGCCTGGAGCGCGGCCAGCATCCGGCGGAAGCCCAGCAGGCGGGCGAGGCCCAGGTTGTACCGCATGTTCGCCAGCGCCCGCTGCCGGTTCGGGGAGAGGTCGCGCCACCAGGGCATCACCCTGTCCAGGTCGGCATAGACCTCCATCACCCGGTTCCGCAGGAGGTATTCCCCCTCTTCCCGGGTGATCCGCCCTCCGGCCCGCTTGTCGATGAGCTGGCCGTAGCCGATCGTCCAGAAGCCCTCGCTGTCTTGGTAGGCGTGGGGCACGAAGCCCTCGTCGCGCCGAAGGTCCGCGATCAGGTCGTCAATCATGCTTGGTCTCCACGATGCGAGCGGCCGCGCCGCTGATGTGCCGGTCATGGTGAGAGGGTCCCCACGCCGCCGGCTGGTAGCCCTCGGGGATGGGGTGGCCGTGGCGGATCTGCTGGATCTCCAGCACGGTCCCCGGCGGCAGGTCCAGGATGTGCAGGCCGTCCATCAGCCCTGCCCCTGCCCCCGCGCCGGCGCCCACCGGTCCACGAGGCGCCAGACGACCGCCTCGACGAAGCCCGGCCCTAGATAGGCCACGGTGACGATCGCCGCCGTCTCCTGCCAGCCGGCGAGGCCCAGATAGTCGGCGACGCCCCGGCCGACGAAGCCGGTGCCGACGGCGACCGGCAGTTCCCACAGCAGGGAGGCGGACCAGAACTGCCGCCGGCCGAGCTGCACCTGCCGGGAGTGGTGCATCAGCCGGCCGATGACGCCGAGCAGGATGGCGAAGGCGGCGCCGAGGACGCTCTCGCGCCAGGGCGGGGGAAGGTAGTTGAGCATGGGGATCTCCGGGAGCCCGGCGCGCGGGCATGAAAAAGGCCCGCCGAAGCGAGCCCGTTGCGGATGCTGGTTGGTGGAGGAGGTCAGACGGCGGCGAGGTCGGCGAGCGTCTCGGCTTCGACAGCGGCGATCGTGCCCGGGGATGCAGCCGCCAGCAGACCGGCCTTGCCGGCCATCTCGATCCCCTCGATCTCCGGCGCCTTGGTGCGCACCCAAAACTCGTTGAGGTGCAACCAGATCTGCACCAAGGCGCCGGCGGTCGGCGCGGTCGAACCGACCTCGTGCCGGATCCAGGGATAATCGGTCAGGTCCTCCGGCTGGCCGGCATCCAGCCAGCGCCGGCCTTCGTCCAGCTTCTGCAGGTAGACCGCCTCCTTGCCCGGCGTGGCGTAGCGGCCCCGCGCTGCCTTGGCGGCGGCGACGATCCGCGCTTCGGCTTCGGCGCGCAGACCGGCCAGATCCTTGGCGACCGTCAGTTCAAGGGGCATGGGCGATGATCTCCACGTCGAGGGCGCGGTACGGCCAGTGATCGACCCGGACGCGGTAGACGGCCGGCATCGTGGAGCGGATCGCCACGGTGTAGGGCGCGGTATCGACGGCATGCGGAACGCCGTCGACCTCGACCGTGAACGGCTCCGGCAGGGTCAGGGTGGCCGCGTCCTGCCCGTCCGCCGCGATCTCCAGCTTGTCGAACGAGATCTCCGGGCGTTCGGCCAGGGCCGGAGCGTCAGGGTGCCCGACGACCCTGTGCCGGTCGCCATAAGCCGGCTCCCCGCAGCGGATCAGCGCCTCGCCCTCGGCCAGGGGCTGGTGCTGCATCTGGGTGACGACCTGGTCCTCTGCGCAGGAGAACCAGGTGCCGTCGATCACGATGCGGCCGGTGTCGGTGCGATAGCGGACGAAGTGGTGGCGGATCATCGTCTGGATTCCGTGATGGTCAGGGTCTTGCCGCTCAGGGTTCCGGCCCCGCCGGCGATGGTCACCGTCGCGGTATGGGTGCCGATCCCCACCGCGCCGATCCAGCGCAGGACGAAGGGGGCGTATACTTGGCTGCCGACCCTCTCGACCACGACCTGCTGCGACGCGACCGCCTGGCCGTTCAGGTGCAAGGTGGCGGTCCTCGACAGGAGATAGACCTGCTCGCCGCCGGAGGTCCCCACCACCTGTCCCGTTCCCTGCGCGACGTAGAACAGCTCGGCGACGCCGCCATGGGGGAAGTGGAGGGACACGCTGTCGCCGGCCGCGCCGGCGACGTTGGTGATCGCGCCATTCTTGACCTTGATCGTATCGACGGTCAGGTTGTGGATGTAGACGCCATTGATCCCGCCCGCGTCGAACATGACGTCGCCGTTCTGCGCGTTGACCAGAAATCCATAGTCGTAGCCTGGGATGTGCCCGATCTGGACCCGGATTCGGTTGTTGTTGCTGTCCCACACCCGAATGGATCCGGCCCGCAGGTCCAGGTTGAGCGTGTCGATATAGCCGGCCCGCAGCTTGTCGGCCGCCACGGACGCGATCTTGGCATTGGTGATGATCCCGTCCGTGATCTGCGCCGTGTTGGTGATCACGCCCGATGCCGCCAGCAGGCCGGCCGTGATCGAGTTCGCCGCGATCTTGTCGGTGGTGACCGCCCCCGCGGCGATCTTGCCGGCGGTGATGGCGTTCACGGCGATCTGGTCGGCCGAGACGGCACCGGCCGCGATCTTGCCCGCCGTCACGGCGTTCGCGGCGAGTTCGTTCGCCGTGACCGCGCCGGCGGCAAGCTTCGGCGTTGAGATCGCCCCGTCCGAGATCTGCGTACCGGTGATCTGGCCCGAGAGATCCGCCGCCGGAACCGCGGCGGTCCAGGCAGAACCGGTGTAGCGGTACAGCTTGTCATCCGTCGTCAGATAGACGATGCGCCCCTCGAAATTGCCCGACCCCGGCAGGGCCGACAGCACTTCCACCGGCCGGACCGACTGCGCGAACGCCGCCGCCCCGACGCTGCCCGGCGCCAGGCCGGCATAGATCTCGGTCGTCCAGGCCGCTGCGGTGGCATCCCAGCGGTAGAGCTTCTTGTCGGCGCGCAGGTAGACGATTTCACCGTCGAAGCCGCCCGCCGGCGGCAGGATCGCCACCGGCTCGATCCCGTAGGCGCCCGCCTCCTCGAACAGGTCGATGACGCCTTCGCTGAAGTCGTCGGCATCGACGAACAGCGTGGTCGCCGACACGCCCGCGGTAGCGCCGGCATTCCACGGGCCGACATTGCCGGAGCGGTCCACGGCCCGCGCCCAATACCAGCGGGTGACGTCGACGCCCAGGCCGGAGCGCAGGAACACGGTGCCCCTGGCATCGCCGACCCGGACGGCGGCGGCCCGGTTGTTGCTCGCCGCCTCCCAGATCTCGACATAGGCCAGATCCGAGGAGGCCGGCGGGTTGGTCCACTCCAGCGTGATCTGCCGGAAGCCCGGCGTCGCGGTCAGGCCGGCCGGGGCCGCCGGAGGCGTCGTGTCGGCCCCGGCCTGGATGTCCGAGGACACGACCCAGGCCGAGGGTACGCCGAGGATGCTGACGGCCCGGACCCGCACGTCGTAGCCGATGCCCTCCTGGACCGGCGCGATATAGCCAACGTTGCCTCCGGTCAGCGGGGCCGCGTCGATCCAGATGCTGCCCCCCGACCGCTTGTACTGCACCTCGTAGCGCGAGATGCCGGCATCGATCGCGGACTCGATCTCCACCCGGATTCGGCTGACTGCCGTGCCGTCCGCCATCATCAACACGTCGTCGGCGCTGCTCGACAGGGTCAGCCCGGCCGGCGGGGCGACGGTCCACGGATCCGGCAGGTTGGTGTCCGGCGCCAGGTCGACGGTGGTCTCCTCGCCGTTGTCCCAGTCGAAGATGCCCGGCGCGGTCTCCTGCAGGGTCAGGTCGATGGCGAGCATGGGGTTGCCCGCCTCGTCCATGTCCTGCACGAGCTGCCAGCGCGTGACCTCGAACAGCTTCCGGTCCCAGCCCCGGCGCTTGTTGGAGAGCTTCACCCACAGCCCGGCCGCCAGCCGGAACGCCGTCAGCTTGCACCGGCACTCCACCGTGATCTGCTGACGGTTCTTCTCCAGCGTGATCTTGGCCAGCCGCTGCGCCATGCTGGGGCTGTCCGTGAAGGGCAGGTCGATATCGCCCCAAATATCCTCTCCGCCGTCCTGCGCCCGGTACATGGCGTTGACGACCGGCGGGAAGTCGGCGGGCTGGTACTGGTTGACCGGCGAGACGTAGAGACCGCGCACCCGGTTGACCAAGTCGCGCTTTGACCGCCGGGCCTGGACGCGCATCCGCCCGATGATGTCGTGCTCGTCCAGGGTCACGGTCGCGGTCTGCGCCGCCGCGACGTAGAGGCGCCAGACGCCGCCCGTGTAGACGAGCGTGCCGCCGCAGGCCGTCAGCATCGATCGCAGGATGTCGACGGGCTGCTGGTCGGTCTCGATGACGCCGTTCAGCGTGTAGCGCTTCTCGGCCGTGCCGTCGGCCTTCATCACCGTCTCGTCGCAGATGTTGGCGCCCGCGACGAAGCTCGCCTCGTCCAGCTCCGCCGCCGTGGCGCCCAGGCCGTAGACCGGGTCCGTCAGGTAGTCGCGGATGCAGAGAGCGGCGTTGTCGCTCCAGGCCGTCACCCCGGTCCGGGGGTCGTAGACCCGCCTCCCCCGCACGATGCTGTTGACCGTCGGCACGCCGTTGGGGAAGGCCGAGGTCGAAAAGTTGAACTGGCAGTGCACACCCGCGATGCCCCGCATGCGATCGCTAGCCCCCCAGGACGGGGTGCCGATGCCGACGCGCTGCGTGGGGCTGCCGACATAGGGGTGGATGCCGGCCGCGATATACTGCCCGTTGCTGAGGTATTTCGGGGTCGTCACCTCGCCCTGGTCGTTGAGAGCCAATTCGGTGTCGTCGAAAAAATGCGCCTCGAACCCATCGACCTCGTGGCCGGTATAGCCGTAGAACATCTGGAGCTGCCCATTCTCCTGCCCGTCCTGGTCGACGGACTCCGCGAACAGCACCACGCCGCCAACGCGCGTGCGGCCGTAGATGATCCGCCGGGCCGAGGTCGGCTCACGCAGGTTCAGGGTGCGCCCCGTCTCCTTCAGCCCTTTCGGCTTCGGCGCCAGCGCCATCGAGACCAGCGTCAGGCCACCGGCGATGGCGCCGTTGACCACCGCCCCGATCAGGATGGAGCCCGCGACCGTCGTGCCGGCGATCGCGGAGCCCGCTGCCGCGGCAACGGCGGCAACAGCTACCTGCGGCATGTCATACCCTCCAAGCTCTGGCGGCCGTCCCGAGCGGGTGGAACGCCAACCCTGCCTCACCCAGCAGTGCCACCTCCGCCCCGATCACGACCCCGAGCGCCCCGTCCACCAGCGCGACGTCGCCGCGCTGCGCCAGAAGCGGCGAGGCCAGCGGCTCTCCCAGCACGGCGGTGGCGACCGCCGCCACATCGCCATCGAAGTGCTGGCGCAGGATCCGCCGGGCGCCCGAGGCCGAGCGGTACCGGCCCCGCCAATCGGCCGCCGGATCGGCGCCGGTGGCCTCCCGCACCCAGTCGGCGGCGAAGAGGCAGCAGTCGTGACGGCCCCATGAAAAAGGCCGCCTCCGGGCGGCCTCGATGAAGTCGCTGAGACGCGACGGCCAGTCTTCCCGCCTCATCCTCTCGGCCCCCATTGGATGTCCTTGTTCTGCAGGCCCGCGACGAAGCGCAGCCCCGTGTCGCCCGGGTAGAGCTGGCGCTGGTCTTCGTCCGTGAAGCGCCGCACCCGCGGCCGCTCCAGGTCGACCAGCCGGCTTTCCGCCTGCACGGTGATGGTCGCCGTCTCGCCGTCGTCCTCGTCCATCATGACGTCCATCCGCCCCGACCAGACCTTGTGCGGGGCGACGGTCACCTGCCCGGCCGCGCCCAGCGTGCCGAACCACATAGCGACCGGCCGGCCCTGGTAATGCTCGCCGTAGGTCAGGCCGACCATCTCCGACGGGATGCCGGACAGGGCGAAGGCGACGCCCGCGGCCTTGATCTCCGTCGTCTCCTCAACGGCCGAGATGGAGCCGATCTGCCCGGCGCCGAGCCAGACCTTGCCGTCCCAGGACAGCGGCCCGAGTCCCGACCACATGCGGACGAAGCCGCTGGGGAAGTCCAGTTCCACCAGGACGATCGGCGTCAGCGCCGGGGCGACGGTGTCGGCCTCGAGTGCCGCGCTCAACTGCCGCTTGCTCATATCGCCTCCACCGCCTCGAAGCTGATGGTGTAGATGCCGGCCGCGTCCGTGTCCCAACCGGGCTCATCGCTCGCCATGCGGAAGAGGCCGACGCAGTTGGAGGTGACGAGCAGGGCATTGTCCGGCGGCATCTCCCGCAGGCGCGGCCAGATATCGAGCGCGCAGCCGCCGGCGCCGTCGGACACCGCGTCCGTCACCACCTTGTGCAGCCGGGCGCTGCCGCCCGCCCCGAGCTGGATGTAATCGCCCGCCTTGAGCACGAGGTCGCTCGGCTCCCAGCCGGTGGTGACCAGGACGCGGCCGGTCTGCCCGGCACCGGACACCCGCGGCAGGCCGGCGGCCGAGCCCTGCGGCACCCGCCCGTCGGGGTCGCCCAGCAGGAACGTGCCGGCCCGACCGCCCAACCCGAGCAGGGTGGCGAGCCACGGTTCCGCCTTGGGCCGCCTCATCGGCGGCAAAACGACCGTGACGAGCCACATCTCGTTCAGCCCGCGCTGCACCTGCTGGGAACCGGTGAAGACGCTCGCCGAGACGGCGTTGAAGTGCCGCCCCCGGAACCCGATGGTGCGGATCCCGGGCGTGGTCGGTAGGGTCAGCGGGTAGGTGATGGTCATCCGTCCTCGCCTGAGGGGTTGTCGCCCGCCTGGGCTGCTGGGGCAATTTGATCGGTGACGCCCAACATGATGTCTGCAAACATCCCCCGCGCGCCGCCCTGCGCGACGATCGACCCCAAGCTTGCTCGAAATGCCTCGGGGTCAATGGCCTTCGCGTGAAGCAAGTTTGCCGTCAGCACTGCGAACCCTTGCGCAATGCCGGCCACCACGTCTTCGAACGAATAGGAATCATCTGTCATGTGGCTCCTCCCAGGTGAATGAAGCCTGCATACTACCTAGGCGACAGAAAGAAGTGCACCATCACCAGCGCGTGCCGCGGCGATTGATGTTGACGACCGACTTGACAGCGCGCGCTTCCAGGCCTTTGTCGAGATTGCGGACCATAGCCTCCAAACGGGCCACGGCCGCAACGTCTGCGCCCCGGGCATCGATATTGTAGGTGGTGACCGACTGCGGGCCGCCGCCTGCCCCACTGCCAGCCGCCGCCAGGGTCGGCACGCGGGGCAGGATCACGCCCGGCGTGGACGGGACGAACAGCTCCGGCCGCTTCTCGCCGACGACGTAAGCCTTGCCGGGGTAGACCGGGCCGCCCTGCTCGCGAAACACCGCGCCAATGCTGCCGAAGATTCCGCCGACGCCATTGCCCATGAGGCGCCACAGCCAGTCGTGTTCGCCAGCCACAATACCGTTTGAGCCGCCCGAACCGTTTGAGCCGCTCGAGCTTTTGCCAGACAGTCCGCCGAAGATCCCGCCGACACTCGACAGCGTCGGGGCGTCCCCGCCGAAGATGGCATTCTTCAGCGGGTTGATCATCGCGAGCTTCATGAACTCTTGCATGATCTCGGAAATCACGCCCTGCACCACGCCGCGAAAGCTGACGGCAGCGCCTTCGCCCTGGACGAAGGCCTCCGTGATACTCGACCCGATCCTGTCGAAGGCCCGCTCTCCGACCTGCTCCAGGTATTGCATCGCCGCGGTGTTGGCGTCGGCCGCCATCTCCAGGTCGACGACCTGGCCGATGCGCTGCCGCATCAGCTCCAACTCCTTCTCGGTGAGCGGGATGCCCTTCTCCCGCCACTTCACCTTCTCTTCGAGCAGCCGGACCTCGATGCGTCGGGCGCGCTCGGTCAGGGTGGACATGTCCAGCCCCGCCTGCGCCCGCTCCAGTTCGTCGTCGAGCGCCTTGTTGAGCGCGTTCTTGTCCGCGATGATCTCCTTCGCCCGCTCGCTCGCCTTGGCCCGGGCCTCGTCGTCCTTGGCCGCCACCTCGGCCGCGCGCTCGGAGGCCAGCCGAGAGGCATCCTTAGCCGCCTTCTCGTCGTAGTAGGCCTCGGCCAGTTCCCGGACTGCTTCCTTCTGCTCGATGCTCGCGTCGGCGTCGAGCTTCCGGAGTTGCGCCGAGATGAACCGCTCCCGGCTCGTCATCGTCAG
>CAYYZC010000133.1:0-3933 GCA_964475605.1 uncultured Chelativorans sp.
ATATACAGCCTGCCTCACCCACCCGGCCGCCGGCATCCCGCCCGCGGCCTTTTTCATGCCTGGAGGCATCCATGCTTGCCGCCCTTCTGCCTGCCTTGCTGCCGGTGGTGCAGCAGGTCATCGACCGCATCCCCGATCCGGAGGCCAAGGCCAAAGCGCAGGCCGAGGCGACCGCCAGCCTCATGTCGATGCTGGCATCCTCGGACGCTCAGCAGATCGCCGTCAACCAGCAGGAAGCCAGCAGCCCGTCGTTGTTCGTCAGTGGCTGGCGGCCGGCCGTCGGCTGGCTGTGCGTCCTCGGGCTCGGGGTGCAGACGGTCGTCATGCCGCTGCTCGGCTGGGCGCTGACCATCTGGGCGCCCGGGGCGCCGATCCCGTCCGTGGACACCGAAACCCTGGTCGGCCTGCTTGTGCCGCTGCTCGGCCTCGGGGCGTACCGCACCGTCGAGAAGATCCGCAAGGTGTCGCGGTGACCGCCATGGATTGGCAATCCCCCACCGAATGGGCCTTGGTCGGCGGCGCCTTCCTCGGCCGCTGGCTGATGCCGCGCCACGACTGGCGCGCGCCGGCCATCTTCGCCGCCACCTCGCTCGCCTGGATCGGCTACGGCCTGGCCGTCGGATCCATGGCCTTCATCGTCGGGGCGCTGGTCGTCCTGCCTGCGGAGGCCCGGGCCGTCTGGCGCGCCGTCCAGGCGAGGTGTCCATAATGGACGGCATCGCTATAGCGGGCGCCGGCCTGGAGACCATCCGGGACCGGCTTCACGCGCAAGCCGCGGGGAAGGGCGTCACCCTGTTCGTTTCCGACGACTGGCCCGCCCTGGCCGCCCTGAACGCGCGGCACCGGGACGGCTGGTTCCCGCTGCTGCCGAAGCCCGCCTCGGCGCCGTGCTTCTGGGTCGGTGCCGTCGACGCGGCGGGGGAGGTGGTCGCGACGCACGGCGTGGTGCTGGTCGACTGCACGGCCCGGAGCTTCGGGGAGCGCGTGGCGGATCTGTCGCTCTTCCACGATGCCGGGCAAGCCCCGCCCGACGAGTGGGCCTTCTGCGCCTCCGGGGCGGCCCTGGAGACGCGCGGGCTGGTCGGGTGGATTGTGGCCGGCTGGAACCGGCCGGACTGGCGGGGCAGGGGGATGTTCCACCTGCTGGGCGCCGCGGCGCGCCTGGTCGCCTGGCAGCGGTACCGGCCGCGTTGGGTTATCGGGCTGGTGGATCCGGAGACGGTGCCGGTCTGGGCGGGGCGCTGCACCGGCTGGGCGTTGCTGGAGCGGCGCGCGTCCATCCTCTACCACCAGCAGGGAATCGGCCGGCTGCCCCTGCACTTCATGAGGTGGGGTCGCTCAGCCGTGCTGCTGGACCTGGAGGGCGAGGCCTGAGGCGAACGGGTCCGTTACGTCACGAATGGACATTACTATCTGTGACGTAACGGACCCGGGCGGTTTAGTGCAGCGTGTGCACCTCGACCGCCGACAGCACCGCGCGCCGGCCGCTGTCCGCCCAGCCGAACAGGGCCTGGGTGTAGACGAAGGGGTGACCGACCCCGGCGACGGAGATCCGGTTCACCAGGGCCTCGCCACCCTCAATCGCCTCGGCATATTGCAGGCCGATGTAATGCGCGAACTCGCTGTGCGGGTCGGCGTCCTCGGGCTGGTTCAGCACCGATTCGCCCCAGCGCCGACCGAGAACCCGCAGCGTGGAGCCGCCGAGGTAGCGGAATAGCAGCGGCGTCCGTGCCTCCATCGAGGCCAGGAAGACGCAGCGTTCCAGGATGCCGCGGCTCCGCAGGTAGGTGAAGACGGCCGGGCTGAGGGATCGCTGCTGCCGGCATTCGGCCATCAGGTCCCGCTGCCAGTCGGCAGCGAGGCCGAGCGTCATGCGCTTTACGTCGATCGAAGGCGCCGAGAACTGCATCATATCAGGCGCTCCCGTAGGCTGAGACCATGGCGGCGTAGCCGCGGCGCAGCGCATCCAGCGAACAGCCGGCAGCCTGGGCGCCCGCGAGCAGCAGGGCCTCCGAAGGCGCGGCTGGCAGGGCCATCTCGGCTTCGCCCGCCGCGCTGAACAGCTTGACGGCGTCGGCGAAGATGTCGGCCTTCCACGGATTGAGCCGGGCGGGGGCGAAGACCGCGCCGCCGTAGTGCGTCAGAACCATGCCGGTTTCTCGGGCCAGGGCATCGAGAGCCGACCACAGCAGGCGCTGCAGCCGCTCGCGCTCGGCGGCGTCCTCGATGCCGTGGGCATCGTCGATCGCGAGCATCAGGTGCACGCAGGCGTCTTTCGCTGTGGCGGCCTGGGTGACGCGGATCAGCGCCTCGATTTCGGCGGCCTTGGCGTCGTGGGCAGCAGCGGCGCCGGGGTCGGCATTGGCCGCGGCGTAGACCGCAGCCAGCCGTTCGGCCAGTGGCAAGAGTGACGGGGCAGGGGGCATTTCGGGCCTCAGTCCGGGTGACGTGATACCATTCGTATAGTATTATACCTCGAAGGTGTCAACCTATACGTCTAATTCGATCCCGAAGGTATCACATGATCTCGTCCGCCCAGATCCGCGCAGCTCGGGGGTTGCTTAATTGGTCCCAGCCCGCCCTTGCGGAGGCGGCCGGCGTCTCGCTGCCGACCATAAAGCGCATGGAGGGCAAGGGGCCGGACCGCAGTTCGAACCTCGCTATCCGTGCGGTCATTCGGGCCTTCGAGGACGCAGGGATTGAGTTCGTCTCGGAGAACGGGGGCGGGGAGGGGGTTCGGTTCCGGCAGCGCAAAACTGCCCGGGAGCCGGCTGGCGCTTAGCGCCGCGCTCACTGCCAAAAATTGCCCACAGATTGCCCACGGGCGGATCTAGGGTCTGGGCTTCCCTGAACGCAGACAAAAAAAAACGCCCGGAAGCCATACGGTTCCGGGCGAGTTGAACAGGGAGGCTTCACGTCTGGGAGACGCAGGGTCCGGAGACCCAACCCCGGACAGGGTCCGGGGCGAAACAGCGAATGTTGCGTCGCAACATCCACAGCTAATTAATTAGTCATTGCATGTCCAATTTCCATGCACGATTTGTTAATGCGCCTATGCAAGATCCGCATGGCTGGGGAATTGGCGGAATCACTGAAGATTTCAGTGGTTTTTTATCGATTGCAAGGGACAAGAAAGAGGCACGGGAAGCCGCACGACGCCGACGGGCAGCGTCGCGGAAGGCCGCGCCCATGCCCGGTCCGGGGGGTCAGAACTGGGTTTCGGCCACCTTGCGCACGAGGAAGTCGCGGAACACCGCGATGCGCTTGGAATGGCGCAGCTCCTCGGCATAGACGAAATAGGTCTCGACCTTCGGGCCGTTCAGCTCGGGCAGGACGCGCACCATGTCGGGATTGCCGTGGACCATGTAGTCGGGCAGGGAAGCCATGCCCAGGCCCCCTCCCACTGCCTGGCCGATCGCGTAGACGTTGTTCACGCGCATGGCGGCGGCATGTCAGCCCGGCGGCGGGTCGCCCGCCTCCAGCAGCCAGTTGATGTTGGGCACGGGCGAGCGGGCCTCGGCCGGATAGGCGATGATGTCGTGGCGGCCGAGATCGGCCGGCGTCTCCGGCGTCCCCTTGCGCTCCAGATAGGAACGGTGGGCATAGATATGGAACCTGATCGTCATCAGGTGGCGCTGGATCAGGTCGGGCTGGCGCGGCAGGCTCATGCGGATGGCGATGTCCGCCTCGCGCATGCCGAGGTCCAGCTCGGTATCGTCCAGCAGCAGGGTGAGCTGGATGTCGGGATAGAGCTTCAGGAACTCCTCCAGGCGCGGTGTCAGCCAGGTGGAGCCGAAAGCCACCGTCGTGGTCACCTTGAGAGGCCCCTTCGGGTGCTCCCGGCTTTCCGAAAGCATGGCTTCCGTCATGGACAGCTTCGCGAACACCTCGCGCGCCGTGCGGTAGAGCAGTTCCCCCTGTTCGGTGAGGATG
>CAYYZC010000133.1:3943-8137 GCA_964475605.1 uncultured Chelativorans sp.
GCACGTTCAGGCTCTCCTCAAGAGCGCTGATCTGCCGGCTCACCGCCGACTGGCTCAGATTGAGGGTTTCGCCGGCATGCGTGAAGCTGCCGGCCTCGGCCACCGCATGGAAGACCCGAAGCTTGTCCCAGTCCATAACCGTCCCGTCGCGCCGACCGGCACGTCAGGGGCCGGTCCTGCCTTTGCAGAGTCTGGCCGGGCACATACCCGGCGGGGACGATGATATACCGCATCGCACAGGCGGGCCACCCAAGACCGGTGCCGGCCGAGGCGTTCCCCGGGCAGATCCCCGGGCGGACGGGCATCGGACGGGCGAAGCACGTCCGGTGGATTGAATATCTAAGTATATACACATACCGCTGCCACCCTTTCGGGAGGAGGGGATGGCCGACTCGCGCGTCAATGTCGTCTTACCTTTGGTCGAGGCAGGTGAGTATAAAACTATCCGGCCTTGTTCTAAAAATTGTTTCTTGATCCTTATAAACACAAATAATGCATAGCATAGAGGAAAGAATGTTCATTCCTTCTCGCAAGGCCGCTTCTTCGCCAACGAGGTGCCGGGCGGAAAGGAACTGATCGGGAAGGCTCTTGCCGTGGATTAGATCGGATCGCGATTCCGAAGGAACGGGCTGGCCGCGTGCTGCGCGGGTCATGCCCCTTGTCCCGTGCATGCTGCCGGGCATCGTGCTGCCGGGCGTGGCGCCGAGCATCGCGACATGGCTGCCGGACCGGGTGATGGGGAGCGTGCCGTGACGGCCCGGGGCGGGCCGAGGTCGACACAGGGGTCTCAGGCGGCGTCCTCGTCCTCGCCGGGCGTCTCGGCGGCCGGGACGACCAGGATCTTGTCGATCCGTCGGGCATCCATGTCGACCACCTCGTAGCGCACCTCGCCGCGCTCGAAATGTTCGCCGGGCACGGGAATGTGGCCGAGCTGGCTGAGGACGTAGCCGGCCATGGTGTGGTAGTCGCCGCCGTTCCGGATGCCGCGGATGCCGAGCGTGTCCTCGAACTCGTCCACGGGCATCGAGCCGTTGACCAGCCAGGAGCCGTCCTCGCGCTGCACGGCGTCGATCTCGGCCGGCTCGCCCGGCTCGGGCAGGTCGCCCGCGATGGTCTCCAGCACGTCGGTGATGGTGGCGATGCCCTCGACGCTGCCATACTCGTCGACCACCACCGCCATGTGCTGGCCGGACTTCTTCATCATGTCCAGCAGCCTCAGGATCGGCGTGCCGTCATGGACGACCATCGGCTTGGCGGCCACGCTCTCCAGCGCCAGCGGCTTGCCCTGGAAGGCGAAGTCGAGCAGGTCCTTGTTGTGGACGATGCCCACGATCTCGTCCAGCTCGCCCCGGCAGACGGGGAAGCGCGAATGGCCGCAGGCGCGGATCTCGGCGATGACGGTCTCCGGCGGGTCGTCGACGTCCAGCCAGACGACGTCCGGGCGCGGCGTCATGATCGTGCGCACCGACCGGTCGGCGAGGCGCAGCACGCCGTCGATCATCTCCTTCTCGCGCGGATGGAAGATGCCGGCCTGCGTGCCTTCGGTGATCATGGAGCGGACCTCCTCCTCGGTCACGGTCTCCTCGCGCTCGCCATGCAGGCCGAGCAGGCGCAGCACCAGATCCGTCGAGGTGCCGAGCAGCCAGACGAAGGGGGCCGTGGCGCGGGACAGAGCGCGCATCGGCCGCGAGACCAGGCTCGCCGTGCGCTCCGGGTTCTTCAGCGCGATGCGCTTCGGAATCAGCTCGCCCAGCACGATGGACATGTAGGTGATGGCGACGATCACGCTGCCGACGCCGACCACCCGGCCGTAACCGGCGAAGCCGGGGACGGTGTCGAGCCAGGAGCCGAACCGGTCGCCGAGCGTGGCGCCGCCATAGGCGCCGGCGACGACGCCGACCATGGAACCGGCCGGGATCCTCGATCAGGCGCAACGCCGTCCGCGCCCCCCGCACGCCCTGGTCGGCCATGTGCTGGAGCCGCGCCTTGCGGGAGGAGACGACGGCCAGCTCCGACATGGCGAACACGCCGTTCAGCAGTGTCAGCGCGACGATGATGCCGATCTCGAGGGCGAGCATTGAGGTCTTATCCGAGGTTGGGGAAGGGGCGGCGGCACGCCCCGGGGGGAAGACGGCGGCCGGACGGGGCGGGCATGCGCGAGCGCCGCGCGGATCCGCGCGGGCATGCGTCCGGGCGCCGCGCATGCTGCGGCACCCTGCCCGGGGCGGGTAGGGAGAGGCCGGGAATGGCGGGAGGAGGGCCGGCGGCCGCAGCCGCCGCGCTCGGCATCCTGCACCCGTTTTCAGTGCCGGTGGTGATCTGTCGCAGGGCAGCCGGCCCTGGCCGGGTGTCCTGCGACCTACTAGGGCCGCTGGCCGAATCGTTCATAGGGTCCCCGGCCGGGAAGGCACGGGGGCGCTCCATCCTTGCTGCACGAGCCCCCATAGTGGAAGCACGGAGCCTTCGGCGCAAGGGGGCTTGATGCCTTCCGCAAGATGTTCGTGGATTGCTTCCGTGATCGGCCCATCAAACAGGCCGGGACAGGCGGCCATGCCGGGCGCCTCGATCGTCAAATTGCCCTCCTGCTTCAAGGGAGGCCTTCGGGTGGGGCGAAGGTATCGGTCCCATCTCGGCCAGCTTGGCCGAGGGGGCCGGTTGAGAACCGAGACCCGCAAGGAATACAACGGGCGAGGACTATGAAGTCGCCCTATGCAACAAGTCGGAAGGATGCTGTCTGACTCCGAAGAAGGGTAAATGTGTCGATGTGCGATACAGAGAATGCGTCACAGATATTAGGAATTGGGATTCTCTTCTTTGCATCGGCAGAGGCTTTCTCATGAGTGACGATGATCGCGCCTGTCACTCTTGCTTTCGCAATCAGCCAGGGATCAGCTTTTGCCAAGAAATTGGCCTTAGCTGCATCATGATAAGAGCCGCGCTGCACCGCTGCGGCAATTTCCCTGAAAGCCATTTGGGTTGGTGCATCGCTTACGCCCAGGAAGCGGCCGTCTCCTTTCCTATCCTTGATCCACGTTGCAAGTTCGTCGTTGCCATCTGCCAACTCGTCGTAAATCTTGATGATGCTGCGCACGTCGCACTTGGAAACCGCATGGTCCATCCAGTCCCAGAAACCGGGACAGATGTCGAAGCTGTAGTAGAAATTCTTGGCTTGAATAAATATATTCGAATCCAATAGATACATATCCTACTGCTCCGATAAATCCTTCGCATAAAGCTTTTGAACTGTGGTGGGTTTCATGTGAAGAAGGATTCCGGCATCTCGGAGTAAAAGGCTTCCACTCATGGCACTGTTCAGGATGGCTCGCGTGAATCGCTTGCCATTCTTCACAGGAGCTGTTGCATAGAAGTTTCCACTGCCGGAGTCATCATCTTTTCTGCTCTCCCAGTGATGCCTCTCTTGCTCAAAGAATATATGATGTTCATTCCAAGTGATCTTGCCACAATCAAGAGCGCGCCGTGCGATTACGATCTTGCTGACCTTGAATCTCTGAGCAAGGGTAAGGGCGTTCCGAGCGAGAGTTTGGCTATCGTCCCAGGCTGCCAGAAACTGAGTGCGAGGAACCAATATTTCGGCTGCAATCGCATTGCATTTCCGCTCAATGCCTGCATCGGAGTCGCGGGGGCGGTCAAGGTACGGGTCAGAAACGCCGCTTTTTCCAAGCCAGATATGGGCGAGTTCGTGCGCGAGAGTGAAGATTTGGGCGGCTTTGGCATCCCGGCCATTGATGAAAATCAACGGTGCCAGCTTGTCCGCAATCGCAAAGCCGCGGAACTCGGATACGTTCAAGGTACGGCGGGTATTGCTGCCGACATAACCAGTTCTCATAACCCAGATGCCGATATCCTCGCATCGGTCAAAAAGGTAGGTAAGATGCTGCTCCCAAGACTTGGACTGGGATGCGCTTGCATCTGCCTGGAGCGTCGCTCGAATATCGGCGGCTACGGTGTCGATAGGTGTATCGGCGGCGAACCTGCCGACGAATTGCAGCGGCTCGGCACCGTGATCGTCAAGATAATCCCGATACCAGTCAAGCTTGAACATCACATCCCGAAGGAGGTCAAGCATGTCGGCACTGAATCTTTCGCGAGGATTGCCGCCCTGTGTGCGCAAGTCAGGAATCGGCAGTGTTTCCTCGGGAGGTTCTGGCAGGAATAGGAATCCGAACGGAATGT
>CAYYZC010000134.1:0-2284 GCA_964475605.1 uncultured Chelativorans sp.
TCAGCACCTTTCCGCCGAGATGGCCGCACTTCGTCTCCGATGCGAGCTGGTCCTCGTAGTGGACGCCCGCCGCACCCGCCTCGATGAAGGCCTTCATGATCTCGAAGGCGTTGAGCGGGCCGCCGAATCCCGCCTCGGCATCGGCGACGATCGGTGCGAACCAGGTGTCGACCGAAAGCCCGTTGCCTTCCGACGTCTCGATCTGGTCGGCGCGCTGGAGCGTGCGGTTGATGCGCTTGGCGAGCTCCGGCGCGGCATTGGCCGGATAGAGCGACTGGTCGGGATACATGGCCGATGCCGTGTTGGCGTCGGCGGCGACCTGCCAGCCCGACAGGTAGATCGCCTTGAGCCCGGCGCGCACCATCTGCATCGCCTGATTGCCCGACAGCGCGCCGAGCGCGTTGACGAAATCCTCCTCGTGGATCAGCTTCCACAGGCGGTTGGCGCCCATCTCGGCCAGCGAGTGCCTGATCTCGACCGAGCCGCGCAGCCGCTTCACGTCTTCCGGCGAATAGGGACGCTCGATGCCGTCGAAACGGCCTCGCGGGGCTGACGGGACAAGGTTGTAAAAATCGGTCATAATGGTCTCCGCACTCGAATATGGATCGGTTTCGGGCATGGCGGCTTGGTGCCGCCGCTCGTTACGGCTTTTACATTGCAGTGCGGAAAGAACGAGAGATAAGCTGATTTCGTCCAGAAAAATCGGGAAAACCTGTCTTGTGATTGACAAGGCCGGCGTGTAAAATTGTAAATATTGTAAATCAGGATAACCCTGCCTGCATTGTCAATGTTTGTAACGATGGCACTCTACGTTGCCTGCCTCTGTCCCGCCGGATGCTCGGTCGATGGCTGACCAGAAGATCTTCGCCGGGCCGCGGATCAGGCGCATCCGCAACGCCAGGGGCCTGACCCAGACGGCGATGGCCGAGGGGCTGGGCATCTCGCCCTCCTATCTCAACCTGATCGAGCGCAACCAGCGCCCGCTGACGGTCCAGCTCATCCTCAAGCTGGCCTCCGTCTACAAGATCGACCCGCATGAGCTGCAGGGCGAAGGGGGCAGCGCGGTCGCTGCGCTGAAGGAGGTGTTCGCCGATCCGCTGCTCGTCGGCGAGCTGCCCGGCGACCAGGAGCTGGTCGAGGTCGGCGAGGGGTCGCCCAATGTCGCTTCCGGCATCGTGAAGCTCTTCCGCGCCTATCGCGAGCAGGCGGAACGCCTGACCGACCTGACCCAGTTGCTCGCAGGCGAAGGCCGGGCGACGACGATCTCCGCGGCGCGCCTGCCGAGCGACGAGGTCCGCGAGGTGATGGAGCGCCGGCCGAACCATTTCCCGTCGATCGAGGAGGAGGCCGAGGCCTTCGTGCAGCTCCTCCAGCCGGGCGACGATCTCGCCGGGGCGCTCAAATCCTGGCTCAGCCGCGAGCACGGCATTACGGTCAGGCTGCTGCCGGTCGCGACGATGCCGAACTGGCGCCGACGCTACGACCGCCATTCGCACCGCCTCTTCATTTCCGAACGCCTGTCGCCCTTCGACCAGTTGCGCGAGATCGCCATGGAGGCATGCCTGCTGCGCATGCAGGTGGCGATCGCCGCCGAGCTCGAGGAGCTGGATCTGTCGGGCGACGAGGCACGGCGCCTCGCCCGTTTCGAGCTCGGCCGCTATGCCGCGCACGCGCTGATGATGCCTTATCGCCCGTTCCACGCCGCCGCGCTGCGCGCCCGCTACGACATGGATGTCCTCAGATCGCGCTTCGGCGTCTCATTCGAGCAGGCGGCGAGCCGGCTGACGACGCTGCGGCGCGCCGATGCCGCCGGCGTGCCCTTCTTCATGATGGAGATCGACATTGCAGGCCACCGCCTGCGGCGTGCCGGGGCGCAGGGCTTTCCCCATGGCCGCTTCGGCGGCGGCTGCCCGAAGCTGTCGGTCCATGCCGCATTCGCCCAGCCGGGGCAGGTCCTGGTCGAAGCGGTCGAGATGCCGGACGGCGCCCGCTACCTGACCGTCGCGCGGACCCTCGAGGGGCCGCAGGGGGCCTTTTCCGAGCGGCCGCGCAGGACCGCGCTGCTGATCGGCTGCGACCTCCGGCATCGCGACGAGATCGTCTATGCGGCGGCCCTGCCGGCCGGGGACGGGAAGGACGCGGCGCCGGCTGCCGTGCCCGTCGGGCCGGCCTGCCGGCTATGCGAGCGGATCGGCTGCCTCGCTCGCGCCGAGCCGCCGGTCACCCGTCCGCTCGGGCTGGACGAGATGGTGACCGGGCTGAGCGCGTTCGATTTTCAGTGATC
>CAYYZC010000134.1:2384-8133 GCA_964475605.1 uncultured Chelativorans sp.
AATAGCATCGGCGGCCGAAATTGCGACTCGTCACCCGACATCGACCACCACATTGCCGATCACCTCGCCGCCTTCGACCGCCTCATGCGCGGCTGCAAGCTCATCGAGCGGGAAGGTGGCTCCGATCGTGTGCTTCAGGGCGCCGGCTTCGAGCAACCTCGTCAGCTCGGCGATCAGTTCCTGCCGGCGCGCAGGCAGGAGTTCGTAGAGGAGGAAGGTCTCGATCGCCAGGCTGCCCCACAGCATCGCCAGGAAATTGACCGGCGTGTCGCCCGGCGCATTCGAGCCGTAGCAGACCAGCTTGCCGTGCGGCGCCAGCACGCCCTGGCCGAGCAGGGCGGCGGTCGAGGAGAAATCCATGTCGATGATGCCGTCGGCACCGCGCCCGCCGGTCAGCTCCTTCACGCGCTCGGCGACGTCTTCGGACTTGTAGTCGATGATCTCCGCCGCGCCGGCCGACAGCGCATGGTCGCGGCGCTTCTCAGACGCGGTGGCGATGATGCGTGCGCCTCGGACGGCCGCGATCTGCGTCGCATAGTGGCCGACGGCGGCCGCGCCGCCGGTGACGAGCAGCGTCTTGCCTGCGATCTCGCCATGGAGCGTGACCGCGTTGAGCGCCGTCAGGACCGGGATGTCGAGGCAGGCGCCGGCCTCGAAATCCGTGCCCTCGGGCAGCCGCACCGCCTGCGCCTCCGGCAGCGCGATATATTGCGCGGCGGTGCCGAAGGGCCGCTTCCACTGGCCGTTCCATGTCCACACGCGCTCGCCGATGCGGCCGCGATCCACATTTTCGCCGACCGCCTCGATGACGCCTGCGCCGTCCGAATGCGGGATCACCCGAGGCCCCACCATCGGACGTCCGCGCCGGCTCTTGACGTCGGACGGATTGACGCCTGACGTCGCCAGCCGCACCAGCACCTCGCCCGTGCCGGGACTTGGCGTTTCCATCTCGCCGACCACGAGGACATCGCGCGCCGCGCCGTTCCGCTCATACCAGCCTGCCTTCATATCGTCTCTCCGTTTCGAAACTTTGTCGCGACGGATGCTATAGTGCCGGTCCGACAGCGCAAGGAGCGACTCCTATGCCCCAGAAAACCGTCGAGGTGAACGTCACCGGCCGCGTCCAGGGCGTCGGGTTCCGTTTCTGGACCGTCGAGCAGGCGATGGAGCTCGGACTTGCGGGTTGGGTGCGCAACGAGCGGGACGGCAGCGTCCGGGCACTGCTTCACGGCCCCGTCGGCGCGGTGGAGGCGATGCTGGAACTGCTGCGGCAGGGGCCGCCGGGCTCCGCCGTGCGCGGCGTGGCCGTCCGTCCCGCTCCGGCGTTCGAGGGCGAAAGCTTCCGCATGGAGCGCTAGACATGGCGTGATCCAAACGCTGGCCGATCCTGGACCATGCCGGCGCGATCAAGAGCGTCTAGCGCTCATGCATGCGTCGGCATGCCTGCCGTGAGCCTCGTGATCCATGGACAAGACGACCGCCCCTGCTGTTCCGGTGATGCCTCGCGCCGAGAGCGGCGAGGAACGGACCGGCATGCTGCTCGTCTTCCTGGCCGCGCTCTGCTGGAGCCTGGGCGGCATGATCGCCCGCTTCATCGAGACGCCCGATCCGTGGACCATGGTGTTCTGGCGCTCGCTCTTCGCCTCGTCCTTCATCCTGTGCTTCATGCTCTTCCGCGACGGGCCCGCCGGCACCATGCGGCTGTTCAGGGGGATGGGCCTGCCCGGCCTCGCCGTGGCGCTCTGCTTCGCGACCGTATCGACCGCCTTCGTCATCGCGATCACCTATACCACGATTGCCAACATCCTCCTGATGCAGGCCGGCGCGCCGCTCTTTGCCGCCCTGTTCGGTTTCCTGGCGCTGAGGGAGAAGATCAGCGGACGGACCTGGGTCGCGGTCGCCGCCGTCATCCTGGGCGTCGGCATCATGGTCTCCGACTCGCTCGGGGGCGACGTCTCGCCGATCGGCGACGGGCTCGCCTTGCTGACGGTGATGGTGTTCTCGGTGGCGACCGTGATCACCCGCCGCTACGCCCATGTGCGCATGACGCCGGCCATGTGCCTCGGCACCGCCATCGCCGGATGCTTCTCGCTCACCCAGGCCTCCGCCGTGGCGGTCTCGAGCTCCGATCTCGGCATCCTCTTCGCCTTCGGCGCCGTCAATCTCGGGCTCGGTCTTGCCCTGTTCGCCACCGGCGCGCGGCTCATCCCGGCGGCCTACGCGGCCCTGCTCGCGACATTCGAGACCCTGCTCGGCCCGCTCTGGGTCTGGCTCGTCCATGACGAGGTCCCGGCGGAACGCACGCTGATCGGCGGGGCCGTCGTCTTCGTGGCGCTGCTCTTCCACATCGCGATGCAGTTCCGCCGCTATTCGCGGCCGATGCGTCCCGGCGTCACCGGCCTGCCCACGCCCCATTGACAAGCGCCGTGGCGTGAAGGCACGCTGCGCCATCGGCAACAGCGCGACAGGCACATCTTGCAGAACACGTCCTCGGGTGTCCTCGCGCCCGCCGGCGAGCGGACCGGAACGAGACAGCCAGGCGAAAGCATCAGGCGGGAGGAAGCCGAGGTGGCGGACGCGGCCGGCTTCGCGACCACTGAGCATTCGCGCGAATATCACGCCTTCCTGGAGCAGCATCCCGACATCGAGGCGGTCGAGTTCCTGCTGGTCGATCCCAACGGCATTCTGCGCGGCAAATGGGCGCCGGGCGACGCGCTCCGGAAATCCTATCAGGAAGGCGTCAACTTCCCCATGTCGCTGCACGGGCTCGACGTGTGGGGGCGCGAGGTCGCCGAGACCGGGCTGCATATCGAGACCGGCGACAAGGACGGCTATTGCCGCGCCACGCGCGGCTCGCTGGCGATCGTGCCCTGGGCCAAGCGCAAGACCGCGCAGGTCCTGCTCCAGACGTTCACGCCCGAGGGCGAGCCCTTCCTGGCCGACCCGCGACAGGTGCTGAAGAAGAAGATCGCCGAGGTCAACGACAAGGGCTTCTTCCCCGTCGTGGCGTTCGAGCTCGAATTCTACCTGCTCGACCCGAATGTCGACTGGGACGACGGCATGCCGGCGCCGGTCGGCGCGACCGCGGGGCCGGACCGCCTGCGCATGTACGGGCTCGACGATCTCGCCGAGCATGCCGAGCTCTTCGACATGATCCGCGATGCGGCGGCCGCCCAGAACCTGCCGATCGACACGATCATCAAGGAGGCCGCGCCGGGGCAGTTCGAGGTCAACCTCAAGCATCGCGCCGACCCCCTCCGCGCGGCCGACGACGTCATCATGCTGAGACGCATCGTCATCGGCTGCGCCCGCGCCCACGGCCTGACCGCGACCTTCATGGCCAAGCCCTTCCTCGAATATGCCGGCAACGGCATGCATGTGCATGCCTCGGTCCTCGACGGAGAGGGGCGCAACATCTTCGGCGGCTCCGGCGGGCGCAGGACCCTGGAATCGGCGGTTGCCGGCCTGCTCCGGACGATGCCGGAATCGCTGCTGCTCTTCATCAATACCTGGAACGGCTTCAGGCGCATCACGCCGGGCTCCTACGCGCCGACGCGCGCCGTCTGGGCGGAGAACAACCGCTCGGTGGCACTGCGCATCCCGGTTTCCAACGACGAGAACCGGCGCGTCGAGCATCGCATCGCCGGCGCCGACGCCAACCCCTATCTGGTGCTCGCCGCCGTCGTCCAGGGCATGGTCGAGGGGGTCGAAAGCCGTGCCGTCCCGCCGCCGCCCGTCGAGGGCAACGCCTATGACGACGACGGGCTGTTCCTGCCCGACGACATGGACGACGCCCTCCAGCTCATGGAGAAGAGCAGCTTCGTCGAGCGCGCCCTCGGGCCGCTGCTGGCGAAGGTCTACAAGGACCTGAAGCGCGCGGAGATCGTCGCCTTCTGGTCCGAGATCACGGCGCTCGAAAGGACGACATATCTGTGACCCGGCGCCCGCCATTCATGCTTGTCGCGCAGGATAAACGCCAATAGGCTCGTCACCGAACCTGGCCGTGGAGGCCGCTGTGCGAGCCGGGACGAACAAACGGAGGAGAACACGATGATCCGCAGAGCAATCCTGCTGTCGACGACTGTCGGCCTGACGGTGGCGGCCGCGACCGCGGCGCTGGCCCAGAACGGCGTCGTCAACGTCTACAACTGGTCGGACTATATCGACGAATCCATCCTCAAGGAGTTCACCGCCGAGACGGGGATCGCCGTCGTCTACGACGTCTACGACGCCAACGAGATGCTGGAGACGCGCCTGCTCGCCGGCGACACCGGCTATGACGTCGTCGTGCCGACCGGCACCTTCCTGGCCCGCCAGATCCAGGCCGGCGTCTACCAGAAGCTCGACAAGTCGAAACTGCCCAACCTCGAGAACATGTGGGACCGGATCGAGGAGCGCACGAGCGTCTACGATCCGGGCAACGAATACTCGGTCAACTACATGTGGGGCACCACCGGTCTCGGCTACAACAAGTCCATGATCGAGGAGCGCATGCCCGATGCTCCGGTCAATTCATGGGAGATGATCTTCAATCCCGACGTCATCTCGAAGTTCAAGGATTGCGGCGTCCACCTGCTCGATGCCGCCGACGAGCTGATTCCGGCAGCGCTCAACTATCTCGGCCGCGATCCCAACTCCAAGTCCCAGGAAGACATCGAGGCGGCGGGCGAGCTCCTCAAGGAGATCAGGCCCTACGTCCAGAAATTCCACTCCTCCGAATATATCAACGCCCTGGCCAATGGCGACATCTGCCTTGCCGTCGGCTGGTCCGGCGACGTGCTGCAGGCGCGCGACCGTGCGGCCGAGGCCGACAACGGCATCGAGGTGGTCTATTCGATCCCGAAGGAAGGCGCGCTGCTCTGGTCCGACCAAATGGCGATCCCGGCCGACGCGCCCAACCCGGACAACGCCCACACCTTCCTCAACTACATGATGCGTCCCGAGGTGATGGCGAAGGCGTCGAACTATGTCTACTACGCCAACGGCAATCTCGCCTCGCAGGAATATCTGAACGAGGACGTCATCGACGACCCGGCGATCTATCCCGACGACGAGACCACCGAGCGGCTCTATGTGGTGACGCCGTACGACCCGCGTTCCCAGCGCGTCCTCAATCGTGTCTGGACGGAAGTGAAGACCGGCGCCTGAGCGTGCCGAAGGGCCGGGAGCGTCGGCTTCCGGCTCGTCCCGCCGAGAAGATGCCTCTCTGAAGGTTAGGTCCGCCCATGGCCAAGACGTTGGGTTCGGTCAAACGCTCCTTCGCGCCCTGGGACGATCCCCAGGCTCGGCCCTTCATCGAGTTCCGGGGCGTCGGCAAGCGCTTCGGCGACTTCACGGCCGTCGACGATCTGTCGCTGACCATCTACGAGCGCGAATTCTTCGCCCTGCTCGGTCCCTCCGGCTGCGGCAAGACGACCCTGATGCGCATGCTCGCCGGTTTCGAGCAGCCTTCGCAGGGGCAGGTCCTTCTCGACGGCAAGGACCTTGCCGGCGTCCCGCCGTATCACCGTCCCGTCAACATGATGTTCCAATCCTACGCGCTCTTTCCGCATATGAGCGTGGAGAAGAACATCGCCTTCGGCCTCAGGCAGGAAGGGCTGCCGCGAGACCAGATCGAGGCGCGCGTCGCCGAGATGCTGCGCCTCGTCAAGCTCGAACCCTTCGCAAGGCGCAAGCCGCACCAGCTCTCCGGCGGCCAGCGCCAGCGCGTCGCCCTGGCCCGCTCGCTCGCCAAGCGCCCCAAGGTGCT
>CAYYZC010000135.1:0-8115 GCA_964475605.1 uncultured Chelativorans sp.
GAGGCGCACGGCGGTGCGGCGGTATTCAGCAAGGTTCATCATCGTGCCGCCTCACACCGAAAGATGGCCGGGCACGCGCAGATGCCGACGCGCTACCTCGACGAAGAGAGGGTCGCGCCTAGCGGCCCAGACGGCGGCGAGGTGGCCGACCGCCCAGATCAGGATGCCGGCGAGCCAGAGCTGAAGCCCAAGTCCGACGGCTCCGGCCAACGTGCCGTTGAGGATCGCCACAGAGCGCGGCGCGCCGCCCAGCAGGATGGGTTCGCTCAGCGCGCGGTGAACCGGGACGGCAAATCCTGACACGGCGTCGAGCTGTTCGAGGACGACCGCCATCAGATCAGCGCCCCGCCGCCGAAGGAGAAGAAGCTCAGGAAGAAGGAACTGGCGGCGAATGCGATCGAGATGCCGAACACAATCTGGATCAGACGACGGAAGCCGCCGCCGGTGTCGCCGAAGGCGAGCGTCAGGCCGGTGACGATAATAATGATCACCGCCACGATTTTCGCCACGGGGCCTTCGATCGATTCGAGGATGGACTGAAGCGGGGCTTCCCAGGGCATCGAGGAGCCCGAGGCCAGAGCCGGAGAGGTCAGCAGCGCGACCCAGGTGACGACGGCGGCGGTTGCGATATGGCGGCGGAAGCGGAAGGCGCGACGGATCATGCGGTGTCTCCTGTATTGTTTGCTGGGGTGAGGTCTGGAAGGGCGGGCGAGAGCCGGTAATCGCCGTCCAGGCCGAGGCCTTCGACACGGGCGAGTTCGGCCAGGCGCCGCGCGGAACCGCGGCCGGAGAGGACGACAACGATGTCGATGGTCTCGGCGATCAGCGCGCGCGGGACGGTGACGACGGCTTCCTGAATGAGTTGTTCGAGGCGGCGCAGCGCACCAATGCCGGAGCCTGCGTGAATGGTGCCGACGCCGCCGGGGTGCCCCGTCCCCCAGGCTTTCAACAGGTCGAGCGCTTCAGCGCCTCGCACTTCTCCGACCGGGATGCGGTCCGGGCGCAGGCGTAGTGAGGAGCGCACGAGATCGGAAAGTGTCGCCACCCCGTCCTTCGTCCGCATGGCCACCAGATTCGGCGCCGCGCATTGCAGCTCGCGAGTGTCTTCTATGATGACGACGCGATCCTGCGTCTTGGCGACTTCGGCCAGGAGCGCGTTGGTCAAAGTGGTTTTGCCGGTGGACGTGCCGCCGGCCACGAGAATGTTGGCGCGTGACGCGACGGCCTGGCGCAGCGCGACGGCCTGAGCCTCGGTCATGATTCCGGCGGCGACGTAATCGTCGAGCGTGAACACGGCCACGGCCGGCTTGCGAATGGAGAAGGTCGGACCGGAGACCACCGGAGGAAGGAGACCCTCAAATCGTTCGCCCGTTTCCGGCAGCTCGGCCGAGACACGCGGGGAGCGGGCATGGACCTCGGCGCCGACGTGATGGGCGACGAGGCGAATGATGCGCTCGCCATCTTCCGGGGCCAGCCGCTCGCCGGTGTCTTCCAGTCCCTCGGAGAGCCGATCCACCCAGATGCGCCCGTCGGGGTTCAGCATCACCTCGATGATGGACTTGTCGAGCAACAGGTTTGAGATGGCAGGGCCGAACGCGGTGCGGAGCATGCGCGCGCCGCGTTCGTAGGTCGCCTGTTTGCGATTGTTGCCTGCCATCTCATCCCCGTTTCCGGGGAGGGGGTGAAGGCGGTTCCCCGGATGAGGATAACTAAAAGAACCGCAAAACGAACCGATTCAACAAGTTTCGGTCGTAGTAGTAGTGCAGCGCAATAATACAGGAGAACGACGGTGGTTCTGTCCTACGCTGAGCCCGCGGGCGGACATTCCTGCTCGTCAGATGATTCGGCTTGAGGAGGGCATGCCTATCGTTTTTCTTAATGGGAGGCGGTAGAAGACTGTCGCGAGTTTCGGGATATTTGCGACGCTAGCCCAAACCCTATAGGGGGTCTTCCCTTGCCTTGACCGGCCCCCATAGTAACGCGACTAGGACCAGATTGGCGATCGCAATTCCCGCCAGTGTAAGCAGGGTGTTTTCGGTTCCAGCCGCTGACAGGAGCATTGCGCCCACGGTCGGGCCGACAGCTTGGGCTACAAGGGCGGGCCGCGCGAGGCGTCCCATGATCGGGGCATATCGTGCAGGCCCGAACAGGGTGAGGGGCAATGCGCCTTTAGCAATCGAGAAGATTCCATTGCCAGCGCCGTAGAGGACGAGCGACAGGCCGATGACGCGAAAGCCAGCCGCGAGCATCGTCATGCCTATAGCGGTCAAAGCGCAGGCAGCCGCAAGCGTCCAGATCGGGTGATGCCGCCCGCCGCTTGCCATCTCGCCTATCCGGCCAGCGACCTGGGCGGGACCGATCAGCGCGCCGAGGGCAACCGCTTCCGCAAGCGAGAGGCCGCGCTGTTGCAGAAGTGCCAGCAGATGCACCGATATGATGGTCACGCCCAAACCCGACAGCACCATGATAGCCATGATGACCCGGTAGGCTCGCCGTTCGTTGCCGTATAGGGCGACGGCAGCGATTCCTTTCTTGCCGCCGGTGGCCTTGGGTTTGCCATTCCCCGGCAGGACGAAAAGGACGAGCGGCAGAGAGATGACGAGATGAATGGCAGCGTAGGTCAGGCATGCCCCGCGCCATCCCATATACTCCAGAAAGAAGGCCGAAAGCGGCCAACAGACTGTGCTTGCGAAGCCTCCCCACAAGGTCAGGGTCGTGATGGCAGATCGGGCAGATTGCCCATAGTAGCCCCCGAGGGTGGCAAAGGCGGCGTCATAGAGGCCAGCCCCCATGCCGACGCCGAGGACTGTCCAACCGATGACGAACATCCATAGGGAGGGCGCAGCAGCAAGGATGAAAAGGCCGGAGGCGAGCAGCAGGCAAGCCAGCACCAGTACAGGCCGTCCGCCGTATTGTCCGATGGCATCGCCTACGCGCGGCGAGACTATGCTTGCCGCAAGCAAGCCGATGGAGAGCGCGCCGACGATCCATGAAAGCGACCATCCGGTGTCGGCAGCTATCGGGGTGGCAAGGACCGCGAGCAGGTAATACGAACTGCCCCATGCGAATATCTGGACAACGCCAAGCGCCGATATCACTTGCCAGCGCGGCCGCGCAAGAGGCTGATTTGCAGGCGCTTGTACAGTCATGTTTCAGTGTTCTGCCTCGACAGGGACGGTGTGGCTTTCGCCACGCTCATACCAGCCCTTCGAACGGTTCACGATCCACACAACCGACAGCATCACCGGAACTTCGACAAGGACCCCCACGACCGTCGCAAGGGCGGCTCCGGAATGAAAGCCGAACAGGCTGATGGCAGCCGCCACGGCAAGTTCGAAGAAGTTGGACGCGCCGATCAAGGCGGACGGCCCCGCCACGCAATGCCGCTCTCCCACGGCCCGGTTGAGAAGGTAGGCCAGCCCCGAATTGAAATAGACCTGTATCAGGATCGGCACCGCCAGCAAGGCAATGATGGCAGGTTGCGCAATGATCTGTTCGCCCTGGAATCCGAACAACAGCACCAGTGTCGCCAGCAGGGCGACGAGCGACAGCGGCCCGAGCTTCGCCAATAGTGCCGACAGCGCCGGAGCGCCGCCCGAGGCAAGCAGCCGACGCCGGACGGCCTGCGCCACGATCACCGGAATGACGATGTAGAGGACGACCGACAGAACCAGCGTTCCCCATGGCACTGTGATGGCCGACAGGCCGAGCAGCAGGGCAACGATCGGCGCGAAGGCGACCACCATGATGGCGTCGTTGAGCGCCACCTGTGACAGCGTGAAATGCGGTTCGCCCTTCGTCAGGTTCGACCACACGAAAACCATGGCGGTGCAGGGCGCGGCGGCCAGAATGATCAACCCCGCGATGTAGCTGTCTATCTGGTCGGCAGGCAGGTAGGGCCGAAACAGCCACCCGATGAACAGCCACCCTAGCAGTGCCATGGAGAACGGCTTGACGGCCCAGTTGATGAACAGGGTCACGCCGATGCCGCGCCAGTGCTGTCCGACTTCCCGCAGCGCCGCGAAGTCGATCTTGAGCAGCATCGGCACGATCATCAGCCAGATCAGCACCGCGACAGGCAGGTTCACGTTGGCGATTTCGAGCGCCCCGACTGCCTGGAAGACTCCGGGCATCAGATGCCCGAGGGCGATACCGACGACGATGCACAATGCCACCCACAGCGTCAGGTAGCGTTCAAAAGTAGACATGAAAAATTCCTACAGCAGGCTTATGCCGCGTTGCCGCGCGCCGAGGTCGTGCCTTCCGACTGGCCGATTTCGACAAGGCGGGTGCGCAACGTTGTCTTGTCCAAGCTGGAGACGGGGAGAGCCGTGAATGCGGCGATCCGGTTCCGCAGATAGCCGAACGCGGTCACGAAGGCAGTGCGCCGCTCCATCTCCGTTCCGGTGACGGCGGCGGGATCTTCGATGCCCCAATGCGCCGTCATCGGCTGCCCCGGCCAGACCGGGCAAGCCTCTCCGGCGGCGCTGTCGCAGACGGTGAATACGAAGTCCATGACCGGAGCGTCAGGCACCGCGAACTCGTCCCATGGCTTTGAGCGCATGCCTTCTGTCGGATAGTCGAAATCGGCGAGTGTCTTGAGGGCCAGCGGGTTCACTTCACCCCTCGGCTGGCTTCCAGCCGAGAAGGCGCGGAAGCCGCCCGCGCCGTCCTTGTTGAGGATGCTTTCGGCGAGGATCGAGCGGGCGGAGTTCCCGGTGCAGAGGAACAGGACGTTGAATGTCCGTCCGGAGGCATTGTCAGGCATTGGCGGCTTCCTTTGTGGGTTCGCAGCAGGCGTTGAGTTTGTCCACGACCGGACTGCACACGTCTGGATGACCTTGGCAGCAGTCGCGCATGAGGAAGTCGAGCAGACCCGAGAGCGCCGGATAGGCGGCGCTGTATATGATCGAGCGGCCTTCACGGCGGGATTCGATGAGGCCCGCCTGTTCGAGGTGGCTTAGGTGGAAGGACATGCGGGACGATGAGGCTCCATCCATCGCTTCCCCGATCGCGCCGGCAGGCATGCCTTCCGGGCCTGCCGTCACCAGCATGCGGACAATGCGCAGTCTGGTTTCCTGTGAGAGCGCCGCGAAGGCCAAAAGGGCTTGCTTTTCGTTCATGGATATTTCAATATCTCAAGAGTCGTTGAAATATGGATACACTCTCATGAACGTTCACGCCAGCCCCTTGAAGACGGATTTTCATGGTGACGCCTCGCTCGGGGTCTTCCTCGACGCTGTGGAGGCTCATGCAGACAAAGCGCTTGTCCTTGCCTACGGCGATGGCCAGCGGGTGCAATTCGGCTATCACGTCACCGAGGTAAAGGCGGGTTCCTTCGTCACGCTGGATTGTGGCGGTAGTCCCGACGCATGGCAGGAAACCGTGTTGCAGGTCGAGGACATTCCGGCGACCGACGGCAGCGCCCCTATGTCCGTCGCCAAGTTCCGGACGATCCTCGATAAGGTCGCCAGCGGGGTCCCGCTTGACCACAGGGCGCGGCTGACATGGGAAGTCAGTAAGCCCGGCGAACCGATGCAGGTCTATGATGTAGGCGGCATCGAGATCGACAGCGCCCGGGTGACTGTGCTCCTCGCGCCCCGCCCTGCCATATGCAAGCCACGGCACCGCGCGCAGCAGGCCGGAATATCTGCCTGTTGCGGATAGGCCATTAGCGAGGGCCATCGCTCGATCTGCGCGGGTGTTTGTGGCGCTTGTCCAACTCATCCGCTTGCTCGCGGGTTATCCCGAGATCATCAAGCAGGTGATCGTCGAGCTTGGATAGCGGCCGATTTCTTGGCCGTGTCCGCTCAAGGCCGAGATTGCGCCGGAGTACCGACAATGTGGCTCCGATCAGGCCGCCTTTCACGGCAGCAACGCCCAAATCGCATCGAAAGCGTATCCGATCGCCAGCGACCCAACCACGGCAAGCGCCACGAACAGGGCAATGGTTGCGGGTTTGAGAACCGCCACCACGGCGAGGACGCCCCAAATGCTGACCGCGCCGCCGGATACCAGCAACGCCATAGCAGCACCGGGCGACATGCCGAGATCGAGCAGGCCGCGCACCAAGGGCAGCGCCGCATAGCCGTCGAGATACATCGGCGCACCGACCATGACGGCGAGCGGGATCGCGTAGATGGAATCTTCGCCTATGTAGGATACCAGAACATGCGGCGGCAGGAGATCGCGCAGCAAGAACTCCGCCGAAAAGGCAAAGGTGAGGCATAGAGCGATCAGCCTCGCCATGGACAGAAGCTCCGCTCGAAAGACACGCATCCGGGCCGGCTCCTGCCAGATGCGAAACGAGAAGCTCTCCGGACCGCAGGTGCCGCACTGGCTGCCGCCGGCCGCGATCCGCGACGCACGAAGCGGACGTTGCACCATGTTTGTGCCCGTCAGCGCCGCCGTTCCCGCTCCTGCGATTACCCCGAGTGCAAAGGCCGCAACCATTTTTCCGATAGCAAAGGCAGGGCCGAGAATAGCCCATGTGGCCATGAACATCGCGGGGCCGGTGATGGGTGAGGAAAGCCAAAACGCCATGATGGGCGCAAGCGGCACGCCTGCTACGAGGAATCCTGTCATCAAGGGCAGCACGGTCACGCCGCAAACCGGCGTGACAGAGCCTATGGCGGATGCGATCACAATGGTCGTGGCAGGGCGGCCCTTGAACCATTTCGCCGTGACGGTGTCGGCTCCGCTTGCCGCGACCCACGCCGACAGGAAGATTCCGATCGCGATCAGGGGCGCTACGTGAACAAAGCTCTCCAGCACGAACCGCACAGTCTCATAGGTTTTCTCAGGCCATGAGACTGCCGCAGCGGCCGCCGCGATTGTGGCCACCGCCCACATGATCGGTTTTTGCACATTCGGAAGCGCAATGTTCATGCCTGCCATCCTTTTCGCGGCAATCTATTGCAAGCGCTTCCATTAATGAAACGAATAGTATAAATATCAGGTATGAGCCTAGACGATACAGTGTTGCCTCAACTCGAAAGCGATTTGCTGCGTAGCTTCCTGGCGGTCGCCAAGGCCGGCAGCGTCAGTGGCGGCGCGGCGCGTCTGCTCCGGACGCAATCCGCCGTCAGCCTTCAGGTCCAGAAGCTCGAAGAGATTGTAGCGCAGCAATTGTTCGATCGGCACGGGCGCGGCGTGTCCCTCACGACAAGCGGCGAACAATTGCTGCCGATTGCGCGTCGGGTCGTTGAAACACTCGACCAGACCGTCATTGCCATGCGAGGGCCGAATGACAACGGCGAAATCCGACTTGGAATGCCCGAGGAATACAGCGACACTTGGCTTCCCTCGATCTTGTCCAGGTTCTCACAAGAGCAACCTGGCGCTCGCATCCTCTTGCAGTGCGGTTCAAGCGTGGAGTTTCCGAGCGCCCTCGCGGCGGACGAGCTGGACATCGCGCTTCACGCTCCGGAAGATGTCGCGGCTCACGACATTGTCGTTCACCGTGAAGCTGCCATTTGGGCCGGGTCGGCATTTCACGAGGTTGAGCAACGTCGCCCGCTTCCCGTAGCGCTGTTCGATCAGGCGTGCTGGTGGCGGGAACGCTGTCTCGATCTGCTGCAAAAAGCGGAAGTAGATTACGAGATTGTCTGCACGAGTGAAAGCGTCGCCGGCGTTCGGGCGGCTATCTCGGCGGGTATTGCGGTCGGCGTCCTGCCGCAAGGCGCATTCACCGATCGGGTCAGGTGGCTATCGGATACCACCCTTCCCCAGCTCGGGGAAACCGCTCTGGTCCTCACGCGATCAGCCGCCGCGCCAACCCGCCTGGCAGATAGCTTGGTCGCGATCATATCAAAGACGGTTCGATCGCTCGAATTGAAGGCGTAGCCGCAACTGGGGCTCAAGAATTCGTCGCACAAATCCTGAAACCTGCATCACGTCCGCAGCGGCCCAGCATCCGGGCCGCGACGTGTAGCGAAAGTCTGTTGCACAAGTTGGACTTTCGCACCTGACTTTTGCGAGGGATTTTGCTCCGTAGAATCAGCATCGGCGATTTTGCCGCAAAACGTAGGGGTTCCGCGACAGTTGCGAGAACCGCCCTCGTTGGCTCAGACTGGGTTCATTGCCTTTTTCCTAGCGCGGTCCGCCTGGGACTGA
>CAYYZC010000136.1:0-5286 GCA_964475605.1 uncultured Chelativorans sp.
TTGAGGCCAGCGAGGGCGACATCATTCTCTTCGGCCAGGATGTGCGCCAGTTGAGGGGCAGCGAGCTGCGACGGCTACGACGACGTATTGGCATGATTTTTCAGGAGTTTAACCTGGTCAACCGCATGTCGGTGATGGACAATGTGCTGTCGGGACGGCTCGGCTATACGGGCAGCTTCCGCAGCTTCTTCAAGCATTTCCCGCGCCACGACGTGGAGCAGGCTCTGCACATGCTCGATCGCGTCGGCCTGTCGGATCATGTCGACAAGCGCGCCGACGAGCTCTCCGGCGGCCAGCGCCAGCGCGTCGGCATCGCGCGCGCGCTGATGCAGAAGCCGGAAATCCTGCTTCTCGACGAGCCGACATCGGCGCTCGACCCGAAGATCTCACGCGATGTCATGTCGCTGATCCGCGAGCTGGCGCGCGAATACAACGTGCCGGTGCTGTGCAACATCCACGACGTGCAGCTCGCGCTCGAATTCTGCAACCGCATCATCGGGCTGCAGGACGGCTACAAGAAGTTCGACGGTCCGTCGGAACGCATGCGCAAGCAGGACCTCGACGAGATCTATGCGATGGAAGTGCTGTGATGAGCATGGCAAGCGCCGCCAGTGCCTCGGGCTATGGCCGTTATCTGGACGGAAGGCGCCGGCGGCGGCTGAACAACTGGCTGCTGGTCGCAGGCGCCATCGCGGTCTTCGCATGGTGCGTCCACGACACGATCATGGTCGACACCGACTGGGAGCGCATGGGCGGCGTTCTCGGCATCCTCGGCGCCATCGAGCGCTTCTTCCATATCGACTGGTCGCTGACGCCGAAGCTCATCGTGCCGGCGCTGGAAACGCTGATGATGGCGACGCTGGGCACGCTGCTCGGCTGCTTCCTGTCGCTGCCGGTAGCCTGGTTCGGCGCCGCCAACGTGACACCCAACAAATATATCTTCTACCCGCTCGGCCGCTTCATGATGGTGCTCAGCCGCTCGATCCACGAGGTCATCTGGGCGCTGCTCTTCGTCGGCGCGGTCGGCCTCGGGGCGCTGCCCGGCATCCTCGCCGTCGCCATGCGCTCGATCGGCTTCATCTCCAAGATCACCGCCGAGGCGATCGAGAATATCGACCCCAAGCCGGTCGAGGCGATCAGGGCCGTCGGCGGCAACCAGTTCCAGGTCATGTATTACGGCATCGTGCCGCAGATCCTGCCGGTCATCATCGGCACCATCATCTTCGAATGGGACATCAACATCCGCCGCTCGGCGATCATGGGCCTTGTCGGCGCAGGCGGCCTCGGCCTCGTCTTCTTCCGCCAGATGGCGATGTTCAACTATGGCGGCGTGACGCTCGTCGTGCTCGCGGTGCTCGTGCTGATCGCGATCGGCGAAGTGGTCTCCCACTACGCCCGCAAGGCGGTGATCTAGGAGGCCCCGATGGCGATAAGCGCAACAGAGACCATCGCCGGCCCGCAGCGGAGCTGGTCACGCTACCGGCACCCGCGCACGACGATCCGCTTCGCCGTGCTGCTGGCGGTGCTGACCTTCCTCGCCTGGTCGGTCGCCTTCCTCAACATCGACCTGGCGCGGCTGCTCGGCGCCTTCCCGCGGCTGGCGCAGATCCTTGCCGCCCGCTACTTCCCGCCGGATGTCGACTACGTCACCAATGCCGACTTCTTGCGCTCGGTGCTGCGCACGCTGGAGATGTCGTTGCTCGGCGGCGCGCTGGGCGTGCTGGTTTCGATCCCGCTCGCCTGGATGGCGGCGAACAACATCACGATCAGCAAGAAGATCGCCTATCCGCTTGGCCGCTTCGCCATCATGGGCAGCCGCTCCATTCACGAGACGATCTGGACCATTCTCTTCGTCACCGTGATCGGCTTCGGCATGCTGGCCGGCACGCTGGCGCTCACCGTCTTCTGCATCGGCTTCGCCGGCAAGCTGTTCTCGGACGAGCTCGAGGCGATCGACATGGGGCCGGTCGAGGCGATGCGCTCGGTCGGCGCCAGCCCGCTGCAGGTGTTCCAGTATGCGGTGCTGCCGCAGGTGCGTGTCGCCTTCACCGGCATCGCCATCTACACCTGGGACGTCGCCTTCCGGGCGGCGACCGTGGTCGGCTTCTTCGGCGGCGGCGGCATGGGCTGGTATCTCAAGCGCACGACGCAGCAGCTCGAGAGCACGCGCGTCGCGGCGATCCTGCTGACCATCGTGTTCCTGGTGCTGCTGGCCGAGCTCGGCTCCGGCTGGCTGCGAAGCCGGATCCGGCGCATGCGGTAGCCGCCACCTCCACATCCACTCCCGACCTCGCCGGCGCGGTGGAAATTGCGCCGGCTTCTTCTTGCGTGCAAGCTCGGGCAAGGAACAAGCACGGCCGGCGGCCGTTCTGTCTTTCCTCGGAGCCTGGGACGGGAGCATGCCGGACAATTCGCTCGACAGCCTGGCCGCGCGAAGCGGCATCGCGGACGGTTTCACCGCTCCAGACGGGTCCTTTGCCGCGACCTCGCCCGAGACCAGGAGGCGGCTGCTCGAAGCGCTGCGCCTGCCGACCGACGAGCAGGCGATCGCCGATTTCCTGCGTGACGCCCCGGCTCCGCGCTCGCTCGAACTGCGCCATGAGGGACCGGCGCGCTGCCATATCCCGCAATGGCTGACGGAGCGGCCGGCCTGGGGCATCACCTGCCAGCTTTACGAGGTGCGCGCGTGGCGCGACTGGGGCATCGGCGACTTCGCCGGCCTCGAGGCGCTGTGCGCGATCGCCGCCCGGCTCGGCGCCGATTTCGTTGGGGTGACGCCGCTGCATGCGCTGTTCCTCGGCGCGCCCGAGCGGTGCAGCCCGTTCTTTCCGTCGAACCGGCGCTTCCTCAACCCGCTTCACATCGCCGTCGAGCGCGTGCCCGGCTTTTCGCCGGACGATGCCGACCCTGCCGTGCTGGAGCGGCTGCGGGACCGGGATCTCGTCGACTACCAGGCTGTGGCGGAAGCCAAGCTCGCGGCTCTCAGGGCGGCATGGGAGTGCTGGAACGGCGGTGAGCGCGCCGATTTCGAAACTTTCTGCGAAAAGGGCGGCGAGGTGCTGTACCGGCACGCGCTGTTCGAGGCGATCTCGCTGCGCATGGTCGAGGACGGCCATGGCGCCGGCTGGACCGGCTGGCCGGACGAATTCCGATCGCCGGACAGCGCGGCCGTACGCGGATTTGCAGAGGCGCATCGGCACGAGATCGAGTTCCACCGCTGGCTGCAATGGATCGCCGATCGCCAACTGGCGCAGGCCGCTCGAGCCGCGCGCGAGGCGGGGCTGCGCATCGGGCTCTATCTCGACCTCGCGGTCGGCGAGGCGCCGGACGGCTCGGCCGTGTGGAGCGACCCGAACTCTTATGTGAGCGATGTGAGCATCGGCGCGCCGCCGGACTATTTCAGCACCTCGGGCCAGGACTGGGGGCTGACCGCCCTGTCGCCGGTGGCGCTCCAGCGGCGCGATTTCCGGCCCTGGGTCGAGATGGTCGACGCGGTTTCGCGCCACGCCGGTGCGCTGCGCATCGACCATGTCATGGCGCTGTGGCAGCTCTTTCTCGTGCCGCAGGGCGTGACGCCGGCCGAGGGCGCCTATCTGCGCTTTCCCATCGCCACGCTGCTGCAGGAGCTGGCGGCGATGTCGCAGGCGCGCGGCCTCGCCGTCATCGGCGAGGATCTGGGCTATGTGCCGACCGGCTTTCGCGAGGTCATGTATGCGGCAGGCATCCTCTCCTGCCGTATCCTCTATTTCGAGCAGGAGAACGGCAGCTTCCGCCCGCCCGAAACCTATCCGCGCCAGTCGCTCGCCTGCCTGTCGACGCACGATCTGCCGACGCTCTATGGCTGGTGGAACGGCCATGACGTCGAACTCAGGCTCGAATACGGCATGATCGACGAGGCGTCGGCGCGCGCGCAGGCCGACCACCGGCACCGCGAGCGCGCCGACCTCGCCGAGATGCTGATGCGCCATTGCGGACTGGACGCGGCGCGGGCGACGGCGGGGACGAAGGAACGCCTGCCCGACGAGCTGGTCGTCGCCGTCCACCGCTTTCTCGCCAGGAGCGCGGCCATGCTTGCCGGCGTGCGGCTGGCCGACCTCACCGGCGAGACGGAGCCGACCAATCTGCCCGGCACCGAAGACGGCTATCCGAACTGGCGGCGCCGGTCGCGCATGGACCTCGACGGGCTGGAGAACTCGGAGCTGGTGCGCGCCGTCGCGGCGGCGATGCGCGAGGAGCGTCCCAGGTGAGGAAACTGCCCTCGGCGACCTATCGCCTGCAGTTCCGTGACGGGACGGATTTCGACGCGGCGATCGCGATCGTGCCTCATCTGCGCGATCTCGGCATCAGCCATCTCTACGCATCGCCGGTCTTCACCGCCACGGCCGGCTCCACTCATGGCTATGACGTCATCGACCACAATGAGATCGATCCGGCGCTTGGCGGGCGCGAGGGCTTCGACCGGCTTTCGGCCGCACTTCGCGGCGCCGGGCTCGGGCTCGTCCTCGACATCGTGCCCAACCACATGGCGGCGTCGCTGGAGAACCCATGGTGGCGGGACGTCGTCCAATGGGGCCGCGACAGCAGCTGTGCCGGCTTCTTCGACATCGACTGGTCGCAAAGGCTGACGCTGCCGGTGCTGGACGCGCCCTTCGAGGAAGTTGCCGCAAGCGGCGATCTCGCCATTGTCCTCGATCCCGATGCCGGCACGCTGGCGCTCGCCCATCTCGACGATCGCTTCCCGCTCCATCCTTCGAGCTGGGAGAAGGCGCTGGCCCCGGCGGCGGGAACGGCAGCGGAGCGGCTGGCCGCGATCGCGCGTTCGGCCGATCCGATGCGACCGCAGGACCTGCATGACAGCGTGCGCGAAATCGCCGATGCCTCGGCGGGACTTTCCGATGCGCTTGCCGCGGCATCGCGCGACTGCGCCTATCTGGAGACCGTCCATGAATTGCAGCCCTGGGAGCTGACCTTCTGGAAGGAGGCCCGCCGGCGGCTGAGCTATCGCCGCTTCTTCGAGGTCACCGGTCTCGTCGGGGTCAGGGTCGAGGAGCCGGTCGTCTTCGATGCCGTCCACACGCTGACGCTTGAGCTGGTGCGCAGCGGCCAGGTCGACGGGCTGCGCGTCGACCATGTCGACGGGCTGGCCGATCCCGGCGCCTATCTCGCCCGGCTGCGCGAAGCGGTCGGGCCGGAATCCTATCTCGTCGTCGAGAAGATCCTCGGCGAGGGCGAGACCCTGCCCGAGGACTGGCCGGTCGACGGCACCACGGGCTACGAGTTCATCGA
>CAYYZC010000136.1:5386-8109 GCA_964475605.1 uncultured Chelativorans sp.
CTCGCCATCGAGGCGCTCGACTGGCTGTGCGCGGTCCTCGGCGGCGTCGAGCCGGCGGACGAGGAGCGGCAGCGGGCACGCATCCTGTTCCGGCAGCTTTCGGGACCGGCGACGGCGAAGGGCGTCGAGGACACGCTGTTCTATCGCGACCACCGCCTGCTGGCGCTGAACGAGGTCGGCTGCGATCCGCAGCGCCCGGCGCCGGACCTGCGGCGCTTCCACAGGTCGATGCGCGAGCGGGCGGAACATTGGCCGGGCTCGCTGTCTGCCACGGCGACGCACGACACCAAGCGCGGCGAGGATGCGCGGGCGCGGCTCCTGGCGCTCACCGAAGATGCCGGACCGTGGATGCGGTCGGTCGAGCGCTGGCGCGAGATGCATGCCGGCCGCGTCGCCGAGCTCGACGGCGGTCCGGCCCCCGAGCCAGAGACGGAATGGCTGATCTATCAGGCGCTGCTCGGCGTCTGGCCGGAAGGCCTGTCGCCGCGAGACGGGCAGGGACTTGCAGCCTTGCGGCAGCGCTTCCTCGGCTTCGTCGAAAAGGCGCTGCGCGAGGCCAAGCTGCGCACGCGCTGGACGCAGAGCGACGACGCCTATGAGCAGGCGGTGGCGGATTATGCTGCCGGCCTGATCGCGCCGGGCAACGAGGCGTTCCTGAGCGATTTCGTCGCCACGACGCTGCCGTTGCGGCAGGCCGGACGGCTCAACTCGCTGACCCAGACGCTGGTCAAGCTCACCGCGCCCGGCATTCCCGACATCTATCAGGGCTCGGAGGCCGGCGATTTCAGCCTCGTCGATCCCGACAATCGTCGTCCGGTCGATTTCGAGGACCTTGCCGCGCTGCTTTCGGGCGAGGACGAAGGATCGTGGCGCGCGCAGAAATTGCGGCTGATCGCGAAGCTGCTCGGCGAGCGGCGCAAGCAGCCCGATCTGTTCCGCCTCGGCAGCTTCATGCCGCTTGAGGTGAGCGGCGAAAAGCGCAGCCATGTCGTCGCCTTCGCGCGCAGCCGTGAGGGGGCGAGGGCGATCGTCGTCGCGCCGCGCCTCGCGATGGATCTTCTCGACGATGGCCGGATTCCCGCCGACGCCTGGGCGGATACGGCGGTCGACATCCCGGCGCAGCCCGGCGGGGCCGCATTTCGCGACTGCCTGTCGGGCGAGCATTTCGAGGCCGACGCGGGCACCTTGCCGCTGAGGACGTTGCTTCAGCGGCGCGGCATGGCGTGCCTCGTCAATTGGCCATGAACAAGGGTAGGCGCCTATTTCTGGCGATAGGCCCAGCTTGCGAAGGCGTTGGGCGGGATGCCCTTGCTGCGGGGGGAGGGCCGGGCGGCTGCCGCCGGCAGGCCGACCTGGTCCAGTGCTTCGCGCGCGCGGGCCAGCGACGACCTCTTCATCTCGTGCCGGTCATGGTCGAGGCTGACGGAGATCGTCGCTCCTTCGACCCTGAAATGCACGACCGTCTTGTCGCCGGACGGGGCGTCATGACCCGTTCCGCCATTCGCGCTATCACTGTTCATGGTGTGGCTCCTCCACGCCGCCCATGACGAGCGGCGAATCCAAACCAGCGGGGAAGCGAATGGTTCCATGTCGATGAAGTTTTTCCGGCTGGCGAAGCGGAACCTTTGCAAGGTCCGGCTGTTGCCCAGACAGGCGGCCGCGCCGGAGGTCGGCGCAGGCGCAAGCGGGACGAAGGCGAATCCGGAGGCGGGCCATGCACATGTTTCGGGGGAAAGGCCAGGAATGAGCACTGCTGCCGATGGTTCGGAAGCCCGTCTGAGAGAACTGGCCGAAAACCGCATCGCGATCGAGAATATCGGACCGGAGATCGACGGCGGCCGCTTTCCGGCCAAGGCGGGCGCAGGCGAGCGCTTCCTCGTCGAGGCCGACATCTTCGGCGATGGCCACGACGTCATCGCCGCCGCGATGCGCTGGCGCCGCGCGGGCGAGCCGGTTTCCCGGGAAGCTCCGCTCGAGTTCATCGAGAACGACCGCTGGGGCGGCTATCTCCGCTTTCCCGAGATCGGCGCTTACGAGATCGAGATCGTCGCCTGGCGCGACCTGTTCGCGAGCTGGCGCCGCGACACGCTGAAGAAGAAGGCGGCCGGCCAAACGGTCGACCTCGAACTGACCGAAGGACGGCATCTGGTCGAGGCCGCCGCTGCAGCCGGGGACATCTCCGCCGAGGGCAGGGACGCGCTCGGCGCGCTGCTTCGTCGCCTCGAACAGGGCGGTGGCGATGCGGTCCGGCTCGACCTGCTGCTAGAGGCCGGGACGGCCGACCTGATGGCGCGGCATGGCCCGCGCACGAACCTGTCGCGCTGCGACAGGCCGGTCGCCGTCGAGGTCGATCCGCCGCTCGCCGTCTTCGGCGCCTGGTACGAGCTGATGCCGCGCTCGCAAGGCGCGCCGGGGAAGCACGGCACCTTCGACGACGTGATAGAGGTCCTGCCCTATGTGAAGGAGCTCGGCTTCGACATCCTCTATTTCCCGCCGATCCATCCGATCGGCCGCACCAACCGCAAGGGCCCGAACAACAGCCTCGTCGCCGGCCCCGGCGATCCGGGCAGCCCCTATGCGATCGGCTCGGATGAAGGCGGCCATGACGCCATCCATCCCGAGCTCGGCAGCTTGGAGGATTTCCGCCGCATGGTCGCGGCGGCCGAGGCGCACGGGCTGAAGGTCGCGCTCGACTTCGCCATCCAGTGCGCCCCCGACCATCC
>CAYYZC010000137.1:0-8105 GCA_964475605.1 uncultured Chelativorans sp.
CGCGTCGACGAGATCAAGGAATTGCGCGTCACCGATGTGCTCGACGCGCTCAACGAGGAACTGGCGCCGCTCGTCTTCCCGCCGCGCCAGGACGGTTCCGACCCGCGCATCTGCCCGAAATGCGGCACCGGCCAGCTCTCGCTGAAGCTCGGCCGCTTCGGCGCCTTCGTCGGCTGCTCGAACTATCCCGAATGCGGCTTCACCCGGCAGTTGGGGGAAGGTGCGAACGGCAATGGCGAGGGCGACGGCGGCGGCGACCGCGCGCTCGGCAAGGACCCCTATACGGACGAGGAGATCGTCCTGAAGTCGGGCCGCTTCGGCCCTTACGTCCAGCGCGGCGAAGGCAAGGAGGCCAAGCGCGCCGGCCTGCCCAAGGGCTGGAGCGCCGACAGCATCGATCACGAGAAGGCGCTGGCGCTGCTGGCGCTGCCGCGCGACGTCGGCAAGCATCCCGAGACCGGCAAGATGATCTCGGCCGGCATCGGCCGCTACGGCCCCTTCCTGTTCCATGACGGCGGCTACGCCAATCTGGAATCGGTCGAGGACGTGTTCTCGATCGGGCTCAACCGCGCCGTCACGGTCATCGCGGAGAAGAAGTCGCGCTTCGCCAGGGGCAATGGCCGCGCCGCGCCGGCAGCCCTCAAGGAGCTCGGCGAGCATCCCGACGGGGGCGGCAAGATCACCGTGCGCGACGGGCGCTACGGCCCCTATGTCAATTGGGGCAAGGTCAATGCGACGCTGCCCAAGGGCAAGGATCCCGCCTCCGTCACGATCGAGGAGGCGCTTCAGCTGATCGCGGCCAAGGCCGGGAAGTCGGGCGGCGGCGCGAAGAAGGCGGCTGCCAAGAAGAAGCCTGCGGCGAAGAAGAAGGCGGCCGGCAAGTCGGCCAAGCGCGCGGATGGGGACGCGACATCGGCGGGCGAAGGATAGCGGCATGGCTCGCCGGCCATCCGGGGGCAAGGACACTGCGCCGAAGAAGAAGGCGGCCGCGGGCGAGCGCGATTTCATGCCCGACCGCGAGCAGATCCTGCAATACGTCACCGAGAACCCGGACAAGTCCGGCAAGCGCGAGATCGCCCGCGCCTTCGGCCTCAAGGGCGGCGACAGGGTCCGGCTCAAGGACATGCTGCGCGACCTCGCCGACGAGGGCCTGATCGAGAAGCGCGGCAAACGTGTCGCGCGTCCGGGTCAACTGCCCTCCGTCCTGGTGCTCGACATCTTCGCCCGCGATGCCGACGGGCTGCTGCTGGCGCGGCCCAACGAGGCGCCGGAGGACGGGCGGGCCGCACCGCTGGTCTCGATCCGTCCCTCGAAGTCGAGCCGCGGGGCCGCACCCGGCATCGGCGACCGTGTCCTGGCCAGGATATTCCGTTCCGAGGATGGCGACGGTCCCGCCTATGCGGCGCGCGTGCTGAAGGTCTTCGACAAGTCGCGCGATGCCGCGCTCGGCGTCTTCCGCGAGATGCCGGACGGCACGCTGCGCATCGATCCGGTCGAGCGGCGCCAGCCCGAGATGGTGGTCGATCCCGAATTCCGCGGTGAGGCGAGCCATGGCGACCTCGTCGAGGTCGAGCCGGTCAAGGCTGCCCGCTACGGACTGCCGAAGGCGAAGGTGATCGCCGTGCTGGGTTCGATGGAGAGCGAGAAGGCGGTCTCGATGATCGCCATCCACGCTCACGAGATCCCGCATATCTTCCCCGCCGACGCGATTGCCGAGGCGGATGCGGCGAAGCCCGCGACGCTCGCCGGACGCGAGGACTGGCGCAGCCTGCCCCTCGTCACCATCGACCCGGCCGATGCCAGAGACCATGACGATGCCGTCCATGCCGAGCCGGATACGGACGAGAACAACCCCGGCGGCGTGGTGGTGACGGTGGCGATCGCCGACGTCGCGGCCTATGTGCGGCCGGGCTCCCCGCTCGACCGCGAGGCGCTCAGGCGCGGCAATTCGGTCTATTTCCCCGATCGCGTCGTGCCGATGCTGCCCGAGCGCATCTCCAACGACCTCTGCTCGCTGCGCGAGGGTGAGGAGCGCCCTGCCCTTGCCGTGCGCATGGTGTTCGCCGCCGACGGCCGCAAGCTGCGCCACGGCTTCCACCGCATCACCATGCGCTCGGCTGCGAGGCTCGCCTACAACCAGGCGCAGGCCGCGATCGACGACAGCCCCGACGACAGGACGGGCCCGATCCTCGATACCGTCCTGCGCCCGCTCTGGGACGCCTATGAGGTGCTGAGGCGTGGTCGCCGGGCCCGCGAGCCGCTCGAGCTCGATCTGCCGGAGCGCAAGATCCTGCTCAAGGAGGACGGCACCGTCGACCGCGTCGTCGTGCCGGAGCGGCTCGACGCCCACAAGCTCATCGAAGAGTTCATGATCCAGGCCAATGTCGCGGCGGCCGAGACGCTGGAGGGCAAGCGCCAGCCTCTCATCTACCGCGTCCACGATGCGCCCTCGCTCGCCAAGCAGGAGGCGCTGCGCGAATTCCTGCAGTCGCTCGGCATCTCGCTGGCGCGCGGCGCCCAGCTCCGGCCGTCGCAGTTCAACGCCATCCTTGCCCGCGTCGAGGGCAGCCATCAGGAGGAACTGGTCAACGAGATGGTGCTCCGCTCGCAGAGCCAGGCGATCTATGCCGCGCACAATCTCGGCCATTTCGGCCTCAGCCTGCGCCGCTACGCCCATTTCACCTCGCCGATCAGGCGCTATGCCGACCTGATCGTCCACCGCGCCCTGATCTCCGCGCTCGGCCTTGGCAAGGACGGGTTGACGGACGCGGAAGAGGAGCGGCTGGAGGAGATCTCGGCGCTGATCTCCGCCAGCGAGCGCCGCGCCATGGCGGCCGAGCGCGACACGGTCGACCGTCTCGTCGCCGCCCACCTCGCCTCGCGCCTCGATGAAAGCTTCGACGGACGGATTTCCGGCGTTACCAGAGCCGGCCTCTTCGTGCAGCTGCCGCAATTCGGCGCAGACGGCTTCATCCCCGTGTCATCGCTCGGGAGCGAATATTATATCTACGACGAAACCGCCCATGCGATGGTGGGCGAGCAGTCGGGCAAGGGCTACCAGCTCGCCGACCGCGTCTCGGTACGGCTGGTGGAGATCGCCCCGCTCGCCGGCGCGATGCGGTTCGAGATGCTGAGCGAGCCCCGGCCGATGCAAGGCGCAAGGCGCTCCTTCCACAAGTCGAAGGCGCGTGCCCGCGCCCGCCAGGACAGCCGCGGCGGCAGGCGCCGCCTATCGAGGGGACGATGACGGAAAAGCATGTATTCGACGGCAGCGGCAACGGCCGCCATGTCCTGCGCTCCATGTGGCGCGGTTTCGCCGGCGGCTGCCCGCATTGCGGCAAGGGACGGCTGTTCGGACGCTTCCTCAAGGTCGCCGACCATTGCGGGCATTGCGGCGAGGCGTATCATCATCACCGCGCCGACGACCTGCCCGCCTATCTCGTCATCGTCATCGTCGGCCATATCGTGGTCGGCGCCTTCATGGGCATCGAGGCGATGGTGCAGCTTTCGACCTGGCAGCATCTGGCGATCTGGGTCCCGCTGACGCTGATCGCGACGCTGGCGCTGCTGCAGCCGGTGAAAGGCTCGGTGGTCGGGCTGCAATGGGCCTTGCGCATGCATGGCTTCGGCGGCGAGAAGGATGTACTGGAGCACCATCCCGAACTGTGATGGCACGAAAAAGGATCGAGGGCGAATTGGTGGAGAACATGGAAGGCATGAGCCGCGCCGAGGTCGATCGCGCCGAGCACAAGGATTTCGCGCTCGGGCCCGGCCCCCGGCGCCCGCGCGACGCGGCGACGCTGATCCTGCTTGACCGGCAGCATGGCGACGTCCGGCTGCTGATGGGCCGCCGCCACAGCCGCCATGCCTTCATGCCGGGCAAGTTCGTCTTCCCCGGCGGCCGCACCGATCCCAGCGATGCCCGCATTCCGGTGGCAAGCAACCTGCATCCGGAAGAGGAGAGGAAGCTGATCGGCTCCGGCGCGCGCGCCAGTGCGGCCCGCGCTCGGGCGATCGCCATGTCGGCGATCCGCGAGACCTACGAGGAAGCGGGCCTGCTGATCGGCGAGAAGGCGAGCTTCGCCACCTCCTCGCCGGGCTGGCAGGGTTTCGTCGAGCATCGCGTCGTACCGTCGCTCTCCGCACTGCGCTTCGTAGCCCGCGCGATCACGCCGCCCGGCCGGGTGCGCCGCTTCGATACGCGTTTCCTGGCGCTGTGGCGCGACGAGGTCGCGGTCGAGCTCGACGAAGGGCCGACCGACGAGCTGGAAGAGCTGGTCTGGCTGCCGATCGCCAGGGCGCTCGAAGCCGACATCCCGAAGATCACCCGCACCGTGCTGGGCGAGCTGCGCGACCGGCTCGACCGCGACCCCACGCTCGAGCCCGGTGGTCCCGTGCCCTTCTATTTCATGCGCCACAACCGCTTCTGCAAAGAGCAGATCTAGGCTCCTTCCCGGCAGGTCCCGCCATGGCCATCGAAGCTCCGCCGCCGGTCGCGCGCCTGTCGGCGCAACAGGAGATCCGCTGGCTGTCGATCCTCGCCGCGATCGCCTCGATCAGCGTCGTCGGCATCGCCATCGGTCTCGGCATGCCGCTGCTCAGCGTCATCCTCGAAGGACGCGGCTATTCGGCGACCACGATCGGCGCCAACATCGCCGTCGCCGGCATCGCCTCGATCGCGGCCGCCCCTTTCGCCGCGCCGCTCGCCGCGCGCTTCGGCGTCGTGTGGACCATGCTGGCGATGATCGTCGTCGGAGCGAGCTCCTTCCTGTTCTTCTATGCCGCGCCCTTCTGGGCCTGGTTCCCGCTCCGCGCGGTGCTGCATTTTTCCATCACCGTCCTCTTCATCCTGTCGGAGTTCTGGATCACCGCCTCGGCGCCCGCGGCAAGGCGCGGCTTCGTGCTCGGCCTCTATGCGACGGTGCTGTCGCTGGGCTTCGCCTTCGGGCCGTGGCTCTTCGCCCAAATGGGCAGCGATGGCCTGCTCCCCTTCGCGGCGGCCTTCGCCCTCGTGCTCGCCGCCGGCCTGCCGGTTCTCGCCGCATGGCGCCAGAGTCCCGACATCGGCGCAGAGACGAAAGCGTCGGACAAGCCCTTCTCAAGCTTCATCTTCCTGGTGCCGACGGCAACGGCCGCGGTGCTGGTCTTCGGCGCCGTCGAGACCGGCGGCCTCGCCCTTTTCCCGGTCTACGGCACGCGCATCGGGCTGACGGAAAGCGACGCGGCGATGCTGCTGACGGCGATCGGCCTCGGCAACGTCCTGCTCCAGATCCCGCTCGGCATGATCAGCGACCGCGTTCCCGACCGCCGCCACCTGCTCGCCGTCTGCGCGCTGATCGGACTTCTCGGCATGATCGCCCTCCCCTTTACGGGAAGCAATTGGTGGGCGGCCGCCGGCATCCTGTTCGTCTGGGGCGGCGTCGTCGCCGGCCTCTACACGGTCGGGCTCGCCCATCTCGGCGCGAAGCTCTCCGGCCACGACCTCGCCTCGGCCAATGCCGCCTTCGTGCTCTGCTACGGGATCGGCATGCTGGTCGGGCCGCAGGCGATCGGCATCGGCATGGATGTGGTCGGGCCGGCCGGCTTCGCCCACACGATCGCGCTCTTCTTCATCGCCTACCTCGCCCTTGCCCTGATCCGCCTGCGCGGCGGGCGAGGTCAGGCTTGACAATCGGCCGACGTCCTATATGTCTCGCGCACAAGTTCACCGCGGCCGGGCTCCGATCCCGTTGGCATGCGGATTTACCCCATACGCTAGCGGATAACAAATATGGCCAAGGCGACGACCATCAAGATCAAGCTTCTTTCGACGGCTGACACGGGCTTCTTCTACGTCACGAAGAAGAACAGCCGTACGATGACCGAGAAGATGAGCAAGCGCAAATACGATCCCGTTGCGCGCAAGCATGTCGACTTCAAGGAAGCGAAGATCAAGTAATCCCCGACCGACGGGGGGGGCGGTCCTCGACCGGCTCCACCCGCATTCGCAAATGCAGACGCCGCCCCGAGGGCGGCGTTTCCGTTTGCCGTGCAGAAATCGGAAATGGGGGCCGGCCGGCAACAAGCAGCGGTACGAGGAGGCCACTTAGTGCCAGTGCCGACCGGCCAACCCCACGGACCCAGGAGATGCGGCGGACCTGAGCATCATGGGGTATTCTGAAGGAACGGGTGAGGAATTCCCATGCCCACATTCCCTGACCCGCCTAGACACTTGCGCAACGGCTGTGGAAAATCAACCGTTTCTTAACTATGGGCGCGAAGTCAATCAAAACACGGTAAATTTCCGGAGAGCCGCCGCTGCCGGGACGGCGTAGTCGGCATCTTGGCCCGCCGATCACGCGGCTGCGGCCACCACCCTGTTCCGCCCGCCGTTCTTTGCCTCGTAGAGGGCGAGGTCGGCGCGCTTCAGGAGATCCCCGACGCTGTCGCCCTCAATCCGCAGCGCCGACACGCCGACGCTCACCGTGACGTCGATGGTGCGACCCTCCTTGCCGATCCCGAAGGGCTGGCGCGCGATCTGGGCTCGGATGCGCTCGGCCACCTTGCCGGCGACCGCACCTTCGGTATCAGGCATCACGACGACGAACTCCTCCCCGCCCATGCGGCAGGCGAGGTCGATGCCGCGCACGTTCTGGCGCAGCCGCGAGGCGAATTCGCGCAGCACGTCGTCGCCCGCATCATGGCCGTAGCCGTCATTGATCGACTTGAAGCGGTCGATGTCGGTGATCATCAGCGACAGCGGCCGCCGCCGCGCCCGCGCCCGTTCCACCAGCGTCGTGAGATGGCTGTCGAGATAGCGGCGGTTGTGCAGGCCCGTCAGCCCGTCGGTGACGGCCATCTCGATCGTTTGCGTGACGCTCTGCCGGAGATGGTCGTTGTAGCGCTTGCGGCGAAGCTGCGTACGCAGCCGCGCCACCAGCTCCTCGCGGTCGATCGGCCGCACCAGATAATCGTTGATGCCGAGGTCAAGGGCGCGCATCAGCAGCGCCTGCTCCCCTTCCCTGGCGATGAGCACGATCGGCACGAAGCGCGTCCGGTCGAGCGTGCGGAGCTGCGAGCAGAGCCGCAGCGGATCGTAGTCGGCGAAGGAAGTCGAGACGAGGATGCAGTCATAGTCGCCCTCCGCAGCGTTGAAGAAGGCGGCTTGCGGGTCGGCGACGACGGCGAGATCGCATGTGCCCCGCAGCATGCGCCGCATCCGCTCGGCCGCCGGCTCGCTCTCCTCGACCAGCAGGACGGATGCGGAGGCGTCATGCGCCGGCCCGGAGCGGCTGAGCAGTTCCTCGATACCGATGTCGCGCGTGGTCGATGCCCTGAGGCGAAGCTCGTCGGTGAGCGTCTTCAGCCTGACCAGGCTCTTGACCCGCGTCAGCAACTGGAGGTCGTTGACCGGCTTGGTGAGGAAATCGTCGGCGCCGGCCTCCAGCCCCTTCACCCGATCCGACGCCTGGTCGAGCGCGGTGACCATGACGACGGGAATGTGCGAGGTCGCGGGATCGGCCTTCAGCCGCCGGCAGACCTCGAATCCGTCCATGCCCGGCATCATCACGTCGAGGAGCACGACATCGATGCGCCCGCCCTCGCAGAGCTCCAGCGCCTCCGCACCGTCGAACGCCGTCAGCACGTCGTAATACTCGGCGAGCAGACGCGTCTCCAGCAGCTTCACATTGGCGGGGACATCGTCGACGACGAGGATTCTGGCAGTCATTGAAGCGTCTTTCCGCGGGAGGAGCAGCCGTTCCGCATCGTCAGGCGTCGCCGAGATAGGATTTTATCGTCTCGATGAAGCGGGGCACCGAGATCGGTTTCGAGATATAGGCCTCGCATCCGCCCTGCCGGATCCGCTCCTCGTCGCCCTTCATGGCGAAGGCGGTGACGGCGATGACGGGGATCGGCCGCAGGTCCTCGTCCTCCTTGAGCCATTTGGTGACCTCCAGCCCCGACACTTCGGGAAGCTGGATGTCCATCAGGATCAGGTCCGGCCGGTGGGCGCGCGCGAGGTCGAGCGCCTCCAGCCCGTTGCGGGTGCGCACGGTCTCGTAGCCGCTGGCCTCGATGAGGTCGCGAAAGAGCTTCATGTTGAGCTCGTTGTCCTCGACGATCAT
>CAYYZC010000138.1:0-8099 GCA_964475605.1 uncultured Chelativorans sp.
AGCGCATGGTGGTCGCGATCGACCAGTAGGCGGCGTTGTCGGCGGCTTCGGCGACGCGCAGGCCGGTCGAAATGCGGCTCTGGGTAACGCCGAGATTCTTGTTGGTGGAGGCAAGCGACTGCAGCGCCGTCATCGCGGACGCATTGGTATTCAGACTGGACATGAACTAACACCCGGTTACACGAACGAAACAAGCATGCCGGACTTGTGACCGGCAAAGGTGCATCGGCTTCATGCCTGGCCGGAACGACTACCCTTGGCCCACCTTTTCGACACCCGCACAATCGATCCGAATGGATAACAAGCGGTAAAGCGGCGGCCTAAAATTCGAAAAAGATCCGGGCAAGACCGATCGACCGGAATGCGAAAAGGCCGCGCCCATATGCGGACGCGGCCTTCGTCATGTTGGAAAGAAAGGGCGCCGGTCTTGCTCCAGCGCCCCGGAATTTACTTAGCGGAACAGCGACAGGATGCTCTGCGTGTTCGAATTGGCGATCGAGAGCGCCTGGATGCCGAGCTGCTGCTGGACCTGGAGGGCCGACAGGCGCGCCGATTCGCGCTCCATGTCGGCATCGACGAGCTGGCCGATGCCGCGGTCGATGGCGTCCTGGAGCTTGGTGACGAAGTCCTTCTGGATGTCGACGCGCTTCTTGGCCGCGCCCAGCGTCGAGGCGGCGTCGGCCATGCTGCCGAGGACGGCATCGACCTCACCGATCAGCGTCTCGATGGCGGCGTCCGCCGTAGCCGCCGTCGGATCGGTGCCGAGCGTCAGGTCGAGCACGCTCACGGTGCTGGTGGCGCCGGCCGTGCCGAGCAGGCCTGCCGCTTCCGTATCGTCCATGAGGAAGATTTCGGAAGCGGACAGGTCGAGCGAGATCTTCTCGATCGAGATGGTGCCGTCGGAGGCGCGGTTGTAGGAGGCGACGATGTCGAGCGTGGTCGGGGAGGGAGGGGTCGCCGCGGCGTTGTTGTAGATCAGGTTGGTGCCGGCGTAGTTGGCCGACTTGACCACGCCCTTGAGCTGGTTCTGCAGCTCGGTGATCTCGGTCTGGATCTTGACCTTGTCCTCGCCGGAGGCGCCGACCGCGCTGACCAGCTTCTGCTTGATCTCGTCGACCAGCTCGATCGAGGCGTTCATCGCGGTATAGGCGGTGTCGAGCTTGCCGGCGCCGAGGCCGAGCGAGTCCTGAACGGCCGAGAACGCCTTGTTGTCGGAGCGCATGGTGGTCGCGATCGACCAGTAGGCGGCGTTGTCGGCGGCTTCGGCGACGCGCAGGCCGGTCGAAATGCGGCTCTGGGTAACGCCGAGATTCTTGTTGGTGGAGGCAAGCGACTGCAGCGCCGTCATCGCGGACGCATTGGTATTCAGACTGGACATGAACTAACGCCTTATACTCGTTACAAAAACGCATGCCGGGCTTGCACCGGCAAAGGCGGTCTGGCGTCATGCCCTCGGAACCGGAACCCCCAAAATCCGATCCGCCCTTCGACCACCGTTATGACGGCCAAAGGCTGCGAAAGGCATAAGCAACGTGGTTTACGTCAGGTAAAACTTCGGACCAGGCTGCCGACGAGCAGGTTCCAGCCGTCGATGAGGACGAAGAACAGGATCTTGAAGGGCAGCGACACCACCGTCGGCGGCAGCATCATCATGCCCATCGCCATGGTGATGGTGGCGACGATCAGGTCGATCACCAGGAAGGGCAGCACGATCAGGAAGCCGATCTCGAAGCCGCGCCGGATCTCGGAAATCATGAAAGCGGGGATCAGCACCCGCAGATCGGCATCCTCGACCGTGACGTCGATCCGGTCGCGCTCCTCCGCCAGGTCGGCGAAGAGGTCGAAATCCTTCGGCCGCACATTGTTGGCCATGAAGTCGCGGAACGGGTCGGCGATGCGCTGCAGCGCCTCCTCCTCGCCGATCTCGTTGTTCATCAGCGGCTGCACGCCCTCGTTCCAGGCGCGGTCGAAGGTCGGCGACATGACGTAGAAGGTCATGAACAGGGCGAGGCTGATCAGGATCAGATTGGCCGGCGTGGTCGGCAGCCCCATGCCGGAGCGCAGGATCGAGAATGCGATGACGAAGCGGGTGAAGCTCGTCACCATGATCAGTATGCCCGGCGCCAGCGACAGGACTGTCAGCAGGCCGAAGAGCTGGATGATCGTGCCCACGGTCGTGCCGTCGGTGGCCCCGGCGAGCGGCCCGAGGTCGAACTGCTGCGCCGAGGCGTCGCCTGCGGCGGCGACCAGCACGACGAGGGCGGGGAGAAGGAGGCGGATCATTCGAACAGCAGCGAGCGGACGAGCACGCGCTTGATCTTGCCCTCGCTGCGCAGGCCGGCCCGCTCCTCGAGATCCGTCTTCAGATGCTGGAAGCCGCTCGCCCCGTCGAGCTGGTGGTATTTCAGCGTGCGCATATAGGCGAGGATGTCCTGCTGGACGAGCTGGGCGACGAGCAGGTCGGCCTCGCCGTCGAAGACGAGGGCGACCTCGATGCGGGCCCACATGTCCGGCGGCGTGTCGAGATTGGCGGTGATCGGATCGAGATAGACGATTCCCGCCGTGCCGGCCGCCTGCCCCTGACGCGTCTCGGAATAGGGTGCGCCTCGCTCATCGCCATGCGCCCCGGCGGCGGTGCCCGCTGCCTTGCCGCCGTCGAGATAGAGGCCGGCACCCCAGCCGATGCCGATCGCGGCTGCCGTCAGCACGGCGAGCACGCCGAGCTGGACGATCGTGGACGGTCCCTTCGGCGCCGGCTTGGCTGTATCGTCGACGATCGCCACTTCACGGCCTCAGAACGGTAGCACGGCGTCGAGGAACTGCTGGCCGTAGGGCGGCTGCTGGACCTCGGTCAGGCGCCCGCGGCCGCCATAGGAGATGCGGGCCTCCGCGATCCGCTCATAGGAAACCGTGTTGTAGGCATCGATGTCGGAGGGACGCACGATGCCCTGGATCGTCAGCACCCGCAGCTCGGCATTGACCAGCACCTCCTGCGAGCCGCTGATGACGAGATTGCCGTTGGGCAGCACCTCCGTCACCACGGCGGCGATCGACAGCTCGATATTCTCCGAACGGGCGGTCGCGCCGGAGCCCTTGGACTCCGTATCGGAATCGATCTTACCGTCGGCGGAGACCGAGCCGCCGACGCCGGCCCAGTCGAGCGCCGCGCCGAGGCCGAGGCTCTTGGTGGAGGTGCGGCTGCGCTCAGACTCGTTGCGGAAGCGGGCCCGGTCGTCGATCCTGATATGGACGGTCAATATGTCGCCGGCGGCGAGCGCCCTGGAATCGGTGAACAGCTTGCTCTGGCGGTCGTCCCACAGCGAGTAGCGCCTGACCGGCGAGGGCGGCGGGCTCGGATAGCTGTAGGCGTGGCTCGCGGGACCGTTGACGCCGTGGCCGACCGGCGACAGCGACGGCGCGACGCCGATCTCGTTGGTCGAGGAGCATCCCGAAAGCGCGAGCGCGGCGAGGATGACGAACCTTGGGCGCATCATGAGGGGTCCTTCTCCCGAGCCGCGCTGGCGATCACGCTGGTGAGGATGGCCGCGGTCTCGGTCTCCATCTCGTTGAGGATGACGCCCGCCTTGCGGGACCCGATCTTCATCAGGATGCCGGCGGCGAGCTCGTAATTGATCGCGGCAAGGCGCTCGGCGGCCGCATCGGGCCGCATGCGCGCATAGATGTCGACCAGGCCGTCGCGCGCCTCCTCCAGGAATTCCTCGCGTCGGCGCAGCCATTCCTCGTATTCGGCGCGCTTCTCCTCCAGCAGCGCGATGCGCTGGTCGAGCTCGGCGCGCAGCGTCTCCAGCTCGGCCTTCTGCAAGGCGTAGCGGCGGTCGCGGGCGGCATCGGCGATATTGGCGCAGAAGCGCTGGACGTCGTCGCTGACATGGTCGACGGGCGCCGACATGTCGATCGTCTCCTGAGCCGCGGCGGGGAGGGAGGCGGCAAGGACTGCCGCGGCGGCGGCGAAGCCCAGCATGCCGGGCCTGATCCGTCCGGCCGTTCGCGACATAGTCGTCATCATCGTTCTTCTCACTGCACCACGAGCTCCGCCTGAAGCGCCCCGGCCGACTTGATGCCCTGGAGGATGGCGATGATGCCGTCGGGCTTGACGCCGAGCCGGTTGAGGCCGGCGACCAGCGTCTCCAGGTCCGGGCCGTCCAGCAGCGCGACGCGGGCGTCGGGCTGGTCGGCCTCGATCGTGGTGAAGGGCTCCACCGCCGTCTGGCCGTCCGAGAAGGGCTCCGGCTGGACGATGCGCGGCAGCTCCGTCACCCGCACGGTCAGCGTCCCGTGGCTGACGGCGACACGCGAGATCTGGACGTCCTGGCCGATGACGATCGTGCCGGTGCGCTCGTCGACGACCACGCGCGCCGGCGCGTCGGACTGGACGATGATGTTCTCCAGCTCGGCGAAGAACCGCGCCGAGGAGATGTCCTGGGGGCGGTGGATCGAGATGTTGCGGGCGTCGAGCTCCTTGGCGACCCGCTTGCCGAAACGGCTGACGGCATATTCGTTGATCGCGTCTGTGATGCGGATCGCGGTGGAGAAATCGGGATTGCGCAATTGCAGGTTCAGCGTGGCGTCGCTGTTGAGCGTGGCGGGCACCTCCCGCTCGACGATGGCGCCGTTCGGGACGCGGCCGCTCGTCGGCACGCCCTGCGTCAGCGTCTGGGCGGCGCCTTGGGCGGAGAAGCCGGAGACGATCACCGGACCCTGCGCGACGGCGTAGATCTCGCCGTCGGGCGCGCGCAGCGGCGTCATCACCAGCGTCCCGCCCTTGATCGACGAGGCGTCGCCCAGCGAGGCCACATTGACGTCGATCCTGGCGCCGGACTGGACGAAGGCTGGCAGCGTCGCGGTGACGATGACGGCTGCGACATTGGCCGAGCGCACCGCGTCGCCTTGGCTGGCGATGCCGAGATTTTCCAGCATGGCGCGGATCGACTGCTCGGTGAAGGGCGCGTTGCGCAGCCCGTCGCCGGTGCCCTGAAGCCCGATGACGAGGCCGTAGCCGACGAGCTGGTTGTCGCGCGAGCTCTGCAGCGTGGCGATGTCCTTGATGCGCGACCCCGCCGCCGCCGGCGGGACGAAGGCCGCGACTGCAAGGACGACGAGGGCGAGCAGGCGGATCACAGCCCGGCCACCCTGACCGTGCCGTCCTCGAGCACGATGCCGGAGAAGACGATGCCGCTGTCGACGTTGCGCAGCCGGATCGTGTCTCCGGCCGCGCCCGGCTGGAGCGGCACGCCGGTGGCGCTGATCACCAGCGCGCCCTGCTGGAAAACCACCTGCACCGGCGACCCGGCCTCGACCAGATGAGGCTCGCGGACCGAGTTGACCGGGATCATGCGGCCCGGCAGCAGGGTCCGCCGCGCCACCTTGCCGGCCACCTGCGCCGGCTCGTAGACCACCGAGGCCGGGTTGCGCAGGGTGCGGCGCAACGGCACCTCGTCGATCGAATCCCCCGTCACCAGCTCGCCCGGATAGATCACCCGGTTGGCGACGACGACCAGCGTCTCGGCCATGGCGGTCGCGGCCGGCGCGGTCGTGGCGAGCACGGCGGCGAGCAATGCTGGGCGGAGGAGCCTGGTCATCGATACGATCACATGCCCTGGGTGACGACGGCCGCCATCTCGTCGGCTGCGGTGATCACCTTGGAGTTCATCTCATAGGCCCGCTGGGCCGCGATCAGCTCGGTGATCTCCTTGACCGGATCGACATTGGAGTTCTCCAGATAGCCGTGCTGGATCTTGCCGAAGCCGGGTTCGCCGGGAAGGCCGATATTGGGTGCGCCGGAGGCCGGTGTCTCGCGGAACAGGTTGTCGCCGAGCGGCGCCAGGCCGGCCTCGTTGGAGAAGTTGGCGAGGGTGAGCTGGCCGAGCTCCACCAGATTCTCCTGTCCGTCGACGCGGGCGAAGAACTGGCCGGATTCGTTGACGATCACCTCGACCGTCTCCGGCGGGACGACGACGCCGCCTTCCACCAGATAGCCGTCATTGGTGACGAGCTGGCCTTCGGCATTGGTGTTGAAGCTGCCGGCGCGCGTATAGAGCATCTCGCCGTCGATCCCTTCGATCTGGATCCAGCCCTTGCCGACGATGCCGACATCGAGGCCGTTGCCGGTGTTGGTCAGCGCGCCCTGGATATGGACGTTGCGGATCGCCGACAGCTTCACGCCGAGCCCGATCTGGGCGCCTTCGGGCACCAGGTTCTGGTTGGCCCGGTTGGGCACGCCCTGCAGGCGCTCCGTCTGGTAGAGCAGGTCGGAGAACTCGGCGCGCGCGCGCTTGAAGCCGGTCGTGTTGATGTTCGCGATGTTGTTGGCGATCACCTCCAGATTGGTCTGCTGCGCGTTCATGCCGGTCGCGGCGATGGCGAGGGCCTTCATCATTGTCTCAGTCTCCTCAGATCGGCATCCGGCTGATTTCGAGATAGGCGGTGACGATCTTGTCGCGGATCGCGATCGCCGCCTGCAGCGTCTGCTCCGCGCTCATCACCGCGTCGACCACCTCGCGCGTGTCGGCCTTGCCCTGGAGCGCCTGGAGCGAAAGGGCCTCCGCCTTGTCGAGCGTGCCGACCGTGTTTGCGGCCGCCGTCGCCAGGGCTTCCGAAAAGGACGTCTCGACCGCTTTCCCGACCGACTGGCCGGTGGCGGCGTCAAGGCCGGTGGAGGTTGAGAGCGTCTTGTCGACGGCGCCGATCCCCTGCAGCATCATTGTCCTCTCATCATTTCGATCGTCATGGAAATCAGGTCGCGCGCCTGCTTGAGGACCTGGAGGTTGGCCTCGTAGCCGCGATTGGCCTCGCGCATGTCGGCCATCTCGATCAGCACGTTGACATTGGGCATCTTGACGTAGCCGAACTCGTCGGCGGCCTCGTGGCCGGGCTGGAACTCGGTCGGGAACGGGGTCTGGTCGCCGCCGATGGAGGTCACCTCGACCAGACGGGCGCCGACGGTGCGGTCGAGCTCGGCGGAGAAGGTGATCGTCTTGCGCTGATAGGGGTCGGCGCCCGGGAACTGGCCCGTCGATTGCGAGTTGGCGAGGTTCTCCGAGACGACCCGCAGCCGCTCCGATTGCGCCGCGAGGCCCGAGGCACCCACCTTGAGGGTGGCGATGAGTGGATCCACTGGAATCAGCTCCTGGTCGTCAGCATCAGCATGCGGTGGAAGGACGTCACGATCCCCGTGTTGAGCTCGTAGGAGCGGCGCACCTCGCCCGACTTCATCAACTCGGTCTCGAGCGTGACGGTATTGCCGGAGGGCATCAGCGGCTCGCGCTCGCTCGTCTGCGGCTCGACCAACGCCGCCTGTCCGCCGCCGAGCGAGACGTGGCGCGGATGCGTTGCCGCGAGCGAGACGCTGGTGCCGTCGAGGATGGCCTGGAAGGGCTTGACGTCCATGGCGCCGTAGCCCGGCGTGTTGGCGTTGGCGATGTTGCCGGCGACCACCGTCTGGCGCACGGTGAGCCATTTCGCCTGCTGGGCGGCAAGATCGAAGAGGTTGACGGGCTGCATCGTGACTCCAGCTCAGCGGAAATGTCACGGCAATCTAGGCGGCCAGTCTTGCGCGGACCTTGCGAGCGGATCGCCGTCCGCTCAGTTGCGCATCTCCACGACGCGATCGGTGGTCGTCACCAGCACCCATCCGCCGTCGCGCTTCTCGATCGAGCGGACATGACTCGCGTCGGGAAGCTGCGAGCCCGGCTGGACCACCCACAATCCCGCTTCGTCGGCGATCATGGCGCGGCCGTTGACGACGTGGACGAGATCGTAGGCGATCAGGTCGGCGGGGAAGGGCTGCTCGGCGACCGGGACCCTGCGCGCGGCATCGGCCGGGTCGGGAGAGGTGCCGGTGGGCAGGAAATCGAGGTCGAGCAGCGGCATGTCGCCGGTCGACATGGGCTGGCCGATCAGTTGCGGCTGATAGGCGAGGGTGGCCGGCGCGGTGGCGGTCCCGTTGCCGTCGAAGCGCATGGCCCGCACGCCGAACTTCTCCTGGTTGAAGAAGATGTACCAGGGAAAGAGCGCGCAGACGAGGCCGAGCGTGACGCCGAGCCCGGCGATGACGATGTCGCTGCCGTCGCGGCGCTTCC
>CAYYZC010000139.1:0-8084 GCA_964475605.1 uncultured Chelativorans sp.
CGGCCGTAGGAGGATGTTCAGGTCCCGCAGAAGGTCTGCGTGACGCGCTCCTCGGGGGCCGGCGGCTCGGCATATTTGTCCATCCCCGGCTGCTCCTCGAAGGGCCGCTCCAGCACCGTCAGCAATTCCTCGAACGGACCGAAATCCTCGTCCTCGGTCGCCGCCCGGATCGCCGCCTCGACGCGGTGGTTGCGCGGGATATAGGCCGGATTGGCCGACAGCATGAGGCGGCGGCGCGTCTGCGGATCCGTCTCCTCCTGGCTGAGCCGCGCGCGCCAGCGCTCGGCCCAGACGTCGAACTCGAGCGGTTCCGCGAAGAGCCGGCGCGCCGTGCCCGGTCCTTCCGCCTCGCCGGCGAGGGCGCGGAAGGTCAGCGTGAAGTCGGCCGAATTGCGCGCCATCGTGTCGAGAAGGTCGCGCGCCAGGGCGATGTCGCCGTCATGGTCGGCGGCGAGGCCGAGCTTGCGCCTGATGCCGGCGCGGAATGCCGCCTCGAAGCGGCCCGAGAACGGCGCCAGCGCCTCTTCGGCCCTGGCGACGGCCTTCTCGTGGTCCTCGTCGATCAGCGGCAGCAGCGTCTCGGCGAAGCGCGCCAGATTCCAGATCGCGATATGCGGCTGGTTGGCATAGGCATAGCGGCCGTAATGGTCGATCGAGCTGAGCACCGTCGCCGGATCGTAATCGTCCATGAAGGCACAGGGGCCGTAATCGATGGTCTCGCCGGAGATCGTCATATTGTCGGTGTTCATGACGCCGTGGATGAAGCCGACCATCATCCATCGGGCGACGAGCTCGGCCTGGGCGGTTATCACCGCGTCGAGCAGCGCCAGCGCCGGCGTCCCGGAGCCGGCACGCTCCGGATAGTGCCGGCCGATCGCATAATCGGTCAGCGCGCGCAGCGCCTCGACATCGCCGCGGATGGCGAAATACTGGAAGGTGCCGATCCTGAGATGGCTGGCGGCGACGCGGGCAAGGACGGCGCCGGGGAGCCGCGTCTCGCGGAACACCGGATCGCCGGTCGTCACCGCCGCCAGCGTGCGCGTGGTGGGGATGCCCATCGCCGCCATCGCCTCGCTGACGATGAATTCGCGCAGCACCGGCCCGACCGCCGCACGTCCGTCGCCGCCGCGCGAGAAGACGGTACGGCCCGAGCCCTTGAGCTGGACGTCGCGCAGCCTGCCCCGGCCGTCGCGGACCTCGCCGAGCAGCACCGCGCGCCCGTCGCCGAGCTGCGGCACGAACTGGCCGAACTGGTGTCCGGCATAGGCGAGCGCGATCGGCCGCGCCTCCGCCGGCACATGGTTGCCCGAAAGCAGCGCCACGCCCTCGGGGCTGCGCAGATAATCGGGATCGAAGCCGAGCTCGCGGGCCAGCTTCTCGTTGATGCGGATCAGCCGCGGCGCCGAGACCGCCGATGGCTCGGTGCGGGCGAAGAACCGATCCGGCAGGTCGGCATAGTCGTGCAGGAACATGATGCTCTCGCCTTCTTTCACGAGAGATATGGCGTTGCGGCCCCGCAGGTTCCAGTCGTGGTCAGAACAGATCGGCCTCGCCGGCCCCGGTGCCGGTCTCGTAGCCGCCCTTGCCGTCGCGATCTCCCAGCGAGCGTGTGCTTCCGGCGAGCTTCAGCGTCGCGCGCGCATCGGCGGTGTCGACCTGCCAGTCCGGCCGCGCCGCGTCGGCGAGCGCATTGATATAGCCGGCGACGCCGGCGATCCGCTGCGCGTTGAGGTCGGCCTCCTGCATCGCCCTGAGATATTGCGCATCCGAGCCTGCCGCGGCCCAGGAGGCATCGGCGATCGCCGACTGGTTGCGGTCGATGCGCTCTGCAATGTCTTCCAGCTCGGCGCGGATGCGTGCAAGCACCTGTGCGAGCGGTTCACGTTCGTCCGGCGACGCCGGAAGCTTCGGGACTGATAAAGCCACGTCTGGTTCCTCCAACCTTGCTGTCCGCGGCGCGGCCTAATGCAGCTTGCCGACGATCGCTTCGAGAGCGCGGCGGAGCTGGTCGCCGTTGAAGGGCTTGGTGAGGTAATTGTTGAGGCCGAGCTTGCGGCCCTCGTCGAGCACCGCTCGGTCCGGGCTACCGGTCAGGATCATGAAGGGCGTGCGCGATGTCGGCTTGTAGGTGCGGATCGCGCGCAGCAGCTCCAGCCCGTTCATCTTCGGCATGTTCATGTCGGAGATGATCAGATGCGACGGCGTCGACATCATCATCTTCAACGCCTGCTCGCCGTCGCCGGCGACCTGGATCTGGCGGAAGCCGAGCGTCTCCAGTGCGTCGCGCACCAACAGGCGGCTGGTCGTCGTGTCGTCCACGACGAGTATCCTGAGCTGTGCCAGCAATGACATGACACCTTACCTCTCTGTTGCGGCGGTCCCACGCGCCGGGTCTTGTTTTTCTTCCCCGTCCAGGGACGATGGGCGCAGTGCGCGCCTCTCGACCTAGTTCAGCAGGCCCGGCGCCTCTCCCGAAGGCGCCAGCACGTTGTCCAGTTCGATCAGGCTGATCATCCGTCCTTCCATGGCGATGACGCCGGTCATGAAGGCATGCGCCAGCTCCGATGCCACGTCGGGCGTCGCCTGGATCGAGCCGGAATTGACCGTCAGGATGTCGGAGACCGCGTCGACCAGCAGCCCGATGGTCTGGCTGCCGACCTGGGTGATGATGATCACGTGGCGCGCCGTCGGCTCGGTCCGGCTGAATCCGAGCCGCGCCGAGAGATCGACGACCGGCAGCACCGCGCCGCGCAGATTGATCACGCCCTTCACGTAATCGAGCGAATGCGGCAGCGGCGTTGTCGGCGTCCAGCCGCGGATATCGCGCACCGACATGATGTCGACGCAGAATTCCTGCTCGCCGATGCGGAAGGCGATGAGCTCCTTGCTGGCCGCGATATCCGCTTCTGCTGCGTGCGTCATGCTGCGTTCCTCCTGCGCGATGTCTGGTCGTTGCGGACCGGGTCGCTCTTCGTTCCTGCGACGACGCTGTCGATGTCGAGGATGACCGCGACCCTCCCGTCGCCGAGTATGGTCGCCGCCGCGACGCCGTCGACATGGCCGTAATTGGTCTCGAGGCTCTTGATCACCACCTGCTGCTGGCCGATGATCGTGTCGACCAGCAGCGCCGATTGCGCGTGGCTCTCGGTCTCGACCATGACCGCCACGCTCTGCATCGGGTCGGCCCCGCCGGCGCGATAGCCGAGCACGCATCCGACATCGATCAGCGGCACGAAGGCGCCGCGGATGGAGACGACGCGCGCCTCCCCGCCGAGATCATGGATGTCGCCCGCCTTCGGCTGCAGCGTCTCGACGATCGCCGTCAGCGGCACCACCAGCGTCTGGCCGGCGACGGTGACCACCATGCCGTCGAGGACGGCGAGCGTCAGCGGCAGGCTGAGCGTGAAGCTGGTGCCCTGCCCTGGCCGCGAGGCGATCGTGATGCGCCCGCCCAGCGCCTGGATGGCGCGCCGCACCACGTCCATGCCGACGCCGCGTCCCGACACGTCGGAAATGGCGGCTGCGGTGGAGAACCCCGGCGCGAAGATGAGATCGTCGGTCTCGGCGTCGCCGAGCACCGCGTCGGGCTCGATGATGCCCTTGCCGACCGCGATCTCGCGCACCTTGGCGCGGTCGATGCCGGCGCCGTCGTCGGAGACCTCGATGACGACGCGGCCGGAGCGGTGCGCCGCCGCCATGCGGACCACGCCCTGCTCGGGCTTGCCCGCCCTGATCCGGTCCTCAGTCTTCTCCAGCCCGTGGTCGATCGCGTTGCGGATCATGTGGGTGAGCGGATCGGCGAGCCGCTCGATGACGGTCTTGTCGACCTCGCAATTCTCGCCTTCGGTGATCAGCCGCACCGACTTGCCCGTCATGTCGGCGACCTCGCGCACGACCCGCGACATGCGCTGGAAGATCGGCCGCACCGGCTGGGCACGGATCGCCATGACACTGTCCTGGATCTCGCGCGTCAGGTGCTCGAGATCGTCGAGCCCGACCGCCACGTCGGAAAGCCGTGCGATGCCGGCCTCCGTGACGCGCTGGGCGAGCATGGACTGGTTGATGACCAGCTCGCCGACCAGGTCGATGAGGCGGTCAACGCGATCGAGATCGACGCGGATCGTCGCCTGCGGCTGGCTGGCGGCCGCGGGCGCGGCATTTGCCGCCTGCGGCAGCGGGATGATCGCCGCCGCTTCCGGCTTGTCCGCGGCTTCCTCCCGGCTGCCGGACATTTCCGCCAGCAGCGCTTCCAGCGCCTGTGCGGCATCGTCGTCCGACATGAGCGTTCCGGCACGCTCGATCGCAAGCTCGCAATCATGCTCGACGAACTCGAAGATCTCGCGGATCGCGGCTTCCCCGGCCGCGGTGGAGAGCTTCACCGTCCAGGCGAGATAGGCGCCCTCCGGATCGAGCTCCGCGAGCGGCGGCAGGCCGGAAAGGTCGCATTCGATTTCCGCATCGCCGAGCCGGCGCAGCTCGCGCAGCAGGCGCAGCGCGTCGTTGGCCTTGGCATAGAGCTCCGGCCGCGGCCGGAAGCGGATCACGAACTCCTGCTCGTCGCCGGCGGCCGCATCCTCCTCGATCAGCGTATCGAAGGAGACTTGCAGCGGCGCGAAGCCGAACTCGTCCGCCAGCGGGTCGTCGGCAGGCGCAAGCTCGACCGGCACGGGCGCGGCGGCAGCGGCGTCCTGTCCGCCGGCGCGGCCGAGCTCCTCGCAGATCTGCTCGACCCGCGTCTCGTCGATCTCGCCGCCGTCACGCGAGACGCGGACCAGATCGGCGAGCACGTCGGCCGAGCGGAGCATCAGCGCGGCGAGCTGCGGCGAGGTCCCGATCCGGCCGCCGCGCAGGAAGTCGAGCGTCGTCTCGAACGTATGGGCGAAGCGCACCAGGTCGTCGAGGCCGAAGGCGCCGGCGCCGCCCTTGATCGAGTGGACGGCGCGGAAGACGGCATTGATGGTCTCGACGTCGCCCGCTTCCTGCTCGATCGCCAGGAGGCCCGCCTCCAGCTCGGCGAGCTGTTCCTCGCATTCCTGGAAGAAGGTCTGCTTGATGGCGGCCATCGTGTCCATGCGAAAGTCTCCGATGGCCTCAGGCGGCGACGCGGTTGATGGCGGAGACCAGCTTGGCGGGGTCGAAGGGCTTGACGATCCAGCCGCTCGCGCCGGCGCGCCGCGCGCGGTCCTTCTTGTCGTCGACGCTCTCGGTGGTCAGCACGAGGATCGGGATGGCCCGGTAGCGGTCGCTGCCCCGCACCGCCTCGATGAAGCCGAAGCCGTCCATGCGCGGCATGTTGATGTCGGTGATGATGACGTCGGGCCTGGCGGCCGCGCCGTCCAGCGCCTCCAGCCCGGCGACGCCGTCCTCCGCCTGCATCACCTCCATGCCGGCATCCATCAGCGCTGCCCTCAGCATCTCGCGGATGGTGCGTGAATCGTCGACGGTCAGGATCGTCTTGCGCATCTTCAGTGGTCCCCGGTTGAAAAGCTGGCAATGCCCAATCCGGCACTGTCGATCGCATCGAGCATGGCCGGCGACGGTGCGGTCAGTTCGAGCTCCAGCCCGTCCGCGTTCCAGGTCGCGCTGGCCGACAGCAGCACCTGCAGGCATTGCGCGCCGACGCGCACGACCGCCGAGCCGTCGATCTCGACGGCGTCGCCGCGCATCGCGGCAAGCTCGGCTGCGAGAGGCGCGGCGGCCTTGATGTCGAGCTCGCTCGACAACGCGATCTTCGACCTGTTGCCTGTTCCCACGTCCCGCTCCCCGCCCGAAGTGTCGGCCGTCGGCCGCCCGGCAGCAACCTGCCCGGCCTCTCGCCGTCGCGAATGTCTGAAGATCACATTCCGGTCGTGCCGGATGAGGGGCGCGGCATCATGCCTTTGGCCAAGTATTCACCCGATCAAGCCCCGTCGAATGCGATACGAGACCAAATGTTTCAGTCGGCTTAACAAGGCGGGAACTTGGGCTCTTGCCGCGATTTACCCAGCGTAAGTGCCGCTCATACGAAGATCGCCCGGTCCGCCTCCACGAGACCTGAGATGAAGGACGAGACGATCTGGACCCGCCGCAGGGGCCGCATCGACTCGTGATAGACGAGCCAGTAGGTGCGCCTGATCGGCGTCGCGGCGGGAACCGGGACGAGTTCCGGATGGCGGCGCGCGATATAGGAATGGAGGATGCCGATGCCGCTTCCCGCCCGCACCGCCTCGACCTGTCCGAGCGCGGAGGAGATGGCGAAGCTCGCATTCCAGTCCGGCCAGATCTCGGCCGCGTAGTCGAGCGACGGGCTGATGGTGAGGTCGGGCACATAGCCGACGAGCCGGTGTGCGGCCAGTTCCTCGCTGACGCTCGGCAGTCCGTGGCGCGCCGCATAGTCCTTCGAGGCGAAGAGGCCGAGCGAATAGTCGACCAGCTTGACCGCCACCAGCCGGCCCTCCGTCGGCCGGTCGACGGTGATCGCGATATCGGCCTCGCGCCGCGACAGCGAGAAGGAGCGCGGGACCGGCACGAGTTGCACGGACAGGCCGGGATGGCGCTGCGTCAAGGCACCCAGCCGGCTGGCGAGATAGGCGACGCCGAACCCGTCCGGCGCGCCGATGCGGACCACGCCGGAGACCTCGCCGCCCTCGCCGGCGATCTCGGCGCGCGCCGCGATCGTGCTCGCCTCCATGCGCTCGGCGAAGGCGATGAAGCGCTCGCCCTCCGCCGTCAGCTCCGACCCGGTCGTCATGCGCCGGAAGAGCTTCGTCCCGAGGTCGCTCTCGAGCGCGGCGATGCGGCGCGAGACGGTGGCGTGGTTGAGGCCGAGCCGCCGTGCGGCGCCGAGGATCTGGCCTGCCCGCGCCACCGCCAGGAAAATGCGGATGTCGTCCCAGTTCATGGAAGTATTATGCAGAATTTCGTACCCGCCACCAGCCTGAACATCATCTCCTGCACAACGGATGCGGATGCGCTCGCATTGCATTCCGTGCTCCGAAGCGGGAGAATGGACCGACTTTGCAGGGAGAAAACCATGCTCGACATCGGACATTTCATCGACGGCAAGCGCGTTGCCGGCAAGAGCGGACGCAGCCAGGACATCATGCAGCCCATGGACGGCACCGTGCGCGGCAAGGTCGCGCTGGCCTCGAAGGAGGAGCTTCGGGCGGCGGTCGAGAACGCCAGGGCCGCACAGCCGGCCTGGGCCGCGGTCAACCCGCAGCGCCGCGTGCGCGTGCTGATCAAGTTCCTCGACCTGGTCCAGCGCGACATGGAGGAGCTTGCCGAACTGCTCGCCCGCGAGCATGGCAAGACGATCGCCGACGCCAGGGGCGACATCCAGCGCGGGCTCGAGGTGATCGAGGTCTCGATCGGAGCGCCCCACATGATGAAGGGCGAATTCACCGACGGCGCCGGTCCCGGCATCGACGTCTACTCGATGCGCCAGCCGCTCGGCGTCGTCGCCGGCATCACGCCGTTCAACTTCCCGGCGATGATCCCGATGTGGATGTTCGGTCCTGCGATCGCCTGCGGCAACGCCTTTATTCTGAAGCCGTCCGAACGCGATCCCAAGGTGCCGATGATGCTGGCCGAGCTGCTGATCGAGGCGGGGCTGCCGGCCGGCATCCTCAACGTCGTCAACGGCGACAAGGAATCGGTCGATGCGATCCTCGATCATCCCGATATCATGGCGGTGGGCTTCGTCGGCTCCACCCCGATCGCGGAATATGTCTATTCGCGCGGGACGGCTTCGGGCAAGCGCGTTCAGTGCTTCGGTGGCGCGAAGAACCACATGATTGTCATGCCCGACGCCGACATGGACCAGGCGGCGGACGCACTGGTGGGCGCGGGCTTCGGTTCGGCCGGCGAACGCTGCATGGCGATCTCGGTCGCGGTGCCGGTCGGCGAGAAGACCGCAGACCGCCTCATGGAGGTGCTGGTGCCGCGCGTCGAAAAGCTACAGGTCGGTCCCTATACCGGCGGGGATGTCGATTACGGCCCGCTGGTGACGCGCGAGGCGCTCGACCGGGTCAGGAGCTTCGTCGACAAGGGCGTGGACGAGGGCGCGGAGCTGGTGGTGGACGGGCGCGGTTTCTCGCTGCAAG
>CAYYZC010000140.1:0-8079 GCA_964475605.1 uncultured Chelativorans sp.
GTGCCTGCACAACCGCGACGCCATCCTCGAAATGCTGGCGCGCTTCTCGGAGGACCTTTCTGCGCTGCAGCGCGCGATCCGCTGGGGCGACGGCGACAAGCTGTTCGATCTCTTCGCCCATACGCGGGAGATCCGCCGCTCGATCATCGAGGCCGGCCAGGAGGTCGACGCGCCGGATTTCGGCCGCCAGGTGGTGACCCACCCGGCCGAATAGGCGAAATTGCGTGGCGCGGACGGTTGCGTCGTCATCCTCGGGCTTGTTGTAAAGCCCGAGGATGACGGCGTTGGGAGCTGGATCGGCGCACTCCATATGCGATTGCACTGCCTCAAAGAGGCGGAATCTCTCCCAGCGACAGGAACCCGAGGCTGACGTCGCCCTTGTCTATGCGCAGCGGCAGCATCGGCCTCTCGCCCATCGCCGCGACTGCCGCCATGCTCATTGCGATCTCCGATCCCCGCTCCGGGAAGAGGTCGGCGAGGAAGCGGGCGAGCGCTTGCGGGTTTTCGACCATGAGCTGGAGATCGGCGTCGATCAGGCCGAACTCGTCGATCGAGGCATCGCCCCTGAGCGTCGCGCCCGCGCCCTCGGTCGTGCGGACCGAGATGTTGCGGATGGCGGCATCGAGGTTGCGCAACCCCTCGTCGAATGCCCCCGGCACGGCGCCGCCGGTCACGGTGAGATCGGCGAACCCGTCGAGCGGTGCCGGCTCGACGCCCTCCGGCACGACCGGCTCGCCCAGCCGCAGCCCGGAAAAGCGCAGCGCCGCGTCGAGATCGGTGCCGTTCGGCCGCAGATGGAGCTCCGCCGTGCCGAAATGCAGCATGGAGCCTTCCGTCGCACGGGCCGGACCGGTCTCGAGCTCGACCGACCGGCCCTCAACCGAAAGACGCTGCGGCCGCGAACCGGCGAGCCTGAGGCTCGCATGCATGACATCCCATTCCGCCTCGATCGCCTGCAGCCCCGGAATCTCGATCACCGCCGGGCCGTCCAGCTCGCCGACGATATGCCGGGGATCGTAGACCTGCGCGGCGGAGCGGAAGGCGCCGGCGCGAAAGCCGATGCCGTCGCGCGCATCGACATAGAGGACGGAGCGGCAGAAAAGGCCGATGCGGAACGGATAGCCGCGCACGTCCGGCTCCTCGCAATTCGCCCTCACGCCGTCGGTGTTGAGCTCGGCGAGCACGGCGCGCGCCTGCGCCTCGACGCGGCCGGCGAAATGGTACCAGAAGGCGCTGTAGCCGGCGATGGCAAGCAGGATCAGCAATGCGAACCAGAAGAACCGCCGGCTGTAGTTCGGACGCGTATCTTCGCTTGACCTCATGCGGCGGCTCTCGCTAACCCACCCTTGCGGGCAGGCTATGTTCGATCGATCTGGCTAAGCGATATGGGCGATTTTTGGGTGTTTGGCTACGGCTCCCTCATGTGGCGGCCGGGCTTCGGCCATGTCGAAACGCAGAAGGCGCGGCTCCACGGCTATCGCCGTGCCCTCTGCGTCCGCTCATTCGTGCATCGTGGCACCCCGCAGCGGCCGGGCCTCGTGCTGGGGCTCGACCGCGGCGGCTCCTGCCTCGGCCTCGCCTTCCGCGTGCCGGGAGAGCTCCAGGCGGAGGTCGTCGCCTATCTGCGCGAGCGCGAGCTGGTGACCAATGTCTATCTCGAGCGCTGGCTCAATCTGCGCCTCGTCAGCGGCGGGACGGTATGCGCGCTGAGCTATGTGGTCGACCGCGCGCACGGCCAGTATGCCGGCGCGCTTGGTGCCGAGGATGCGGCGGCGCAGGTGGCGGGCGCGGTCGGGCATTCGGGCGCCAATGAGGAATATGTGCTGAACACCGTCGCCCATCTCAAGGCGCTCGGCATACGCGACCACTGGCTCGAGGAGGTCGCGGCACGGGTGGCCCCGCTCACGTCGCCGGATGCGCCTCCGCCTCGCGGAGCTGCCTGAGCCGCTCCACCGCGCTCGGCGGCAGCGGCGGCGGGTTCGGGCCGTTGGCCGCCTCGACCAGCAGCTCGTCACAGGCCCGCTCCGTCTCGGCGATCAGGCGGGCGAGCATCTCCTCCTTCGGCAGTCCGGCCGGGATCGGCTCCAGGAAGCGGGCATGGATCGTGCCCGGATAGCGCAGGAACTTGCGCCGCGGCCAGTAGAGCCCCGCCTGATGGGCGACAGGCACGACCGGCACGCCGAGCTGGTGATAGAGCTCGACGATGCCCCATTTGTAGTCCGGTTCCGCGCCCGGCGCCCGCCGCGTGCCCTCCGGATAGATGATGAGCTGGCGATTCTCCGCCATGCGGACCCTGGCGATGCGCACCGCCTCCCTGAGCGCCTTGGACCGGCTGCCGCGATGGATCGGGATCATCCGCATCTTGCCGACATACCAGCCGAAGAAGGGGATCCATGTCAGCTCGCGCTTGAGGATGTAGACCGGGTCGTCGAGGAAGGGGAAGAAGGCGATCGTGTCCCAGAAGGACTGGTGCTTGGGCGCCAGGATGAACGGCCCCTCCGGCAGGTTCTCCATGCCATCGATGCGGCTTTGCGTGCCGGCGATCCAGTGCTGGAGCCTGAGGCTGGAACGGGCCCAGAATTTCGGCACCAGCCAGGCCCGGCGCCGCGACACCAGGAAGAAATAGGGCGACCAGAGGATCATCTGGACGATGAGGCTCGCATAGAAGGCGATGTTGAAGGCCAGGGAGCGGAGTATCAGCATGCGGCGTGGGCTTGACGGGTTTCCAACGCTCCCGTCGTTACACGATGGCGCCGCGAACGCCAACGCGCCGCTGCGTCAGGGCAGGTCGATGACCGCTTCCGCCGTGGTGTTCGCCGCGACCGGGCCGGATCGGGCGCCTTCCGGTTCCGGCAGCAGGATGCGCAGGCCGGCCGCGATCAGCTTGACATATTCGGTCATCAGCACGCGCAGCGCATCCGGCCGCGTCAGCCATTTGCCGCCGTCGAGGCGCGAATTCACCACCGGATAGGGCACCAGTTCGGCATCGCCGAGGATATGGCGCATTTCCAGCATGCTGCGCGGCATATGGTAGTTGTTGGTGACGACGATCACCCTGCCATAGGCGTGCGAGGCCATCCATTTGGCGCTCTCCTCGGCATTGCCGACCGTGTCGACGGCGGCACGGTCGAGGTCGACGCAACAATCGAAGAGGCCGGGATCGCTTCCCGTCGCGACTTGCAGGTCGATCTCGCGCGCGACCGGGTTGACGCCGCTGATCAGCAGGCGCTCGCCCTTGCCGGCCTTGAGCAGGTCGACCGCCGTCGCAATGCGCGCCTGGCCGCCGGTGAGCACGATGATCGCATCGGCCGACGGCTGCTCGCGCGGCGTGCGCATGGCCGCGACATGGATGGAGAAGACGGCGAAGCCGCAGACGAAGGCGACCGCGACGAGGGTCGTCATCGCCGAGAAGGCGGCCATCGCCCTCCGCAGACGCAGAAACCGGCGCCTGCGGACGAGGGCCTGTGCCGGCGGAACGGCCATCGCGCTGGTATCGTGCCGCTTCATATCGATATGGATAAGGGGGAAATGCGGCCAGGGACAGCCAAAAACGCGGCGAAGGCGGCTGAAAATGCCGCACCCGGCAGGGTTGTCGGAAGCGTGCCGGGCTTCAATGCTCGCCCTGCCGCTGATCGAGGTCCTTCAGATAGGCGACGACGGTGAAATGCGAGGTCGCGGCGGTCAGGGCCGCGACGACCAGCATCACCAGCCCGACGCCTGCATAGCCGGAGGCGCCGATGGCGAAATTGCCGAACAGCGCGGCCGCCTGGTCGCCGCCGGGCGTCGCCAGGCTCCGCGACGACCACCACGAGAAGACGAGGAACGTCACTGCCGCGGCGACGCCGCCGGCGGCCGCGCCCTTGAGCCCGGTGACCAGGAAATGGCGCCGGAACTCGCCGGCGATGAAGCGCGCCTCGGCGCCGACGAAGTGCAGCACCTCGATGATGTGGCCGTTGCCGGCCATCGCGCCGCGCGTGGCGAAGACGACGCAGAGCACCGTCGCCGCGAAGATGAGCATCAGCACCGAAAGCCCGATCGTCACCGTGGTGCGCGCCATCGCGACGAGCCGGTCGGCCCAGCTCCGGTGGTCGTCGAGCGCCGCGGCCGGCACTTCGGCTGCGAGCGCGCTGCGCATGGCGGTGAAATCGGGCGGCGCCTCCGGGTCGAAGGTGATGATCACCAGCCGCGGCACCGGCAGCGCGTCGATATCCACATCGGCGCCGAGCCACGGCTCGAGCAGGCGGACCGTCGCCTTCCGGTCGACCACCGTGGCGGCTTCCACGCCGGCGAAGCCTCGCGCCACCCGCGCCGCCGATTCGAGCGCGGCGTCAATGTCGAAGCCTTCCGCCGGCTTGATCCGGATCGTCGCCTCGCGGGCGATCTGCGTCTGCCAGGTCGCCGCCGTGTCGCGCACCAGCGTAACGGCGCCGAGCGTCAGGCATGACAGGAAGGTCATGATAGCGATGACCAGGATGAGCGCATTGCCGGCGACATGATTGGGCGGCACGATCGGCGCCTGCTTGCGCGGCTGCCTCTCGCGGGGCGGCGCAGGCTCCGCCGCCTGCTCGCCGGGTGCGGCCGGTGCGGCGTCGAGCTCAGTCATAGATCTCGAGCCTGCCGTCCGAAAGCACCATGCGGCGCGCGTCGACCTGGTCCATCAGGGTCAGGTCGTGGGTGGCGATCACCACGGCGGTGCCGAGGCGGTTGAGCTCGATGAAGAGCCGCAGCAGCCGGCGCGCCAGCGGCGGGTCGACATTGCCGGTCGGCTCGTCGGCAAGCAGGATCTGCGGCTGCTCGATCAGCGCCCGGGCGATCGCCGCCCGCTGCTTCTCGCCGCCCGAAAGCACCGGCGGGAGCACATGCATCCGCTCGCCGAGACCGACCCATTTGAGCAGGTCGATCACGTCGCCGCGATAGCTCGCCTCGTCGCGCCCGCGGACCCTCAGCGGCAGCGCGACATTCTCGTAGGTCGTCATGTGGTCGAGCAGGCGGAAATCCTGGAACACGACGCCGATGCGCCTGCGCAGCAGCGGCAGCTCGCGGGCGAGGATGCGCGAGCGGTCCTTGCCGAAGACGGTGATCAGGCCGCGCGTCGGCTTGAGCGACATGAACAGCAGCCGCAGAAGCGTCGTCTTGCCGGCGCCCGAAGGCCCGCTCAGGAACTGGAACGAGCGCTCGGGGACATGGAATGAGATGTCGCGGAGGATCTCCGGACCCATCCCGTATCGGATGCCAACATTCTCGAAGCGGATCACGGCAGCGGCTCTGGGGTCCTGTCCCTGTCTTGGTCTTCCAGCCATTTCGCCAGGCGACGGGGGGCTGCTTCCGCGTCCCGACATTGAACCGGCATGGTTAAGGAGGGGTTAACCGGCAGCCTGCGTCCTCCGATTTCTTGGCGAAGCGTTAACCAATTGCGTTTACCAACCCGAAAGGATTCGCGAAAGGAATCTGCTTTCATGGCCGAGCATGAGAAGCCACGCCCCGTTTCCGGCGAAATCATGTCCGCGGCGCGCGGCAAGGACGCTCCCTCGCCTGCCGGCGACTTCACCGACGCCGAGTTCGAGACCGTCGCAAGACCCGCCCCGGAAGCCCCGGTCCGCTCCGCCCGGCCGGCCACCCAGGCCCCGCCGAACGGCATGGAGAGCCTGCGCGCCGTCCCGGTGAAGGAGCGCCCCGCTCCCTTCTCGCAGCATGGCGGTCCTGCCTTCTGGCTTTCCGGACTGATCATCGTGATCGCCGCATTCTGGGTCGCGGGCGGCCATGTGCTGGTGCGAGAGAGGGTCCTGGAGACGCTTCCCGCCGACGCGCCCGGGCTTGCGATCCGCGACGTCCAGAGTCGCGTCGAGCCGCATGGCGGAGGCGACATCCTCTTCGTCGACGGTAATGTGGAGAACGATTCGCAGCGCGACATGGAGGTGCCGCCGCTCTCGATCCTCGTCGCCTCCCGATCGGGGCCGGCGACGACCTATTTCCTGGGGACGAACGGCACGGTGCTGGCGCCCGGCGAGCGCTTTCCCTTCTCCAGCCGTTTGCAGGCGCCGGAGAACGGCGTAAGCCACGTCACCGTCACCTTCCGGGAGGAGCCCCGCTGATGCCTGTCGTTCGCGGCAAGGAGATCGAGATCCTGTTCAGCGCCTCGGCGATCGCGCGCCGCAACCTGGAGCTCGCCAAGGCGATCGCGGAACGTGACTATCACGATCTGCTCGTGATCTCGATCCTCAAGGGTTCCTTCATATTTGCCGCCGACCTTATCCGTGCCATGCACGACATGGACCTGTCGCCCGAGGTCGAGTTCATCTTCATCTCGAGCTACGGCGCCGGCACGATGAGCGGCGAGGTCAGGGTGCTGAGGGACATCGACAACGAGGTTGCGGACCGCGACGTGCTGCTGATCGACGACATCCTGGAATCGGGCAAGACGCTGAAATTCACCCGCGAGCTGATGCTGTCGCGCGGTGCGAGAAGCGTCTCGATCGCCGTGCTGCTCGACAAGACGGCGAAGCGGCAGACCGAGCTAGAGGCCGATTTCGTCGGCTTCGAATGTCCCGATTATTTCGTTGTCGGATACGGCATGGACGTGGCCCATGCCTTCCGCGAGCTGCCCTTCGTGGGCGTTGTCAGGGGAGATGCCTGAATGGCGAAGATTCTCGTGATCGACGACGACGATTCGGTGCGCCATTTCACCGCGCGCGCGATCGCGTCCGAAGGCCATGAGACCGAGACCGCATGCGACGGGCTGGAAGGGCTGGAGCTGATCCGCAAGGCCGCGGGAGGCTTCGACCTGATCCTCTCCGACATAAGGATGCCGGCGATGGACGGGATCGAGCTTGCGAAGTCGGCCCATGCCGAGTTCCCCGGCCTGCGGCTGATGCTGATGACCGGCTATGCCGAGCAGCGCGAGCGTGCCGCCGACCTGGAGGACGTCGTCATCGACGTCATCTCCAAGCCGTTCTCGCTCGCCGAGATGCGCAAGCGCGTCAACGAGGCGCTGTTCATTCGCCGGGCAGCATGAACTCCAGATAGAGGCTGCGCTGGATGAAGGACTGATTGTCGTCCGACATCAGCGAAATCATCAGCACGCCATCCTCGCGCCGCCAGACATCCATCGCCTCCATATTGTCGATCTGGTGCGACATGTCGGCCTCCATCAGCACCGGCCCGTCGACCAGCGCCCCGGGCCTGACCGCGCCGCCGTCGATGCGCCGAAGCCGCATCGCCACGCCGAGGGCGGCGCTGAAGCGGCGTTCTAGCAGCAGTAGGTCGCCATTCGGCAGGAAGGCGGTATCGGTGACGTCGAAATCATCGCTGCGGCGGACCTTGAAGATGCCGCGCTGCGGTCCTTCCAGGATCGCGGCGAAGATGTCGCCGGCCGGATCGATGCTGCGCTCGGCGATGGTGATGCGCGCACCTTCGAGCGGGCTGCCCTCGCCGGCCCGCGCCACAGTCTCCAGCCCCTGATTGTAGCGCAGCTCATAGGCCGGGATAACGAAGTCGAGATGGCGCGAGGGGCCGGTCGCGGACGATCCTTCGATGCAGTATTCGGAGATCCGCGCCTCGCGCTCGAAGGCGACGGTGGCGATCCCTTCATGGAAGTCGAGCCCTTCGGCGTCGAGCAGTTCCTTGTCGCCGCTGACGAGCCCCTGCGGGTCCGTCATCGCCTGCATGCGGAAGTCGGAGATGCCGACCGGACGCATCTCCTCGTCGCGCTCGATGCGGCCGAAGAACCAGTAGCCATGGTCGGCGACCCCGATGAAATCGCGGCCGGGGGTCGTGAACCGCATCGAGGAGAGCTGGCCGAAGACGGAAGCGCCGGACCGCATCGAGAAACCGCCGGCATAAATGAGCTCGCCGAAGCGCGTCTCGCCCGAGCCGAGGCGGAAACGGGCCAGCGTGCGGGCGGTGATGTCGATGGATTCAGGGGCGGATTGTTGGGCGGCCCCCGGCAAGCTCGCGGACACCGTGAGGATCAGGATCAGTCCGGCAAGAAACGAGTTCCTTCGCCCCCCCCTCTGTCCTGCCGGACATCTCCCCCACAAGGGGGGAGATTGGCCGCCATCAATGCCGCGCGTAATCTCCCCC
>CAYYZC010000141.1:0-8052 GCA_964475605.1 uncultured Chelativorans sp.
GTTCCCGAATAATGGATCTCGGTGCCGCGGAATTCCGGGATGCCGCAATTGCCCTTGACGATGATGGTGGCGTCGGGCCTGGCGGCGCTCATGTCGAGAAGCGAGGCGAGGATATCGGACGCGCCGACGCCGCAATTGGCGCCGACGCCCGCCGGCGGCTCGCCGAGGCCGGCGACGACGCCGTGGATGTCGGCCGGCGCAAGCCCCATCATGGTCCGGCCCGCCGTGTCGAAGGAGCCGGTGAAGCTGTAGGGCAGGCCGACGCGGATCGCGGCCGCCGCCGCTGCCCTGATCTCGTCCGGCGAGGACATGGTCTCGATCCAGGCGACCTCGGCGCCGCCCTCCTTCAGCCCCTCGATCTGCTCGGCGAAGGCGTCGACGGCCTCGTCATAGGTCATGGCGCCGAGCGGCTGCAGCAATTCGCCGGTCGGCCCGACGGAGCCGGCGACGATGACCTTGCGTCCGGCCCTGTCGGCAACGGAGCGGGCGATCTCGGCCGCCTTCCGGTTGAGCTCGTGGACGCGATCCTGGGCGTGGTGCAGCTTCAGCCGATGGCGGGTGCCGCCGAAGGAATTGGTGAGGATGATGTCGGCGCCGGCATCGACGAAGCCCTGATGGAGGGCGACGATCTTTTCCGGCTCGCTCTCGTTCCACAGTTCGGGCGCTTCGCCGGAGGCGAGCCCCATGGCGAAGAGGTTGGTGCCCGTCGCGCCGTCGGCGAGGAGGACGCCCTTCTCGGCGATCAGGGCGTCGATGGGATTGCTCATGGAACAAGGTCCGTCTGGAGATGTCGAGATAATGATATAAAGAATTCGTTATGTCTGGTCAACGAAACTCTTCGGCTGCGATGACCTGACGTCGATCACTCCATCTCGAGCGCGCGGGCGAAATCCGCGCTCTCATGCGCATGGACCTGGGCCACGCGGATCAGATCGTCGAAGCGGCGGGTCAGCGTACGCACGGCGGCGGTGGCGTTCAGCACCAGATACATGTCGCCGATATAGATCGCCGCGCGCTGCTGCCCGAAGATGGTGAAGGGCACCGAATAGCGCTGCCGGCTGTCGTAGAGGAACAGGCGGAAGCTCGGATAGAGGTCGTCGAGGAGCCGCGCCATGTGGTCCATCTGCTCCCGGCGCGCGCGCCGGTCGAGCCCCGACCAGATGCCCATGCCGCGGGCGAAGATCTGAAGCACCTGGACCGGCATGCAGACCTCCATGTCGGTCTCGGGCCGGCGGTTGTAGTCGATGCGGTACTGGGTCTCGTCGAGCTTGGCCTCCGGATCCTTGTTGGTGAGGCCCGATTCGTACTGGACCAGCTCCTCGCTGCGCAGCAGGTCGGGGATGCCGGCCGGCACGTAGCGGATCTTCGAGCCGGCGGCCTCGGCATGCCAGCGCGCCAGCAGCGTGCGGTCGAAGCCCTCCGGCCCCTCCTCGATCTCGAAACTGTCGCGCAGCTCGCTGGTCAGTCCCTCGTCCTGGCTCAGCCCGAGCAGCCAGTCCAGCGAGACCTTGTGGACCTCGGCGATGTTGAGCAGCGTCTCGGCGCGGGGCAGGCGTGTCGACGCGCCCGAAAGAAGCTGGGAAAGCGCGGAACGGTCGATCCCGACGCCTGCGGCAAAGGCCGACTGGCTGTCGCCGGAGCGGCCGACGAGGACGGCGAGCCGCTTCCGGAACGTCTCGGCAAGGTCACGCTTGTCCATCGAACTCGCTTTTGTTTACAAAACACAACATTCGGCACATTTGGGACGCAAAATCAACATTTCCAACACATTGTCTCGTTGCCACCACTGCTTGCTCCTGACAGCATCCTGTCAGGAAATAGTCCGGGGGCAACGGATGTCGAAATCAAGGACCGAATCGGCGCCGCGTGGCGCGCCGGCGGAGAATCGCGGCCGGAAACGGGAACCGGGCGTCGAATGGCCGACCGTGCTGCTGATCGCAGTCTGCTATGCAGCCTGGTTGGCCGGCGCGACGGTTCTCTGGCAGGCGTCGCCGCTTCTGTCGCTGGTCGTGGTGACGCTGGCGCTGACGCTTCATTCCTCGCTGATGCACGAGGCCGCCCACGGCCATCCGACGCGCAATCCGCTTGTCAACGAAATGCTGGTCGGCCTGCCGATCGGCCTCGTCTGGCCCTATCGCCGCTTCAAGACGCTGCATCTGCGCCACCATGCCGACGAGCGCCTGACCGATCCGTTCGACGATCCGGAGAGCTATTACCGCGCGCTGTGGCGCTACCAGGCGCTGCCGCGCCCGATGAAGGCGCTGCTGGCGGTCAACAACACGATGGTCGGCCGCATGGCGCTCGGCCCGGCGCTGTCGACCATCGGGCTGCTGCTCGCCGACGGCCGGTTGCTGGCGGGCAATGACGGGCGGGTATGGCGCGCCTGGCGCAACCATGCGATCGGCCTCGCTTTTCTCCTGCCGATCCTCGCCTTCGTGATCGACATGCCGCTCTGGGCATATCTCGTCGCCGTCTATCTCGGCCAGTCGGTCATCTCGATCCGCACCTTCGCCGAGCATCAATGGTCGGAGCGGCCGGACGGGCGCACCATCATCGTCGAGCGCTCGCCGCTGGCGTTGCTCTTCCTCAACAACAATCTCCACCTCGTCCATCACAAGCTGCCGCAGGTCGCCTGGTATCGCCTGCCGGCGCTGTTCCGGGAGCGCCGCGCCGAATGGATCAGGCTCAATGGCGGCTATGTCTATTCCGGCTATCTGGCGCTGCTGCGCGATTTCGCCTTCCGCGCCAAGGAGCAGGTGGTCCATCCAGTGCTGCGGCGCCGGCCCGAGCCCGGCCGCGCATTCCGGCCCCGGCTTCGCATGCGCGGCAGCCTTCCGGGCATCGGATCGAGCGTTCCTGCCGAGCCGCCGCGCGAATAGATCGCGAAGCGAACCTTGCATGAGCGGCCGCGCTCGGGCTCAATGCGGCCCGACATGATCGACGGTTTCGCCGCACTGCCCATGTATGACTGGCCCGAGATGCGGGCTGCGACCGACGCGGAATGGGCCGGCATCAGGGATGCGCTGATCGCGCAGGGCTTTTCCCCGGCGCCGGAGCTGGTGCGCCGCAACGGCGACCTGCCGCCCGTGCCGGGCGGCATCCGCGACGCGGCGGGACATGTGATCGCGCCGGATCCCTCCACCCTGCCGCCCGACGGGCTCGATCTCCACGCATTGTGGCGGCATCCGAAGCTCGTCTTCGCACAGACCTGCTGGGGGCCGATGGAGCAGGGGCTTGCGGCCCATGTCGCCGTGATCGGACAGCCGGACTATTCGGATTGCGAAGGCGGGACGGGACATCTCTATTCGAGCGCCGTCGTCGCGCGCGGCGAGCGATCATTGCCGGCGCCGGCGGACGGCCGTCCCATGCTGCCGGTCGAGCGGCTTCGCGGGGCCTCCTTCGCCTGTAACAGCCCCGATTCGATGTCCGGCCTGCTGGCATTGTCGCGCGACCTGGAGGCGGCCGGCGAAAGCTTCTCCATCTTCGCCGCGCGAATCGAGACGGGCGGCCACCGCGCGTCGCTGCGTGCCGTGGCGGGGGGCGAGGCGGACATCGCGGCGATCGACTGCCGGAGCTGGCAGCTCGCCCGGCGCTTCGAGCCGGCGGCCCGCGATCTGTGCGTCGTCGGCTGGACGGCGCGGCGTCCGGGCCTGCCCTTCATCCGCGCCGCGGGCCTTGCCGGGCCTCGGGCGGTCGGGTTGACAACAGCCGGGCTTTGCGGCTCTTGAACCGATTTAGGCGTCGTGAGCAGGGGAATCACGACGATCCTCGGGGCGGCGCCGCGAAGCGGGAAGGGCGATGCGAACGGACGACGGATCGAAGGTTCGGTTTCCGGTGCTGATCGGCGATATCGGCGGCACCAATGCGCGTTTCGCGATCCTGGTCGATGCCAACGCCGAGCCGAAGCTGTTCCCCAATGTGCGCACCGCCGACTATCCGTCGCTCGACGCCGCGGTCCAGGCCAACGTACTCGACCGCACCTCCGTGCTGCCGCGCTCCACCGTGCTCGCCGTTGCCGGCCCGGTCGACGGCGACGAGATCCCGCTGACCAACTGTCCCTGGGTGGTGCGTCCGCGCGCCATGTTCGACAGCCTGGCGCTGGAAGAGGTCGTGGTGCTCAACGATTTCGAGGCGCAGGCGATGGGCGTCGTCGCGATCGGGCCGGACGACATGAAGCAGATCGGCGGCGGCGCGGTGGAGGAACAGGCCGGGCGCGTCGTCATGGGGCCGGGCACCGGGCTCGGCGTCGCGGGCCTGATCCAGTGCGGCGGGGTCTGGATTCCGGTGCCGGGCGAGGGCGGGCATGTCGATATCGGCCCGCGCAGCAAGCGCGACTGCGAAGTCTTCGCCCATGTCGAGACGATCGAGGGCCGCATCGCCGCCGAGCAGATCCTCTGCGGGCGCGGCCTCGTCAATCTCTATCGCGCCGTCTGCGAGACCGACGGAGCCGTGCCGCATCTCGGCGAGCCGGCCGAGATCACGGCGGCTGCGCTCGACGCCAGCGATGCGCCCGCCTCGGAGGCTCTGGCGATCTTCGTCACCTGCCTTGGCCGGCTCGCCGGCGACCTTGCCCTGATCTTCAAGGCGCAGGGCGGCGTCTATCTCACTGGCGGCATCGTCCAGAAGATCGTGCCGCTGCTCGAGGACGGCCGCTTCCGCGCCGCCTTCGAGGACAAGGCGCCGCACGGCGCGATGATGCGCTCGATTCCCGCCTTCGTCATCACCGATCCGCTCGCCGCGCTGGCCGGGCTCGGCGCTTTTGCGCGCATCCCGTCGCAGTTCGGCGTCTCCACCGCCGGCCGGCACTGGCGAAAATCCTGAACTTTAGCGATTGCATGGCAGGATCGCAGAAGGCATAGCCAAGCGCGAACAGGCACGGGATCAATTGCGCGACGCCGGCAAAATCATGACCACGCAGACGGGCAGGGGCGAGATCCTGCCGGTGCTGAGGCGCGTGCTCGCCGAGAACGCGCGCGAATATGTGCGCTACTACGTCTTCGCCGTCTTCTGCCTGCTCGCCATGGCGGGCGCCACCGCCGCCATCCCCTGGGTGATGCGGCCGCTGATCGACGACGTCTTCTATCGCGAGCAGTTCGACCTGATCCCGTGGCTCTGTGCCGCCGTCTTCGTCGTCTTCCTCATCCGCGGCCTCGCCACCTACGGCCAGGCGGTGACGCTGGCCAAGATCGGCAACAATCTCGTCGCGCGCTACCAGCAGCGCATCTTCGATCACCTGATGCGGCTCGGGCTGGACTTCTACTCGCAGACCCGCTCCGGCAGGCTCGCCGCGCAGATCAACGAGAACGTGCTCGGCATCCGCGACATGCTGAGCATGACGCTGAAGTCGATCGCCGGCGACGCCATGCTCCTGATCGGCCTCGTCGTCGCCATGGTCGCGCTCGACCCGCTGCTGTCGCTGATCGCGCTCCTGATCGGGCCGCCGCTGATCCTCACCGTCAACTATGTGATGCGCCGGCTGCGCCGCGTCGCGCGCCAGTCGGTCGAGGTCAATGCGCGCCTCGTCGGCGCCATGCAGGAGGCGATCCAGGGCGTCGCGGTGGTCAAGGCCTTCACCATGGAGGAGCAGCTCTCGCAGCGCCTGGCGCGGCTGATCGCGGAGGCGGAGGAGCGCTCCAACAAGATCGCCCGCGTCTCGGAACGCGTGACGCCGATCTCGGAGATCCTGGCCGGGCTGGCGATCGCCGGCGTCATCGCCTATGCGGCCTATCGCGCGGCTGCGGCCGGCGAGCCGCCCGGTTCCGTCTTCGCCTTCATCACCGCGCTGCTGCTCGCCTACGATCCGGCGCGCAAGCTCGCCCGCGTCCAGGTCAATCTGGAGAAGGCGCTGGTCAATGCGCGCATGATCTACGAACTGCTCGACATCGAGCCGCGCCAGGGCGACGCGCCCGACGCCTCGCCGCTGAAGGTCGACAAGGGCAAGGTCGAGTTCCGCGACGTGCGCTTCTCCTATGAGACGGCACTGCCGGTGCTCCACGGCGTCACTTTCGAGGCACGCGCCGGCGAGACGACGGCGATCGTCGGCGGCTCGGGCGCCGGCAAGTCGACGCTGGTCGCGCTGCTGCAGCGCTTCTACGACCTCGAAAGCGGCGCGATCCTCATCGACGGCCGCGACATTGCCGGCGTCACCAAGGCGTCGCTGCGCGGGCACATCGCCTATGTCTCGCAGCATCCCTATCTGTTCGAGGGCACGGTGCGCGACAATATCCGCTACGGACGGCCGGAGGCGAGCGATGCCGAGGTCGAGGAAGCCGCGCGCCTCGCCTATGCCGACGAGTTCATCGCGCAGCTTCCGCAAGGCTACGACACGCTGGTCGGCGAGAACGGCGCCACGCTTTCCGGCGGCCAGCGGCAGCGGCTCTCGATCGCCCGCGCCATCGTCCGCAACGCGCCGATCCTGCTTCTCGACGAGGCCACCTCCGCGCTCGACAATGAATCGGAGGCGCGCGTCCAGCAGGCGCTGGAGACGATCCGCAAGGGGCGCACGACGATCGTCATCGCGCATCGGCTCTCGACCGTGCTTTCGGCCGACCGGATCGTCGTCATGGAGGACGGCCGGGTCGTCGAGCAGGGCAGCCACGAGGCGCTGCTGGAGAGCCCGGTCGGCATCTATGCCCGCTTCCACCGGCTCCAGGGCGAGCGCCGGATCGAGACGGCCGAGCCGCCGCGGCCGAAGTCCGGTGGCGGGCGCAAGACGGCACCCGCCGCACGGCGAGCCGCGAAGGGAGGGCGTTGAATGACGGATGAAATGGGTTTGGTCGTGGTCGGCGCTGCCGGCCGCATGGGCAGGGAACTGATCCGTGCCATTGCCGGGACGCCGCAGGTGAGGCTGGCGGCGGCGGTCGAGCAGGCGGACTCGCCCTTCCTCGGCCAGGATGCGGGATTGCTCGCCGGCGCCGGCGAGCTCGGCATCGGGATCGGCGACGATCCGCTTTCCGCCTTCGCCCATGCCGACGGCGTGCTCGACTTCACCATCCCCGGGGCGAGCGTCGAGTTCGCCGGCTATGCCGCGCAGGCGCGCATCGTCCATATCGTCGGCACCACCGGCTTTTCGCCGCAGGACGATGCGGCGATCGCTGCCGCCGCGCGCCACGCCACTATCGTCAAATCCGGCAATATGAGCCTCGGCCTCAACCTGCTCGCCGTGCTCGTCGAGCAGGCGGCGGCCACGCTCGACGCCGCCGATTTCGACATCGAGGTGCTGGAGATGCACCATCGCCACAAGATCGATGCGCCCTCCGGCGCGGCGCTGCTGCTCGGCGAGGCGGCCGCCGAGGGCAGGGGGATCGACCTTGCCGGCAACAGCGTGCGCGTCCGCGACGGCTATACCGGCCCCCGCAGGGAAGGCACGATCGGCTTCGCCACGCTGCGCGGCGGCTCCGTCGTCGGCGACCATTCGGTGATCCTGGCCGGGCCCGGCGAGCATGTCGTGCTTTCCCATCACTCCGCCGATCGCGGCCTCTTCGCGCGTGGCGCGCTGCGGGCGGCGCTGTGGGCCAACGGCCGCAAGCCGGGCCTCTACTCGATGCGCGACGTGCTCGGTCTGTCGCGACGCTGATCCCTGTCTTCAACCGATCCCAATCAGGAGCACATGATGTCCGGCACGCTGGTCCTCGTCCGTCACGGTCAGAGCGAATGGAACCTCAAGAACCTGTTCACCGGCTGGCGGGACGTGGCGCTGAGCGAGAAGGGCCATGAGGAGGCGAAGACGGCCGGCCGGCTGCTGGCGGCGCGCGGCGCGAAGTTCGACATCGCCTTCACCTCCGCCCTCGTGCGGGCGCAGGAGACCTGCCGCTACATCCTCGAGGCGGTCGGCCAGGCCGATCTGGAGACGCTGCGCGACCAGGCGCTCAACGAGCGCGACTATGGCGATCTCGCAGGACTCAACAAGGACGATGCGCGCAAGAAATGGGGCGAGGAGCAGGTCCATATCTGGCGCCGCTCCTACGACGTGCAGCCGCCCGGCGGCGAGAGCATGAGGGACACCGGCGCGCGGGTCTTGCCCTACTATCTGCACGACCTCCAGCCGCATGT
>CAYYZC010000142.1:0-6774 GCA_964475605.1 uncultured Chelativorans sp.
CAACCGATGATGCTGCCGCTTGCGAGACTTAAGCGGCAACATGCACTTCATGTTTCGGGGCTTCCCCGCGCAGCGCTCGCCTGACTTCGTCCGCAGCCAGACGCTGCAACCGGGGCAGTGAGGATTGGGAGAACCAGGCGGTGTGAGGCGTGAGCAGCGCGTTCCGCCGCGCGATCAAGGGATGGGCGTCGGGCAGCGGTTCCATTTCGAAGACATCCAGGCCGGCACTGAAGAGTGGCCGTTCATCGAGCGCCTCGGCCAACGCATGCGTGTCGATCAGATCGCCGCGTGCGGTGTTCACCAGGATCGCGGTAGGTTTCATGGCCTCGAGCCGCTCCCGGTTCACCAACTTCCTCGTGCTCGAGTCGGCCGGGGCATGGAGGGTGAGTATGTCGGACTCGGCTAACAGAGCCTGGACCGGTACCGGCCGCACGTCGGCCTGATCGAACTGTTCCGGCCTGGGGTCGCTGGCAATGAAGGTCGGGCCGAACGGCACCAGGCGCGCCTTGACCGCCTGGGCGATGCGGCCGAAACCCAGGAACCCCACCACCGATTCCGCTAGCGGTTTGATTGGCGTATCGCCGGCCGAGATCGTCCAGCGGCCGTTGCGCAGATCCCGGTCGAATCCCGGCAGGCGCCTCTGCAGCGCGAGGATCATGGCAACCGTGTGATCCGCGACCTCGTCGGTGCAGTAATCAGGCACGTAGGCGACGCGGACGCCCAGTTCGCGTGCCGCCTCGAGATCAATATTGTCATAACCCACGCCGTAGCGGACCACAGTAGCGGACGGCGCCAAGACCCGGAGCGCATCAGCGCCGAACTTGGTGAACTGCAGGAGGACGACGGAAGCTCCATGCACCGCGTCGACGACGCCGTCATCCGCGATGCCGCTAAGGATTTCGATCTCCGCTCCCTGCTCCTTCGCTGCACGGATCTCCTCGGCGAACTCAGGAAAACTGGCGTTCAGAACCACGACCTTCATGCTGTTTCCTCAGGCGAGAGCCGCGGCGCGGCGGAATTCCTGGTCATGGATGCTCACCTCCTCGCCGCCGTAGCGGCGTCCGTCTTCCGAGGCGAGCCAGAGCAGGGCTTTGGCTACGGTGTCGACGGGCAGCAGTTCCTCGCGGGGCACGCGACTCACGCGGTTGATGCCGGATGCCCGGATCTGGGACTGCATCGACGTGTCCACCATGCCGGGACGGAAGCCGATGCTGGCGATGCCTGCTTCGCCATACTCGAGATGAAGCATGCGGGTGAACATGGCGAGCGCAGCCTTGCTGACGCAGTAGGCGCTCCATCCCTCCATGGCATTGCTGGCCGCGCCCGAGCTGATCTGGATGACAGTTCCGCGCCCCGCGCGGATCATCCCGGGCAGCACAGCCCTCACGCAAAGAAATGGACCTTCGACATTGACCCGGAGAAGGTTCCGCCAGGTATCCGGCGGCACCTCGTTCAGCGGGCCGATCGGATCGATGACGCCGGCATTGTTGATCAGCACATCGACATCGTCGGTCTCCTTCAACACCGAACCGAAGGCGGCATCGACACTTCCTGGGTCCGATACGTCGCATGCGACGTGCCGGACCCCCGCGATCCCGGGATCGGATCTGGCGAGCGAGAAAACGCGCGCGCCCTGCCGCTGGAATGCCGCCGCCGCGGCCGCGCCGATACCCCGCGAACCGCCGGTCACGACGACCGCGCGTCCCGCCAAATCACCGTCCGTCATCGGTTGCTCCTCATCCGGTTGCTCTGTCCTTTCGCGGCCTCGGCAAGATCGAGCCGAGCCGATTCTTCATCGAAAAGGTGTATGCAGCCGTCGCGCGGTTTCAGCCGAACGGCCTCGTTCGGCCGCAATTCCAGCCGCGCGTTCGACGTCATGGTCACCAGAGCCGACCCGACGCTGACGGCGATGTGCGTTTCCGCACCGGTCGGCTCCACGACGACGATCCGGCCCGCCAGGCCGTCCCCGTCGGAAATCTCGAAATGCTCCGGACGTATGCCAACCGTCACAGTGCGGCCATGCCAAGCCGCCGGCAGGCCGGGAAGCTGAAGCAGATCGCCGTTCACGGACACGGCTTTGGCTTCGGTATCGGCAATGATCTTGCCGGTGAGGAAGTTCATCGCCGGCGAGCCGATGAAGCCCGCGACGAACAGGTTGGCAGGCATATCGTAGAGGTCGAGCGGCGCCCCGGCCTGCTCGATCACGCCCTCGTTCATGACCACGACGCGGTCGGCCAGGGTCATCGCCTCGATCTGGTCGTGGGTCACATAGACGGAGGTGGTCGCCAGCCGCTGATGCAGGGCCTTGATTTCCGTCCTCATCTGAACTCGCAGCTTCGCGTCGAGGTTCGACAGCGGTTCGTCGAACAGGAAGGCCCGGGGATTCCTGATGATGGCGCGGCCCATGGCCACCCGCTGGCGCTGCCCGCCGGACAGCTGCCGCGGGAAGCGGCTGAGATAAGGCGTCAGGTTGAGCGAGGAGGCGACTTCACCGGCGCGCCGCTCGATCTCGCGCGGAGCGACCTTGCGAAGCCTGAGCGGGAAGCCGATGTTCTCGAGCACCGTCATTTGCGGATACAGAGCGTAGCTCTGGAACACCATCGCCACGTCCCGGTCCTTGGGAAGCAGATCGTTCACCGTCTGCCCATCGATGGCGATGGTCCCGTCGGAGATGGATTCGAGCCCTGCGATCATGCGCAGGAGAGTGGATTTCCCGCATCCGGAAGGCCCGACCAGCGCGATGAAATCGCCGTCGGCGATGTCAAGGCTGACACCCTTGAGCACCAAGCCGCTGCCGAAGGACTTGCGGACGTTGCGTATCGATACTGGAGCCATGATAGGAACTTCCGGTCTGGTGGCCGGCTACTTGACCGCGCCAGCCGACAGGCCGTGGATCAAGTAGCGCTGAAGAACGAGGAACATCAGAGCGGGCGGAAGCAGGGACATTACCGAGCCCGCGGTGAGGCGACCCCACTGGACGCCGGACTCGGCGATGAAGAAGAACAGCCCGACCGAAATGGTGCGCATCTCGTGGCGGGGCGCGAGGGTCAACGCCACGAGGAATTCGTTCCACACATTGACGAAGACGATCATGCCGCAGGCTATAAGCGCCGGCGTCAGCTGCGGCAGCAGGATCAGCCTGAACGCCCCGAACCTCGTGCAACCGTCGACGAGCGCCGCTTCCTCCAGCTCCACCGGCACCTGTTCGAGGAAAGACTGCATCAGCCACAACGTCGCCGGCAGGAAGACACCGGTGTAGACGATGACCAGGATCGCATATGTGTTCAACAGTCCGGCCCAGGCGACATATATGTAGAGCGGAACCAGGATGGCGATCATCGGGATCAGTGATGTCGCCAGCAGCGAGTGCATCAGCAGGGACCGGCCGCGAAAGCGGAAACGCGTCGCGGCGTAGGCGCCGAGCAGCGCGCACAGGAGAGTCAGAGCCGCGGAGGCGCTGGCGACCGCCAGCGAGTTCAGGAAATTCCGCGGCAACTGCGTTTCGAACAACACCGTGCGGTAGTTGAGGAGCGACAGCTCGCCGCCGCCGAAGACGTTGCCGCGCAGCGAAACCATGACCAGCCATATCAGTGGCATCACCGCCATCAGGGCCGCAGCGACCGTCAGGATCTGAAGCCAGCGGGGGGAATGATCACGATACATTCGCCGCCCCCTTTCTGGTGAAGAACCTGACATAGTAGATCGTCAGCAGGAGATTAACGAGGAAGACGAAGACGCCGGTCGCAGCGGAGAAGCCGAACCTGTATTCCGCGAAGGCCTGGCGCCAGACCCGCAGCGACAAGACATATGTCGCCTCGTTGGGGCCGCCACCCGTCAGGATCATCGGGAGGCTGACCATGCCGAACGTCTCGAAGGTCAGAATGATCACGACGACTATCAGGGTCTTGCGGATCGGCGGCAGCGTGACGAAACGGAATTCCTGGAATTTCGTCGCCCCGTCGAGCCTCGCCGACTCGTAGAGGTCGCTCGGAATGCTCTGGACCGCTGCCAGCAGCAGGATCAGGGCTAGCGGAAAGGAACGCCAGACATTGGCGGTGATCAGCGCCAGCATGGCGAGTTGCTGATCCGCCAGCGGCGACAGGTAGAGTCCGAACGCGAACTTCAGGAATTCACTAACGGGACCGAAATTGGGATCGAGCGCGGCCTGCCAGATCAGCGACGTCACCACCTGGGAGACGAGCCAGGGAGCAATGATCGCAGTCCGCAGGAGGCTACGGGCCCGAAGCGGCGCTTCCAGGGCGACGGCCAAGATGATCGCGACCAGCAGGGTGAGAACCACCGAGCCGCCGACGAATTGCAGTGTCGCCACGAGGGAGCGAAGGCCGCTCTCGCTCCAGAGCTGCGGATAATTGTCGAAGCCGCCGAAGCCACGGACTTCCAGATAGTGCGTACGCTGAAACGAGAGATAGAATAGATAGCCCACGGGATAGGCTGCGATGAACGCGACCAGCGCCAGCGAGGGTGAAAGAAGCAGATAGGGGAGGCCCCTGCGTCGCAGGAGCCCCATCTTGCCGATAGTTTGTGGAACTGCGGCCATTACTGGTTGCGGGACTGCCAGGTCTTCTCGATGTCCTGCATCGCTTCCCTGACCGGCCGGCCGCCGACCATCTGCTGCGCCGCCAGCGCCGCCGCGATCTGCAGCTCGCTGGTGCCTTCCGGATAGGAGAAGGAGCGGGGGAACTCGGCGACATATTCGATCGCCGCCCTGATGTCCGCGGCCTCGGCGGTGTCGAACCACGGATCGGAAAGGACGCCGCCATGCGCGGGCAGCTCGCCGGAGATCCGACTGAGTTCGAGCTGCGCCTCGGGCGAAATCATCGTCTCGATGAAGAGGCCCGCTGCGACCGGATCCTGGGCGGTCCTGGTCATCATCAGCGGCTTGGCGACGGCGAATGCCGGGCACGGCCCGCCGAAGCCCGGCTGCCGGGCCAGGCCGAGTGAATCCCCGATCGACTGGCGTACGGTCGCGACCGTATTTGTCGCCGCGATGGTTGCGATGCCCTGGCGTGCATTGATGGCATCCAGCACGTTCTGGCGCGTGAGCGAGACGATCGCTTCCGGTGAGGCTTCATACTTCCTGATCATATCGACCAGCCAAGAGAAGGTCTGCTCGCCTCCCTCGTTGATGAAGCCGAGTTGGCCTTCGCCGTCGACATATTCCGCGCCGGCACTCCACAGCAGCGGGATCAGCCAGTTGATGAAGACGACGGCGTTGCCTTCCTGGCTGAGCGAGGTCAACAAGCCGGGCTTGCCGGTCTGCTTCGCGGCCTCGCCAAGCTTCAGACCGAACTCATGCGCATCGAGCGGCGATTCCGGAAAATCATCCTTGTTGTGATACAGCCAGTTATTGAGGACGGTGTTCCAGTTGAACCCCATCTTCCCGTCCGCATAGACCGTGGTATCCCATGGAATCAGGAACTGCTCGCGATCCACGTCGGTCCAGTCCTTCCCCACATAGTCGTCGAGCGGCATGGCATTGCCCGCAGCGACCTGATCCGACAGTTCCGTGGTGCCCATCAGCGCGACGTCCGGCCCTTGGCCGCCCAGCATCGACTGCATCAACTGCTGCCCGAGTATCTGCCAGGGAACCGCCTGCACCTCGACGTCGATGCCGGGATGCTGGCTCTTGAATATCTCGATCATCGCCGCCTCGGCCCTGGCGCGCGGATCGGTGGTCGAAGGGTCGTAGGGCGACCAGTAGATCACCTTGCTGCTGCTCGCGATCGCCGGCATCGGGAAGCTGCCGGCCAATGCCGTCGCGGCGAGGGCCCCGCCTCCCTGAATGAGAAGCGACCTGCGGTTGATTTTCATCTTCATCTTCTCTCCTCCTGCACTCGGTTCGTTTCCGTCAAGCCGCTCCTCACGGCGCCTGCGTTCGCGGATGGTCGTGAAAGAGGTCCATCAGCCGTGAGACGTGATGGCGCAGCGTCGTCACCGCCGCATCCACCCGATCGCCCTCCAGAAGCTCCAGCATTTCCATATGCTCGCGATAGGCGACCTCGCGGGGGACCGGTCGGTTGATCACGAGCTGGGTCCGAATGGCGGCGGCCCGCCCCCCGACCAGGGCGGCGGCGGCGCGAAGGGTGCGGCTTTCGGAATAGGTGAAGAACGCGTCATGGTAGGCCGTGTCGAGGCGGAGATAGCCGTCATTGTCGTCGCGGGCCCAGGCGGCGTTCATGCTTGCGACGATGTCGCGGAGATGGGCTATCAGTTTCGGCTTGTTGCGTTGATGAGACAGGACGGCCGCACGAACCTCGATCAGGATGCGGAAGTCGCACAGATCCTGGACGAGTTCCTCGGTCGGCTGGAAGACCTGCGCACCACGCTGCGGCAGTATCTCGACCAGCCCCTCGCCCTGCAGCAGTACCAGGGCTTCGTGAATGGGCGTCTTGCTGATGCCGAGAAGTTCCGCCAGCACGCTCTCGCTCAGCAGGGTCCCGAACTCGTATTTGGCCTCGATGATCGCCGACCGAAGATAATCCGCCGCCTGGTCGCGAAGGGTCTTTGCCCGCTCGATGGGTACGACATTCCGGCTCATGAGGTGGCTCGCCGGAACCAGTCGCGCATTCCGGACTCGAGCGAATATTCCGGCTTGAAGCCGAAATCCCTGGCGGCCAGCTCGATCACGCTTGGGCCGCGCAGGTTCATGGCGGGGTTAATTCCCGGGCCGAGCTCGATAGCGGCGCCCGGCACCAGTTCGCGCACGATCGCGGCAAGCTCTTTGCGGGTCCTTATGACGCCGCCGGACACGTT
>CAYYZC010000142.1:6874-7982 GCA_964475605.1 uncultured Chelativorans sp.
GCGGTACCCCTGACATTGACGTCGATCGCGAGGGCCTTGTCGCCGTCCGCACTGGCGGTGCCGACGACCGCCGCGCAGTGGATGATCGTGTCACATCCCTCTGCCGCCTCCAGAACCGCCTCGCGATCTCGGATGTCGAGCTTCACCCGGCGCACGCCGTACCCGCCAGCGGGATTTTCGCGTCCATCCGCCAAGACGAGGTCGTAACCCTTCGATGCGCCGAGTTCGGCCACATGCGAGCCCACGAAGCCGGCGGAACCGGTCAGCAGGAACCTCATCGACCCGCCTCCAACTCGGTCGTTGTGACAGGCCCCCCGGTGAGGCGCACCAAATTCACGAAAAGAAGCGGTTCCTTCCCTGTATTGACCAGTTCGTGTGGAGTGCCCGCAGGCGTTACGAGTGCATCGCCGATCGAGACCTCGTAAAGGTCATCCCCGATCCGAACCAAGCCAGTTCCAGCGACAAGGAGCCAGGATTCCTCCTTGCCCGTGTGAACGTGGAGTGTGCATCGTTCGCCTGGAAGCACTCGATAGAAGGAAATTCGGTGTGGTGGCTCCTCAGGCTGATTGATCCAGCTGACAGCCAAACGCCGTGCTCCTCCATGAATTACCTCGATCTCCCGACCCGAACGATCCATATGCTTCCACCTCCGATGTGACATCTAACATGTTAGTGTGAGGCATGCAACTGCCCGGTTTCCCTGCGCAAGGAAAGCGGCTTGCGTTATCGGTGGCGATCTCGGGACAGTCAGGCTGCCTGGAGGCTTGGCAGGCGGCGACACCATCGGATTGGCCCTTGTCCGGCCGTGTTCAGCCGGCGCATTTGTGCTTGCTAAGCGATCTGATGTATCGTATAGTGATTGAAGTAAGCGTAATACAATTATATTGCGGCACTGAAATGCGTCACCCGGACGGATGACATGCTCATCGATGAGTTGGTTCAGATGCTTGGCGAAAAGGCCGTGCTGACGGAGCCGGCCGAGATTTGCGCCTTTACGGAAGACTGGCGTGGCCGGTACGCCGCGCCCGCGCTCTGTGTGGCCCTGCCGGCAAACACCGAACAGGTTGCCGAAACGGTCCGCCGATGCCGCGCCCATGGCGTTCCGATC
>CAYYZC010000143.1:0-7981 GCA_964475605.1 uncultured Chelativorans sp.
CCGAAGGCCAGGGGATCGACCTCAACGCGCCTTCGCCGGTCGTCGTGATGATGGTCGGCCTGCAGGGCTCCGGCAAGACCACGACCTCGGCCAAGATCGCCAGGCGGCTGGCCGACCGCCAGGGCAAGAAGGTCCTGATGGCCTCGCTCGACACGCGCCGCCCGGCCGCGCAGGAGCAGCTTCGACAGCTCGGCGAGCAGACCGGCGTCGCGACGCTGCCGATCGTCGCCGGCCAGTCGCCGGTCGACATCGCGCGCCGCGCCGTGCAGGCGGCGAAGCTCGGCGGCCACGACCTCGTCATCCTCGACACGGCCGGCCGCACCCATATCGACGAGCCGCTGATGGCCGAGATGGCGGAGATCCGCAACGTCTCGAACCCGCATGAGATCCTGCTCGTCGCCGATGCGCTGACCGGCCAGGACGCCGTCAACCTCGCCCGCAGCTTCGACGAGCGCGTCGGCATCACCGGCCTGGTGCTGACCCGCATGGACGGCGACGGCCGCGGCGGCGCGGCACTCTCCATGCGCGCCGTCACCGGCAAGCCGATCAAGCTGATCGGAACCGGCGAGAAGATGGACGCGCTGGAGGAGTTCCACCCCAAGCGCATCGCCGACCGCATCCTCGGCATGGGTGACATCGTCTCGCTGGTCGAGAAGGCCGCCGAGACGATCGACGCGGAAAAAGCCGCGGCGATGGCGAAGAAGATGCAGTCGGGCAAGTTCGATCTCGACGACTTCGCCGACCAGCTCGGCCAGATGCAGCAGATGGGCGGAATGGGCGGCATCATGGGCATGATGCCCGGCATGGGCAAGATGAAGGACCAGATCGCCGCCGCCGGCTTCGACGACAAGACGATCAGCCGCCAGATCGCCATCATCCGCTCGATGACCAGGGCGGAGCGGGCCAATCCGGACCTGCTCAAGCACAGCCGCAAGAAGCGCATCGCCGCCGGCTCCGGCACCGATGCGGCGCAGATCAACAAGCTGCTCAAGATGCACCGCCAGATGTCCGACATGATGAAGGCGATGGGCGGCAAGGGCAAAGGCGGCGGCATGATGCGCGGCCTGATGGGCGGCATGGCGCAGAAGATGGGGCTTGGCGGCCTCGGCGCCGCGGGCGGCATGCCGGACCTGTCGAGGCTCGACCCGAAGCAGTTGGAGGCGTTGCAGAAGCAGGCGCAGGCGGCCGGCCTCGGCGGCGGGCTGCCCGGGGGCCTGCCGGGCGGGCTTCCGGGCCTTCCTGGCGGCAAGCTGCCCGGCCTGCCGGGTCTGCCCGGCGGCGGCCTGCCCGGCCTGCCGCGCAAGAAGTGACGGAGGGAACGCCCGATGAGTGACGCCGACAAGGCCCGCACGATCCTCACCGACTATCGAGCCTCGATCGACAATATCGACGCCGCGCTGATCCACATGCTGGCGGAGCGTTTCCGCTGCACCAAGGCGGTCGGCGTCCTCAAGGCGACGCATGGGCTGCCGCCGGCCGATCCGGACCGCGAGGCGAAGCAGATCGCGCGCCTGCGCCGGCTTGCCGACGAGGCCAATCTCGATCCCGATTTCGCGGAGAAGTTCCTGAACTTCATCGTCCGCGAGGTCATCCGCCACCACGAGGCGATCGCCGCCTCCAATGGCAATCCAGCCGTCGGCGCCGAGGACGGCGCCGGCCAAGGTTCCTAAGACGAAAGATCATCCAGGAGACATTCGAAATGGCATTGAAGATCAGACTGGCCCGTGCGGGCTCCAAGAAGCGTCCCTATTACCATGTCGTCATCGCCGACGTGCGTTCGCCCCGCGACGGCCGCTTCATCGAGCAGGTCGGCTCGTGGAACCCGATGCTGCCGCGCGACGCGCAGCGCGTGACGCTGAACGAGGATCGCATCCGCCACTGGCTCGACCAGGGCGCCCTGCCGACCGACCGCGTGCTGCGCTTCCTCGACCAGGCCGGCATCGCCAGCCGTCCGGCCCGCAGCAATCCGAAGAAGGCGGAGCCCGGCAAGAAGGCGCAGGAGCGCGAGGCCGCGGCGAAGAAGGCCGAGGAAGACGCCGCTGCCAAGAAGGCGGCCGAGGAGGAGGCTGCCGCCGAGGCCGCCGCGCAGCCGGCGGAAGAGGCCGCACCGGTCGAGGACGCTGCCCAGCCGACGGAAGAGACGGCCACGGCCGAGGAAGAAGCCGCTTCCTGACCGGCAATTCGGCCCGGGTCACGATCGGGAAGGACGCGAAGGCCCCGCGCGGTCGCGCCGGGGCTTCCTCCTGATCCGACGCGGCGCATCGCCCGCGGACGGCGAAGGGGGAGGAACGATGCTGCGCTGGGGTATCCTGTCGACCGCCAAGATCGCCCGCGAGCAGGTGATCCCGGCCATCGTCGAGGCGGAGAACGGCATGCTCTCCGCCATCGCCAGCCGCGATCTCGCCAGGGCGCGCGACCTTGCGGAGCGTTTCGGGGCACGCCATGCCTTCGGCTCCTATGAGGAGATGCTGGCCTCCGACACGGTCGATGCGGTCTATATCCCGCTGCCCACCGCCAGCCATGCCGAATGGGCGGTGAAGGCGGCCGATGCCGGCAAGCATGTGCTGGTCGAAAAGCCGCTGGCGCTGTCGGCGGCCGCGATCGGGCCGGTGATCGAGGCGCGCGACCGCAACGGCGTCGTCGTCTCGGAAGCCTTCATGGTCACCTACCATCCGCAATGGCGCAAGGTGCGTTCGCTTCTCGCCGAGGGCGCGATCGGCAGGCTGCGCCATGTGCAGGGCGTCTTCACCTATTACAATGTCGACCCGCAGAACATGCGCAACCGGCCCGAGCTCGGCGGCGGCGGCCTGCCGGATATCGGCGTCTACCCGACGGTTGCGACGCGGTTCGCGACCGGCGGCGAGCCCTCCCGCGTCGCGGCGACCGTGGAACGCCACGACGCCTTCGGCACCGACATCTATGCCAGCATCAGGGCCGATTTCGGCTCCTTCGACCTCTCCTTCTACGTCGCCACCCAGATGGCGGCGCGCCAGGCCATGGTCTTCCACGGCGACCAGGGTTTCATCGAGCTCGCCTCGCCCTTCAATGCCGGCCTCTACGATCATCATCGCGTCGAGCTCCACAACCGGAACCATTCGCAGGCGCAGATCTTCCGCTTCGCCGGAACGCATCAGTACCGGCTGCAGGTCGAGGCGTTCGCGCGGGCCGTCACGGACGGCGCGGAGGAGATCTTCACGCTCGAGGATTCGGTGCGCAACCAGAGGGTGATCGACGCCATCTACCGCGCCGGCGACAGCGGCGGCTGGGAGCCGGTCTGACCGGCGAGCGGCTCGTTCAGAGCGGCTCGCGCAGCCAGTGGTCGAGCCTGCTGTCGCGCAGATCGAGGATGTTTGCGGCCCCGCGTGTCGCCGCGATGGCGGAGAGGCCGCGGGTGATGCGCGCGACGAGGCCGGGACCGCCATAGATCATGCCGGTATAGAGCTGCACGAGATCGGCGCCGGCGGCGATCTTCTCGAACGCCGTCTCGGCCGAATCGACGCCGCCGAGCCCGATCAGCGCCGGCCTCCGCCCGAGTCTGGCACGCATGCGCGCCAGCGCGGCGGTGGAGCGGCGGAACAGCGGCCGGCCGGAGACGCCGCCCTGCTCGGCTGCCGCGGCGCCGGCGAGCCCGTCGCGGCGGATGGTGGTGTTGGAGACGATGACGCCGTCGATCCCCTTGTCGAGCACCTCGGCGGCGATGTCGTCGAGATCGGCCTCGCCGAGGTCGGGCGCGATCTTGAGGAAGAGCGGCGTGCGCTTCGCCAGCACCTTGTCGCGCAGGGCGCGCTCGGCGGCGACAGCCGACAGGAGCCCGGCCAGCATCGCGCGCCCCTGCAGGTCACGCAGGCCCGGCGTGTTGGGCGACGAGATATTGACAGCGATATAGGACGAATGGGCGGCGAAGCGCTCGACGCCGAGGCGGAAATCCTCGATGCGGTCGGTGCTGTCGCGATTGGCGCCGACATTGACGCCGAGGATACCGGTGCCGACGCGCCGGCGCGACAGCCGCTCAAGGCAGCGCTCGTGCCCCTCATTGTTGAAGCCGAGCCGGTTGATGACGGCGCGGTCCTCCGGCAGCCGGAAGACGCGCGGCCGCGGATTGCCGGCCTGCGCTCGCGGCGTGATCGTGCCGGCTTCCGCGAACCCGAAGCCGAGCGCCAGCAGCGCATCGGGAACCTCGCCATTCTTGTCGAAGCCGGCGGCCATGCCGAGCGGATTCGGAAACGACAGGCCGGCGACCGTGACGGCAAGGCGCGGATCGGGATTGCGGGGCGGGCAGAAGGGCCGGCGGGCGCGCAGCGCCGCCAGCGACAGGCCGTGCGCTGTCTCCGCCTCGAACGCGAACAAGGCGCGCCGTCCGATCGCATCGAACAAGGTGCTCATTCGGCGAGCGCCGGGAAGACGTGCCGGCCGGCCGGCCCTAGCGGCAACGGCGCCGCCCACGAAGCCGACGACGGATCGAGCTCGGCATAGAGATGCGGGAACAAGGCGCCGCCGCGCGAGGGCTCGTAGAGGAGCGCGTCGCCGAGCACGGCCCCGTCGACGGCGACGAGGAGCAGCCCGTCCTGGCCGGCGAAATGGCGCGCGGCCGTCTCGGCGACCTGCGCGGCGGTGGAGAAATGGATGAAGCCATCGGCCAGATCGACCGGCGCGCCGCGAAAGCGGCCTTCCGCCTCTGCCTGGCGCCACAGCGCCTCGGGCACGATCTTGTAGATGAATTTCGCCATGCCGCTCCTATAGTCACTGCCGGCCGCAAGCGGAAGACGGATCGGCGATTGATCACAGACTGATCGCAATTGTCGTCCATCATGATGCGGAAACGGGTCGTCGAGCCGAGGAGGAACGAGATGTCGCCAGCGCGAACAGCCATTGCAGCAGGACTGGTCCTGGCCGCCGCCGGCGCGGCGCATGCGCAGAACGAGGAGCGCTACCAGCTTGAGCGGACCGAGGACGGATATGTCCGGCTCGACACCACGACCGGACAGATGTCGCTCTGCCGCGAGGAGCAAGGCGAACTGGTCTGCCGCTTCGCCAGCGAGCAGAAGGCCGCTGGCGGCAAGGGCGGCGAAATCCTCGACCGGCTCGAGCGGATCGAGGACCGGCTCACCCGGCTTGAGGCTGCAGGCGCGGAGACCGGCCTGCCGAGCGAGGACGAGTTCGAGCGGTCGCTGAGCTACATGGAACGCTTCATGCGCCGTTTCATGGGGCTGGTGCAGGAATTCCAGGATGACGAGCAGCCGGCACGGCAGCCGCCGGCAGCCGACCGGACATAGGCAAAAGCGGCATCGGAGGCCGATGCCGCCATATCGCTTGAATTGCACGACCTGCCGCGCATAATCGTTGTCGATTCCGCCCCGCCGGGCGACTGCCGGACGAGCATTCCGGACGTGCGGGATCGGGGAGGCGATATTGGCGAACGGCCACACTTTCGTGATCGCGGACGACCATCCGCTGTTCCGCGGCGCGCTGCGCGAGGCGCTGGCCGGGATGGAAGCCGGCAACGACATATTGGAGGCGGGCGATTTCGACGGCGTCAAGGCGCTGATCGCCGGGCGCAAGGAAGTCGACCTCGTCCTCCTCGACCTGGCGATGCCGGGCGCCAGCGGCCTGTCGGGGCTGGTGGCGTTGCGCGGCATCGACTCCACCGTGCCGATCGTCGTCGTCTCGGCGCATGACGACCCGCTCACCATCCGGCGCGCCATCGATCTCGGCGCCTCGGGCTTCATCTCCAAATCGGCGAGCATGGAGGAGATCCGCACAGCTGTCCGCACCGTTCTCGACGGCGGCATCGTCTCGCCCGGCAATATCGACCTCGAGGAGGAGGCGGACCCGGAGATCTCCGACCTGATCGGGCGCATCCAGACGCTGACCCCGCAGCAGACGCGGGTGCTGGCCATGCTCGCGGAGGGACTGCTCAACAAGCAGATCGCCTATGAGCTCAACGTCTCGGAGGCGACGATCAAGGCGCATGTCTCGGCGGTGCTGCAGAAGCTCGGCGTCGACAGCCGCACCCAGGCCGTCATCAAGCTGGCGCGCATCGGCGGCGAGCCGCTCGCAGGAGTGGAGTAGGCGGTCTCGGGAAGACGAGGCCTTCACCCCTCTGGCAGGCCAGAAGGGGGGCAGATCAGGCTCTCCCGCATCTACTCCGCTGCCGAGAGCACCTTGCGGGTGCGGGTGAGGATGGTGCGCAGGCTTGCCGGCTTCACCGGCTTGTTGACGATCGGCACGTCCATCGCGTCGGCCGCAGCCCTGACCTCGGTCGAGCGGTCGGCGGTGACGAGGATCGCCGGCACGCCGGCGCCGTAGAGCGCGCGGATGCGGGCGATCAGGTCGAGCCCGTTCTCGCGGTCGAGATGGTAATCCGCCAGCACGACATCCGGCCGCGGCCGGCTTTCCGGCCAGCCCGCCATCTCCGGGGAGCCGGAGATCGTCTCGACCCGGCAGCCCCAGCCCTCCAGCAGCAGCCGCATGCCGTCGAGAATGCGCGGATCGTTGTCGATGCACAGCACGTCGACGCCATGCAGCATCGTATCGGCCCGCGCCGCGGGGTGGGCTTCCGCCGCCTGCTCGATCGCATCGGCCTCGACGCGCGGCAGGATGACGGAGAAGCGGGTTCCGCGCCCCTTGCGCGACCGGATCTGGATTTCCAGGCGCAGCACCCTTGCGATACGGTCGACGATCGACAGCCCCAGCCCCAGCCCCTGCGCCTCGCGCATGCCGTCCTCGAGCCGGGTGAACTCGCGGAAGACGGTGTTGAGCTTGTCGTCGTCGATGCCGATGCCGGTGTCGAAAATCTGCAGCTCGACCAGCTCGCCGCGGCGCCTGACCCCGACCACGACGCGACCCCCGCGGGTGTATTTGATGGCGTTGGAGACGAGGTTCTGGACCAGCCGGCGGAACAGGTTGCGGTCGGTGCGGACCGCAAGCGAGGAGGGATGGATGCGCAGCCCGAGATTCTTGGCGGCCGCCATCGGCTGGAAATCGGTCTCGATCTGGCGCAGCAGTCGATCGAGCCGGAACACGGTCTCGCTCGGCTTCAGCGCGCCGGTGTCGAGCCGCGAGATGTCGAGCACCGCGCCGAGGATCGTCTCGACCGATTCCAGCGACGATTCGATATTGCCGATCGTGCCTCCGGCGGTCTCCCTGCCGAGGCTCTCCACCAGGGCCGAGCAATAGAGCCGCGCCGCGTTGAGCGGCTGGAGGATGTCGTGGCCGGCGGCGGCGAGGAAGCGGGTCTTGCCGAGATTGGCCTCCTCGGCGAGCACCTGCGCCAGCGCCAGCTCCTCGTTGACGCGCGTCAGCTCGGCGGTGCGGCTGGCGACGCGCTGCTCCAGCGTCTCGTTGGCGCGCTTCAGCGCCAGGTCGGCGGTGACCCGCGCGGTGATGTCGGTATAGGTCGCGACCAGCCCGCCATCGGGCATCGGGTTGGTCCTGATCTCGATCATGCGCCCTGAGCGCAGCAGCTCGATCGTCCACAGCTCGCCGAACCAGGTCATGCGGTTGAGCGTCCCGGTCTCCGAGCCGCGCGGCAGGTCGCCGCGCTCGGCGAGCAGGTTCAGCACGCGATGCAGGGAGACGCCGACCTGGCCGATCTCGTCGGGCAGGTCGAACAGAGCGCGGAAGCGGCGGTTCCAGCAGGTGAGGCGGAAATCGCGGTCGAAGACGGTGACGCCTTCCTCCATCTGGTCGAGCGCCGTCTGCAGCAGGTCGCGGTTCTGCTGCAGCGCATCGGTGGCATCGTCGAGCAGCCGGATCGTGCCGCGCGGATTGCTGTCATGGCGCTGGAAGAGCAGCGACAGGACCAGCCGCGCCGAGGACGAGCCGACGGCGCTCGCCAGCAGTTGCTCGGAGAAGCGGATCACCGCCATGCTGGCGGGCTCCTTGCCGTGCAGCGGCACGCCCTGGCTGGCTTCGAAGGACTGGAACGAGCGCTCGGTGCGCTCGACGCCGAGATAGCGCGAGATCGTGTCCTTGAGGTCGT
>CAYYZC010000144.1:0-7948 GCA_964475605.1 uncultured Chelativorans sp.
GCAAGGCCACGATGCAGGTCGAGGTGGACCTGCTCCGGCTCGACAACGAGGACCGCGCCAATGCTCGTCAGCGAGAGGTCGAGACGCAGGATTCGACACCGAAGCGGCTGGCCTTTCTGATCCTGGGGGCCTTCATCGGCTACTGCTTCACCATCCTGCTGGCGGCGCTGCTCGGCATGCCGGGTCTCAAAGACCCGCTGGTCGCAGGCCTGATCGGAACGGGCTTCGGCGCGCTGGCAGGCGAGGCGGCCAGGATCGGGAACTACTATTTCGGCAGCTCGGCCGGAAGCGCGGCGAAGCAGAAAATCCTGACGGCCCTGAAGGCGGGCTGAGATGGACTGGCGGTCCCTCACCGAATGGGCGCTGGTCGGCGGCGCCTTCCTCGGCCGCTGGCTGATGCCGCGCCACGACTGGCGCGCGCCGGCCGTCCTCGCCGCCACCTCGCTTGCCTGGGTCGGCTACGGCCTGGCAGTCGGATCCATGGCCTTCGTCGTCGGGGCGCTGGTCGTCCTGCCGGCTGAGGTCCGGGCCGTCTGGCGGGCCGTGTGGGCGAGGTGTCCATAATGGACGGCGTCGCTATAGCGGGCGCCGGCCTGGAGACCGCCCGGGACCGGCTCAACGCGGCAGCCGCGGCGAAGGGCGTCACCCTGTTCGTCTCCGACGATTGGCCCACCCTGGCCGCGCTCAACGAGCGGCACCGCGCCGGCTGGTACAGCCTGCTGCCGAAGCCCGCTTCGGCTCCGTGCTTCTGGGTCGGCGCCGTCGACGCGGCGGGGGAGGTGGCCGTGACCCACGGCGTGGTGCTGGTCGACTGCACGGCCCGGAGCTTCGGGGAGCGCGTGACCGACCTGTCGCTCTTCCATGATGCCGGGCAGGCTCCGGCCGAGGAATGGGCCTTCTGCGCTTCAGGCGCAGCCCTGGAGACGCGCGGGGCGGTGGCGTGGATCGTCGCCGGCTGGAACCGCCCGGACTGGCGGGGCAGGGGCCTGTTCCACCTGCTGGGCGCCGTGGCCCGGCTGGTCGCCTGGCAGCGGTACCGGCCGCGTTGGGTTATCGGGCTGGTGGATCCGGAGACGGTGCCGGTCTGGGCGGGGCGCTGCACCGGCTGGGCGTTGCTGGAGCGGCGCGCGTCCATCCTCTACCACCAGCAGGGAATCGGCCGGCTGCCCCTGCACTTCATGAGGTGGGGTCGCTCAGCCGTGCTGCTGGACCTGGAGGGGGATTAAGCCAGGCACGAACCCCCCCCCGGCCGGAGCGGGCGGGGTTGCTCGTTATGCTCAGAGGGCCATCAGTTCCTTGTGGGCCTGCCCGGCTTAAGCATTCTTTTGAGCTGAACCATTGCCTCGTTTTCGAGGAGGTACGGCCTGGAGTTCGGCAGGCTCCTGCGGGATGCCATCTGATCCTCCATTATCTCCTTGAGCGATCTCGGAGGAATTCTTCTCACTGTCATCTCCTGTGGACTCTGGTGTCGGCGCATGTTCTTCCCTCGGCTCATCTTGTTGGTCAGTTTCAAGCTCCTCACACAGAAACTCAATTACAGGCCTTTCCGACCGAACCGGGTATCGCCCCCACGCGAACGCCTCTCCCTGAAGCGCTACCCATAAGGGTGGGGTATGGCAGGAGGTGCCTTGCCGTGGAAGACGGTATCGTCGGCGCGGAAGGTTGGTCGGAATTTCGGCTGACCGGCGCCGTCCGCTACCGGGCCTCCGCGTGCTCCTCCAGATACAGGCAGGCTAGCATGACGGGGCGGCTGATGGCCCGCTCGCCGGCTTCCCAAAGCTGGTAGCCGCGCCGTGTGACTCCGAGCGCGGCTGCGGCCTGCTGCTGCGTCCACTCCAGACGATCCCGCCATGCCCGGAGCTGGTCGGGCGTCCAGGTCTCAGCGGCCATCCCGAATCACCGTGATGCTCGCCCGGCCCGACAGCAGGGCGACGGCGATCGCCAGGACGACCAGCACCGGTATGGCGATGGCGAGCGCCACCAGGATGCTGCCGACGATCAGGAACACGACTGCCAGGACGAGGGCGCCGGCAACCGCGGCGGCCAGTATCCGAAGGGCTTCTTGAACGCGCATGTGCCTCTCCTTATGATGGAGGGGCGACCGGGCGAGGCTGCCACCCCGCCCGGTGCCCTTTACCTCTCGATCCGGATATCCAGCAGCCAACCGAACAGCCGGACCTTGAGGTGCAGGAAGAAGGAGCCTTTCGGCATTGGACCCTCCTTCTTGGTGGCGGGGGAGCGGCTCGTCCGCCCCCTGACCACACGAACAATGTACGCCTACGGGCGTGTTCGGTCAAGCAGAAAGGCGAACTTTGTTCGTACTAAATCCCTGTTCCGGAGCGCGGCCGCCGGCGAGTGAAGGGCCATCACCGGGCACCCCCGAACAGGGCGCTGGACCGGGCCTGGAGGGCGGCAAGGAGAGCCTCGCCGCGCTTGTGCTGCTCTGAACCTTCCGGCGCCTCACGTAGGATCTCCTGGGCATCCTCCGCGGCGTCGGCGAGGTCGTGCACCACGTCGGAGTCGATCTCAGCGAGCTTGCGAAGATGGTTGATCGCCTCCAGCAGGTCAGAGGCGTCCGCATATCGGGTGCTGCCGAGGCCGACCTTGGTATCGGCGGCTTCCTGCAAGCGCTCGATCAGGCTGTTCAGTTCGCTCGTGTTCATCGGGGGTTCCTGTCTCCCTCAGTGCAGCGTCTGGACGTCGACGCAGGACAGCACCGCCCGCCGGCCGTTGTCCGCCCACCCATAGAGCGCCTGCGTGTAGACGAAGGGCCGACCCAGGCCGGTGACGGAGATCCGGTTGAACAGCGCCTCTCCGCCGCCGATCGCCTCGACGTATTGCAGGCCGATGCGGTGCGCGTATTCGCTATGGGGGTCGGCGTCCTCCGGCTGGTTGAGCACGCTCTCGCCCCAGGCCCGGCCGAGCACGCGCAGCGTCGAGCCACCGAGATAGCGGAACAGCAGCGGCGTCCGCGCCTCCATGGAGGCCAGGAAGACGCAGCGCTCCAGAATGCCGCGGCTTCGCAGGTAGGTGAAGACGGCCGGGCTGAGGGATCGCTGCTGCCGGCATTCGGCCATCAGGTCCCGCTGCCAGTCGGCAGCGAGGCCGAGCGTCATGCGCTTTACGTCGATCGAAGGCGCCGAGAACTGCATCATATCAGGCGCTCCCGTAGGCTGAGACCATGGCGGCGTAGCCGCGGCGCAGGGCGTCCAGCGAGCACCCGGCGGCCTGGGCTCCCGCGAGCAGCAGGGCCTCTGAGGGCGCTGCCGGCAGCGCCAGTTCGGCTTCGCCCGCCGCGCTGAACAGCTTGACGGCGTCGGCGAAGATGTCGGCTGCGGGCGCAGCGGATGCGCGCCACGGATCCGCGCTGGCGGGCGCATAGATCGCTTCGCCATAGCGGGCGAGGTCGACGCCCAACTCCCGGACCATGACAGGCAGGGCGGACCAGAGTAGCCGCCGGGCACGCTCCCGTCCTTCCGGATCCTCGATCCCGTCGACCAGGTGCAGCGCGATCATGATCTGCACGCAGGCATCTGCCGGAGCCTCGGCCTTGGTCGTGCTGATGAGAGATTCGATGGCGTCCAGTTCGGCGTCGGTGGCCGGCTCGGTGCCGTCCGACCGATTGTGATCCGCGTAGGCGGCGACGAGCCGCTGGGCGAGATCGGTGATGGATGGTGGGGCTTGCTGCATGGCGCTGCTCGCTGCCGGTGACGTTGACCAAAATGTCTATTACACTAACCCGAAAGCGTCAACTCTTTTGGTCAATGGATTGTCAAAAATGGTCAATGTCACTGCGGCGCAGCTTCGCGCCGCTCGAGGTTTGCTGGGATGGTCGCAGACGGAGTTGGCGCAGGCTGCCGGTCTCTCCTTGGGAACCGTCAAGAGAATGGAGGGAACTGTAGGGCCAGGGCGCAGCATGGGCGACAACATCACGGCCGTCCTTCGCGCGCTGGACGCCGCCGGCATTGAGTTCGTCTCGGAGAACGGAGGCGGGGAGGGGGTGCGTTTCAAGCGACGGAAGGAAGAGAGGGAGGAGGTCGGCTCCGCCTGATCAGGCGGAGCGCAGCGGCACAACGTTCCCCTTGACCAACCCGAGCTTCGGGGCCGCGGCCTCGATCATCTGGCGCCGGGCGGTCGCGAAGAACTTGGCGTAGTTCAGCTCCAGCATGCGGACGCTGGTCCCCATGTTCTCGGCCAGGAGCTGCGGATTCATCCCGGCCATGATCGACTGCGACGCGTAGGTATGCCGCAGGCTGTACATCACGGTGTCGGTCGGGAGCTTCGCCGCCTCGACGGCGTCCTTCATCGGCCGGAAATGATCTCCCTCGCCCCACTGGCTGCCATCGTCTCGCAGGAACATCCATTCATCCGGCTTCCGGCCGGCCGTGATCTCCCGGAAGAACTCGATGCCCTCTTTGGTCAGCACGACATCCCGCGGCCCGGTCTTGCTGACCGGCACATGCACGGTTCCCGTCTCATCGGAGAAGTCCCGCACCCGCACGAACCTGGGCTCGTTCCCTGGGCGCATTCCGGTCAGCAGCATGCCGACCACCAGTTGACGGAACCCGTCCTGCGCCTTGTTCACGAGCCGCTGAACCTGCTTGGTGTCGAGGTGGATATGCCGAGCCCGGCCGACATCGCCGAAGGGCTTCAGCAGGCGCCACGCCCGATCGGTGACGATGCCATTCTGTTCGTCGCGGATCGCCCGGTTCAGCGCGGCCTTGAGGAACGTGATGACCCGGTTCGCCGTGTCCTTCGAGCGGCGCTCTGCTTCCGGGTCGTCGTCGCCATCGATCAGGGCATTGCGCCATTCCTCGAGCCGGCCAAGCGTCAGGTCGTTCACAGCGAGCGTGCCGAGCGTCGCGTGTTCGCGGGCCGCCTTCCTGGCCTTCTGCATCGTCAACTTCTCAGGCGCCGGGATCTCCGGGTCAACGTGCCGGCGCAGCCGCTGGAGCGTGTCGCGAGCGGCGGCCTGCCCGTTGTCGGCCAGCAAATGGGAGACGTAGCGCGCGCAGGCATCCCGGACCGTGATGGCCGGCGGAGCGGGTGGCGCCTCCTCGTCCTTGCCCCGGGAGAGGATCTTGTCTCGGGCGCACCTGGCAAGCTCGGCCGCCTGCTCGAAGGACAGGTAGTCCTTCCCGTCCGCCGGGTGCGCGTCGTCCTCGGCGGCGCCGATCGTCTCGACCCCGTACTTCTCGTCCCCAAGATAGACTCGCGCAACCCAGCTTCCGCCCGTCCGGCCCTTGCGGTAGCCGAGATGGAGGGCCTCTCCCAGCGTCGCGAAATAGGGCTTTGCCCGCGGCGCGAGCTTCGCCCGATCCCGCTTGCTCTTGAACGCTGCGTCCCTGACCTGCCTTGCCATGAAGCCTCTCCGAATTGGGCATGTCCAATAAGTGTCCAATATGCAGGGTGGATCTTATTGGACAGATACGAACTGTCCGGGACACAATGCCAGGAAATAAGCCATTTTTCGAGAGCGATAAACGCTGGCGCGGCCTAACAGGCCGCCCTCTCACGGCGGCAACAGGGGTTCGAATCCCCTAGGGGACGCCAACTAAATCAAGCACTTAGCTCTCGGCGCTGCCTCCAATATCCAAGAGTTGTCCAATATATCGCCCTGAACTGCGCTGGACGCATAGCGACTGATGCGGTTCGCATCGGCCGCCACGCTCCCTCTCATCGGCCCCTCTCGTCAACGGACGTCACGTAGACCGAGCCGTCGGGATTCAGCCTGGGCGTGATGCCTCCACCGGGCGCCCGCAGGTACTGGACGCCGGTCTCATGGTCGGTGCTCAAGGCCATGCCCGAGCGCCCCGCGGGCGGGTCTGTTGCGTCGCGCGGGACAAACAGCACCGTGATCAGGAGGCCGGCGAACTTGATCAGCCCCACCGCGCACATGAAGCTGATTCCGAATTTGAATCCCAGCTCGATCATCCATTCCTCCAGCGGGCAGCCTCTTCGCGGCTGATGATCAGCTTGGCGCCGATCTCCTTGCACCTGGGCGCCTTGCGTTCGGACGGCAGGAGAGGGCGCCCCAACTGCTGCTCAAGCTCGCGGTCCTCGGCGCGCAGCGCGAAGAACTTCGACCGGCTGATGTGGTGGGCCCGGCAGAAGGACGGGACGTCGTAAGCGGCCGGTTCCACCTCGGTGGGCGCCTCCTCGGGCTCAGGCTCCGGCACGGGCTGCGGCGGCGTCAGCATCGCGGCGAGTGCCGAGGCGAGCTGCTCGGGGTTGAAGGCAGGACCCGGCGCCGCCGGCCTGTCGGCTTTGGCGGGCTTTCTCATACCGTTGCTCCCGCCCCGAGGCGCCGGTCTCCCGACAGGCCCTTGTCGTAGGCCCGCACGAGCGCCTCGACCAGCCCGGCCTGCGTCGTGCCGCCCATCAACTTCTTGAGCGAGCGAGCCGCATCCACGAGGTCTTCGCAGTCGTTATCGGCCACGACCTTGATCAGCCGTGCTTCGTCGATACGGTCACGATGCTTGACGAAGAGCGTGGCGATCGCGGTGATGACCTGGCCTCGGATCTGCCCTGGAGTGTCGGGGTACGCCTCGGCCAGCGTGCGCAGTACCGCTCGCACCGGTCCCTCGCCATGCTGGACCAGCAGCTTCCGGATGGTCGATACCGCCTGCGTCGTCCGTGGGGGTAGGCTTCCTCCATTGGGAATGAAGTAGGCTAGCGTCACGCCGGCGGCCCGGCAGACGGCATCGATTTGGAGCGCATCCGGATGCTTGGCCGCGAGCTGAGCCTTGTAGACCTGGAGCGGATGGATCTGATTGCGGTCCTCGTTGACGCCGAGGAACACGCGAGCTTGCGCCTTGATGTCGGGAGCCGACACGACCCAGCAGGGCACCTCATGCACGGAGGGGTGCATGATGGCGGCGATGGCCCGGTGCTGCCCGTCGATGACGGCATAGGCGGTTTCCAGCGCCGTGACCGTGATCGGCTGGAACTTCGACCAGTTGAATTCCTCGACCAGCTTCCGGATCAAGGCCTGACTGCGCCTGGAAGCGGTACCGCGCTGATACTGAGGGTCGACGTAGAGGAGATCTTTCGGGATCCACTCGAATTCAGGGCGTTCGCCGAGGTCGGGCGAGGGCTCCAGATCTTTGAGGGTGAGCCCGGCGAACTGGTGCGGGGCGACCGCGGGAAGATCAGCAGTTGTCGCGGTGGTGTCAGGCATGAACCATCTCCCTGTGCTTCATCGAGACGCTCCGGGGCGCATGTGCCTTGCGCGCAGCGGCCGTCAGGCTCGCGCGCTCCGCGCCCTCCAGGGCCGTTTGGATGAACTGAGGGAAAACCCCCTCATATTTGCAGCCGTCAATCTCGTAGGTGAAGGTCCGGAGCTTGGCGGCGACGCCGTCGGCCGTGACGGCCGGTAAGGTCGCGACCCGCTCCACCTGCTGCCAGAACTCGGCGCAGACGCTCTTGGGGGCGTCTTCATCTCCGGGCCACGTGTTGATCAGCGTCCACAGACGTCGGTACTCGGCCTCGGCCGCCAGCAGCTCGGCATCGTCGGCCGGCGGTGGCGAGCAGGTCAGGCTTCAGCATGGCTGCCGTCCTCCTGCAGGTCGCCGGCCGACGGCGGCCGCTTTCCGGTGAGCTTCAGGTACGCAAGCTGGGTACGGTTGGTCAGGCCGTGATGCGCGAGGATGGCTTTGAGGTGCGCCTTCACCGTGGCCTCGGTGATGCCCATCTTGTGGGCGATCTCCTTGTTGGAATACCCCTGCACGGCGAGGTTTTCGGTTTCCGCGCGTCGGGCCGGAAAGGCGCTTGCCCTGCGAACGACATAGCCCTGTTCGGTAAGGACCTTGCTCATTTCTTCAACGGACATGCCGGTGCTGGTCATGATCAACAGCTCCTGGGAAGGGTGAGAAATCAGGCGGCTTGGTTGATGGATCTCGGCGCCAGGGCGTGGACGAGACGTCCTTCGATGCCGGCGATGCGCAGC
>CAYYZC010000145.1:0-7887 GCA_964475605.1 uncultured Chelativorans sp.
CATGCCGACGAAGCGCTGGCGCAGCTCGTCGTTGCTGAAGCGCTTGATCTTCCAGCGCATCGACTGCGCGGTGTGCTTCGAGGGGGCATCGTTCGGGCCAAACATCATGATCGACGGCCACCACCAGCGATTGAGCGCATCCTGCGCCATGCGTCGCTGCTCGGGCGTGCCGCGCGAAAGCGTCAGCATGATCTCGTAGCCCTGGCGCTGGTGGAAGCTCTCTTCCTTGCAGACGCGGATCATGGCCCGCGCATAGGGCCCGTAGGAGCAGCGGCAGAGCGGGATCTGGTTCATGATCGCCGCGCCATCGACCAGCCAGCCGATGGCGCCGATATCGGCCCAGGAGAGCGTCGGATAGTTGAAGATCGAGGAGTATTTCGCCTTGCCGGCAAGCAGCTCCTCCGTCATCTGCTCGCGCGAGACGCCCAGCGTCTCGGCGGCGGCATAGAGATAGAGGCCATGGCCGCCCTCGTCCTGGACCTTGGCGAGGAGCGCGGCCTTGCGGCGCAGCGACGGTGCCCGCGTGATCCAGTTGCCTTCGGGCAGCATGCCGACGATTTCGGAATGGGCGTGCTGGCCGATCTGGCGCACCAGCGTCTTGCGGTAGCCCTCCGGCATCGGATCGTTCGGTTCGATCTTCTCCTCCGCGTCGATCCGCGCCTGGAACGCGGCGAGAAATGCCTCGTCCTCAGCGGTGTCGGTCTTCGCGCCGAGAAGCCCCTGGCTGTACATCGCGTTTCCTCCATCCTCGGAGCCGCCTGTCGCCGAGCTGCCTATATGTAACAAAAATCATAGCATATCACAAGTTTCTGTAACGAATGGCGGTTCTCTGGAAAGAACCTTCAGCCTCGGAAACGCCGCGACAGCAGCTCCGGATCCCAAGGCTGCGGCAGGCCGGCGCCGTCGAGCCAGACCTCGCTCCTCGGCAACAACCTGCGGAAGAGGTCGCGCGTCAGGCATCTCGCCGCGTCGCCCGGCCAATCCTTCGGCAGCAGCGCGGCAGGCAGGCCGGGATCGCGCAGGACGATCCGCCGCCAGTCATGGATCAGCAATGTGCGTGCGGCCATCGCGTCGATCGGCATCAGCTCGCCCTGACCGAGACTTTCGAGCAATGGGGCATAGGCGGCGTTCAGGGCCTCATAGGCACCGGCAAGCTCGTCCGACGGCCAGAGCCGGCGCAGCGCCTCCGGGTGCTCCGCGCTCTCGCCATGGATCACCAGCATGCCGTCGAGCCGATCCCCCGGATCGGGCATGTCGAGCGCATCGGCACGCAGATGGACCGACGCGCCGACCGGCACGAAGCCGAGCTGGCGGAGCTGCCCGCCGCGGGCGCCGTCGACGCCGGGCGGCGCGATCGCAACCGTCCAGGCACCGTTCCACGCCGGCGGTCCACCGGCATAGATGCGCCGCGTGGCGAGATCGAAGGCGTGGCGCCCCTGCTCGGTGAGCGTGAAAAAGGAGTGGCGGCCGACCTTCTCGCGCACCACCCATTGGTCCGCGGCAAGCCGCGACATGGCAGTGCGCACCGCGCCGGCCTCGATGCCGAGCCTGCCCATGATCTCCTGGATCGCGGCGAGCCCGATCCGGCCGCCGCGCGGCACCGCCGCGTCGCCGAACAGCGTGATCACCAGCGACCAGACGCGCAGCCGCCTTCCGCCATGGAGGCGTGCGATGAGCTGGTCGAGTGCGTTTCTGGCGGGATTGGCGTCGGCCCTCATTCGAGCCAGATGGCATGGGCGACCGGACGCTGGCAAGCGCCGCTATTCCTCCAGCAGGCCCTTCACGCCGGATATCAGCAGCCGGGTCGCGAGCCTGGCATAGTCGCGCCGGCCGATCGGCCCGTCGTCGCGGAACCACATATAGGCCCAGTTGACCATGCCGAAGAGGCTCATCGTGACCGGTTTCAGAAGCGGCCGGCCGGCGAACAGCGCCGGGTCGAGTGCGCGGACCGCATCCGCGACGATCGCAACCAGCTCGCGCTCCAGCGCCTTGAGCCGCTGCTGCCGGGCTTCCGGCAGCAGGGCGAGCGCACCGAGCTGAACCTTGTGCTCGGCATCGGCGTCCCGATAGGCCGCGACCAGCGCCGCGACCAGCGCTTCGAGCCGCAATTCGGGCGCAAGGGCCGGGTCGTCGGCTTCGCGCAGCGCATCAAGCAGGGCTGCCAAGTGATTCTGGATGATGTCGAAAAGCAGTGCCTCCTTGGAGGCGTGGTAGTGGTAGAGCAGCGCCTTCGACACACCGCATTCGGCCGCAAGCCGCGCCATCGAGGCACGGTCATAGCCGTCGCGCGCAAAGACGATCGCGGCGCGATGCAGGATCGCTGCCCGCTTCTCGTCATGATCATGGGCGCGGGTGCGGGCCACGTTACCTTCCCCCGCTCCCAACGCGGCCATCCGACATTCGCTAGCTCCCGGGCCGGTTGTCGACGATGCGCACCGCCTTGCCCTGCGAGCGGGCGACCTGCTCCGGCTCGGTCACCTCGACGACGACGCTTATGCCGACCGTCTCCTTGATGCGCGCGCGCAGGCGCTCGCCATTGGCCTGCCGCGCCTCCGGCCCTGCAGCGCCGGGACTGGCCTCGACATGGACCGTCATGCAGTCGAGCCGGCGCTGCCGCCACAGCTCGATCTGGAAATGCGGCGCCAGCCCCTCGACCTGGAGGATCTGCTCCTCGATCTGGGTCGGGAAGACGTTGACCCCGCGCAGGATCATCATGTCGTCGGAGCGGCCGGTGATCTTCTCCATGCGGCGCATCGTGCGCGCCGTGCCGGGCAGCAGCCGCGTCAGGTCGCGGGTGCGGTAGCGGACGACCGGGAAGGCTTCCTTGGTCAGCGAGGTGAAGACCAGCTCGCCCCGCTCGCCGTCGGGCAGCACCTCGCCCGTCTCGGGGTCGATGATCTCGGGATAGAAATGGTCCTCCCAGACATGGAGCCCGTCCTTGGTCTCCACGCACTCATTGGCGACGCCCGGCCCCATCACTTCCGACAGGCCGTAGATGTCGACCGCATGCATGTCGAAGGCGTCTTCGATCTCGGCCCGCATCGCGTTGGTCCATGGCTCGGCGCCGAAGATGCCGACCTGGAGCGGGCTCTTGCGCGGATCGAGCCCCCTGGCGCGGTATTCGTCGAGGATCGAGAGCATGTAGGACGGTGTCACCATGATCGTGGTGGCCGAAAAATCCTCGATCAGCGTCACCTGGCGCCCCGTCAACCCACCCGAGACCGGCACCACGGTGCAGCCCAGCCGCTCCGCCCCGTAATGGGCGCCGAGCCCGCCGGTGAAGAGCCCGTAGCCATAGGCGACATGGACGACGTCGCCGGCCCGCGTGCCCGCCGCCCGCATCGAGCGTGCGACGCATTCCGCCCACACCTCGATATCGTTCCTCGTATAGCCGACCACGGTCGGCTTGCCGGTCGTGCCGGAGGAGGCGTGGACGCGCACCACCTTATCGCGCGGCACGGCGAACATGCCGAACGGATAGTGTTCCCTGAGGTCGCCCTTTACCGTGAAGGGGAAGCGAGACAGGTCCGACAACTGCTTCAGGTCGTCGGGATGGACGCCCGCCGCATCGAAGCTCTCGCGGTAATGCGCGACATTGTCATAGGCGTGGTTCAGCGACCATTTGAGCCGCACGAGCTGCAAGGCCTCGATCTCGTCGCGCGACGCGATCTCGATCGGGTCCAGCTCTTCCCTGCGTGGCCTCAGATCCTCCATCGGCCTCTCCCCGGCTTGCCCGCTATTCCTCGAAATGCTTGCCTTCGATGATGCGCGATGCGCCGCGGAACTCGGCAATGACCTTGCCGTCCTGGTCGGTGACGCGCACGTCGCAGATGCCGGAGCGGCCCTGCAGCACGATCTCACGCGCGACCGCACTCAACCGGTCGCCCCGGCGCGCGGGCGCGACGAAGCTGATCGTGTTGTGCTGGGCGACGGCGATCCTGTTGTGCGAGTTGCAGGCGAAGGCGAAGGCCGAATCCGCGAGCGTGAAGATATAGCCGCCATGGCAGATGTCGTGGCCGTTGGTGTGGTGCTTCTCGACGGTGAACGACATCACCGCCCTGCCCGGCCCGACCTCGTCGAGGCTCAGCCCGAGCCATTTCGAGGCATCGTCGCGCGCCCACATCGCCTCCGCGCTCCGCCGTGCGATCTCGTCTGCTGAAAGCACCATCGCTCCTCCCCGCGGCTCCGCGAAAATCTTGCATAAACCGACCGGCCGGTCAATAATACCGGCAGCCCATCTCCCTTGCAGGAGCCACGCCATGGCCGTCATCGCGCTGAACAGCTTCGCCGCCGGGCGCTGGATCGCGCCGGCAGGCAAGGTCACGACGCTGAAGAGCGCCGTCACCGGCGAGCCTGTGGCCGAGATTGGCTCCGGCGGCCTCGATTTCGGCGCCATGGCTACCCATGCGCGGCAAGTCGGCGGCCCCGCCCTGCGCGAGATGACCTTTCACGAGCGCGCCCGCATGCTGAAGGCGCTGGCGCAATATCTCAACGAGCGCCGCGATCCGCTCTACGAGCTCTCCTACGAGACCGGCGCCACGAAGCCCGACTCGATGATCGACATCGACGGCGGCATCGGCACGCTGTTCGTCTATGCCTCGAAAGGCCGGCGCGAGCTGCCTGACGACACGGTTCTCATCGAGGGCGCGCTCGAGCAGTTGTCGCGCGGCGGCAACTTCCTCGGCCAGCATGTCGCGACCTCGCTGCAGGGCGTCGCCGTCCATATCAACGCCTTCAACTTCCCCGTCTGGGGCATGCTGGAAAAGCTCAGCACCTCGCTGCTCGCCGGCATGCCGGCGATCGTCAAGCCGGCAAGCGCCACCGCCTGGGTGGCCGAGGCGGCATTCCGCATCATCATCGAGAGCGGATTGCTACCCAAAGGCGCGGTGCAGCTCGTCGCCGGCCCGGCAGGCGACCTGCTCGATCGCCTGAGCTGCCAGGACGTGATCTCCTTCACCGGTTCCGCCTCGACGGCGCTGATGCTGCGCTCGAACCCGAACATCCTGCGCAACTCGGTGCGTTTCATCGCCGAGCAGGATTCGCTCAACGCCTCGATCCTCGGACCCGACGCGGCACCCGGAACGCCGGAATTCGACGCCTTCATCCGCGAGGCGCATCGCGAGATGACCGTCAAGGCCGGTCAGAAATGCACCGCCATCCGGCGCATCCTGGCGCCGGCCGAGCATCGCGATGCGGTGATCGAGGCGCTGTCGGAGAAGCTGGCGAAGACCCGCATCGGCGATCCCCGCGACGAGGCGACGCGGATGGGCGCGCTGGCGAGCCTGTCGCAGCGCAAGGACGTGCTGGAGCAGGCCGCCGTGATCGCGCTGGAGGCGCGCCGCGTCTTCGGCGACCCGGCCAGTGTCGAGGTCGCCGGCGCCGACGCGCAGAGGGGCGCCTTCGTCTCGCCACTGCTCTTTGCCTGCAATGATCCGGACGGCGCGTCGCGGATCCATTCGGTCGAGGCCTTCGGTCCGGTCTCGACGATCATGCCCTATCGCGATCCCGATCACGCCGCCGCCCTTGCCAATCGCGGCGGCGGCTCTCTCGTCGCCTCGATCTTCACCCGTGATCCGCAAGTTGCGCGGCGGATGGTCGAGGCAGCGGGCGCCTTCCACGGCCGGCTCTATTTCGCCAATCGCGATACCGGAAAGGAGGCGACCGGCCACGGCTCGCCGCTGCCCCACATGATCCATGGCGGGCCGGGCCGGGCCGGCGGCGGCGAGGAGTTGGGCGGCATCAGGGGCGTGATGCACTATATGCAGCGCACCGCCATCCAGGCGAGCCCCGATCTTCTTGCCGGGATCACGAAAAGCTGGGTGCCCGGTTCCAGGACCAAGGAGAAGCCGCAACACCCGTTCCGCATGCGCTACGGCGAGCTCGAGATCGGCCATACGATCGTGACCGGGCCGCGCACCGTGACGCTGGAGGATATCGAGCATTTCGCCGAGTTCACCGGCGACACTTTCTACGCCCATATGGACGAGGAAGCGGCGAGCGCCAATCCGTTCTTCCCCGGCCGCGTCGCTCATGGCTACCTGCTGCTTTCCTTTGCGGCCGGCCTGTTCGTCGATCCGGCGCCCGGCCCGGTGCTCGCCAATTACGGCCTCGACAATCTCCGTTTCATGAAGCCGGTATCGCCGGGAGACAGCATCTCGGTGCGGCTGACGGCCAAGGCCAGGAAGCCGCGCAGCGAAGACTATGGCGAGGTGCGCTGGGACGTCTCGGTGACGAACCAGGAGGGCGAGCAGGTCGCCGCCTACGAGCTGCTGACGATGAACGCCCTGTGAAGCGCGGCCTCACGCCTTCCTGAAGGAGATCGAGGAAAGCAGCTTCCCGGAGGTGCGCAGCGCGCAGCCGGCCGCCACGATCATCTGCGGCAGCAGCATCCATTCGAGCGTCCAGGCAGCGCCGGAACGTTCGTTCTCGTGGATCATCGCATGATGCATGCCTGAAACGAGCGTGGCGTTGAAACGCCCCAGCGCGACCAGCGTCTCGGCGGCAACCGGGTTGACCTTGTGCGGCATGGCCGAGGAGCCGCCGCCGGACCCGAGCGTGATCTCGCCGATTTCGCTCTGCGCCATCAGGGCGATGTCCTGCCCCATCTTGGCCAGGCTGCCGCTGACCGTCGATAGCCACCCGGCGAATGCCGCGATACCGTCGCGCTCGTTGTGGCGTGGGCGCTGCGGCGCCTCCAGGCCGAGCGTGCGGGCAAGCCGTCCGGCCACGGCGGGGCTCTTGCCTCCGAGCGTGTCGAGAGTGCCGGCCGCACCGCCGAACTGAAGCAGCAGCACATCCTTCTCGACCACATCGAGACGCGTCAGCTCGCGCTCCAGCGGCTCCTTCCAGCTCAGTATCTTGCGTCGTGCCGGCACTTCGACTGCCGCCTGCATGCGCGTATGCGCCATGGTCGCGATGTCGCCGTCGCGTCTTTCGATATCTTCCAGCAGCGCGATCACCGAGCGCAGCCGCTCCCGCAGGGCCGCGAGCACGGTCGCGAGCCGGATCGCAAGGCTGGTGTCGATCAGATCCTGGCTGGTCGCACCGAAATGGACATGTTCGCCATGGGGCGGTCCGACCGCCCGCCGAAGCTGCCGGACCAGCGCCGGAACGACGACGCCGTCGCGCGTCGTGCCTTGCCGCAGGTCGTCGATATCGGCCTGGAAGCTGCTGATCGCCTTGGCGATCGCATCCGCGCTCCCGGTGGGGATCAGCCCTTCGGCCGCCTCGGCCTCCGCCAGCCCGGCCTCGAAGCGGAGCATCGCAGCGAGATCTGCTTCTGGCGAGAATGCCGCGGCAAGCTCCTCGTCGCCGAGCAGGCCGGACAGGAAGGGATGATCGAAGGGTGCGACGGTCAACGGATCAGATATCGAAGAAGACGGTTTCCTTCTCCCCCTGGAGATGGATGTCGAAGCTGTATCCGCCCTCGACCGGCGCGGCGATCAGCGTCGGCACGCGCACCCTGTGCTCGATCCGCGCCAGCACCGGGTCCTCGGCATTGGCGGCCTCCTCGTCGCCAAAATACATCCGCGTGTTGAGCCCGATATTGATGCCGCGCGAGACGATCCAGAAGCTGATATGCGGCGCCATCGGCCGTCCGTCGCGGAACGGCACCCGCCCCGGCTTGACCGTCTCGAAGCGGTATTCGCCGCTCGCCATGTCGGTCGGAAAGCGCCCCCAGCCGGTGAAATTCGGATCGGCGCTGCCGCGCAGCTCCGAGGGCGAATTGTAGAGCCCTTCGGCATCGGCCTGCCACACCTCGATCAGCGCGTCTCTGAGCGGGGTGCCGGAGCCGTCGAAGATACGGCCGGAAACGGTGATGCGCTCGCCTTTTGTCTTGTCGTTGACCATGCGGATGCCGAGATCCTCCGCATAGACGCCGCCGAT
>CAYYZC010000146.1:0-7855 GCA_964475605.1 uncultured Chelativorans sp.
TCTCGACGAAGTCGGAGCCCGAAATGGTGAAGAAGGGCACGTTTGCCTCGCCCGCGACGGCGCGCGCGAGCAGCGTCTTGCCGGTGCCCGGAGGGCCGACGAGCAGCACGCCGCGCGGGATCTTGCCGCCCAGCCGCTGGAACTTCTGCGGATCGCGCAGGAACTCGACGATCTCCTCCAGGTCCTCCTTGGCCTCATCGACACCGGCGACATCCTGGAAGGTGACGCGGCCATGCGCTTCGGTGAGCAGCTTGGCCTTCGACTTGCCGAAGCCCATGGCGCGGCCGGAGCCGGACTGCATCTGGCGCATGAAGAATATCCACACGCCGAGGATGAGCAGCATCGGCAGCCATGAGATCAGATAGCCGAAGACGGAGTTCGAGCCGTCCTGCTCGGGCCGGGCATTGATGGTGACGCCGCGGTTGTCGAGCCGCTCGACCAGCGTGTCGTCGCCGGGCGAATAGGTCTGGAAGCCGCTATTGCTGTCGCCGTAGGTGCCGGTGATGCGATCGCCCGAAATGGTCACCGAGGTGATGCGGCCGCTATCGACCTCGCGCAGGAAGTCTGAATAGGGAATCTCGCGCGCCACACCCCGCTGCTGCGGTGCCTGGAACAGGTTGAAGAGCGCGATCAGCAAGACGGCGATGATCGCCCACAGCGCAAGATTGCGGTAATTCGGGTTCATTTAGCTACTCGTTGGCGTCCATCATCGGACGCATGTCCCACACGGAGTGCATCCAAGGCTAACATAGGGAGCGCGCACCACCTTGCCAAGCAGCCCACGACCTGGACCAGCATATCATCCAATGTGTTTACGGAATGGCGAAGATGGCAGTGGCGGCGCGCCGACAAGGGTGCGAAGGGCGGCGGCCGCGGCGAGGTCGAAACAGGGAAGAAAGCGAACAAAAGGCCCGATGACAGGCATGAAACGCGGCCCGGCACCGCCCGCTGCCGCAGGCGACGGCGAGGCGACGATCCTCTCGTCCTCCCAAAGGGCCGGCAGGCCGGCGAGGGCGGCGCGCACGAGGCTCGGCGGAGTATCGCGGATGCGAGGCGCTGCCTCGGCCGCCATGGCGGAGCCCAGAGGGGCAAGCGCCAGTCCTTCTCCGGCCATGCCGGGGCGAACCCGGAAACGGCCGTCCCACGGCGCTGACGACGATGCAGCCTGCGGAGGCGGCAGGTCGCGGGACTCGCGGACGATCCACAGTCCGCTCCGCCCGGCATGGACGAGGCAGCGCGACAAAGTGGCGCGCGCGCCAGGCCGGACGAGGCCGGCAAGCAACTCGCCGGTTCGCCCGGCATTCGGCAGATGCTCCGTGCCGCCCGCCGTGGCGAGCAGCAGCCGCAGCGCGTGAAGCAGGGCAGGCAGGGGCGACAACCGGTCGGCGGCGGCGATGCGCAAATGGAATAGGCCGGGGCAGGGGCTCTCGGCGTGCTCGGCGACGATGCGTGCCGCCTGTTTGCCCAGCGTCGTTCGTGCTGCGGCGGCATCGGCCGCGGTCTCGCAGGCGCGCACGATCGAGGCGGGATCGCCTGCCAGCATGCGCCGGCGGCGTACGCGCTCATAGGTCGGATCGTCATTGGTCGGGTCGTCGATCCAGTCGATCTCCGCCGCGCGCAGAAGCCTGCGCAGGGCTGCGCGCCTGATCCCGAGCAGCGGCCGCAGCAGCCAGATCCGATCGCCATAGAGCGTCGCCGGCGCCATGCCGGCGGCGCCGATGCCGCACGTCTTGGCAGCGACGCGCGACGAGCGCATCGCGACCGTCTCGGCCTGGTCGTCCATCGTATGGCCGAGAAGGACCAGCGACGCGCCGTGCCGGTCGGCGGCCTGCGCCAGAAGCCGGTAGCGGGCCTCGCGCGCCGCCGCGGCGATCCCGCTTGCCGGCTTGGCGCCGGTCCAGGACGCGATCTCGTGCGCGACGCCGATGCCGCGGCAGATTTCGGCAACCTGCAGCGCTTCCTTGCGCGATGCGGCGCGCAGCGCATGGTCGACGGTGATTGCGACGATGCGCAGGTCCGGGGCCGCGTCGCCGAGATAGCGCTTCAACAGGAGGAGGAGGCTAAGGGAGTCGCTGCCCCCGGAGACGGCGACGATGATGCTCGGCGCGCCGGTCAGCTCGAAGGGGGCGAAGAGCCGGCCGGGATCGATCGCCATGCGGGTGTCAGCAGGAGGCGGATGTCTGCTGCTGCTCGACCTTGTCCATCAGCGTGCCCGACGCGTTGGGATAGCGGCGGCCGACCTCGGCGAATGTGGCGCAGGCAACGTCGCGCTGATCGATCTGGGCGAGCGATACGCCGAGCTTGTAGAGCGTTTCCGGCGCCCGGCGGGAGTCGGGAAAGTCGCGGCTGGCCGACAGGAAGATCTCGGCCGCCTCGCGCGGCCGGTCCTGGGCGAGCAGCGCCTCGCCGAGCCAGAAATGCGCTTCCGGCGCCATCTCGCTCTGCGGATACTGCTTGATCAGATCGCGAAAGCCGGTCTCGGCCATCGCATAGTCGCCCGCCAGGATGAACTCGTAGGAGTTGCGGTAGAGCTCGTCGGGATTGCCGGCATCGGGCAGCGCGGCGACGACCGTGTCGTCTCCGCCTGCTTGCGGCGCCGGCAGGCCCGGCGTCGAGACGCCCGGAAGGGCGGAGGACTGGACGTCGTCGGCCGTCGGCAGGGTGGTCTGGGGCAGGATCTCGCCGGTCGCGCTGCGGACATTGCCGTCGGCATCGAAGACGATCGTGCCGAAATCGCGCGGCGGAGCGGCATTTTGCGCGCTCGATCCCTCGCCGGCCGGCGGCAGGGCCGTCACATCGGTGCGGTCGACGGCCGGCGGGGCGGCCTGGGTACGACTGTCGTCGGCGCCGGTCGTGCCGGTGCCGGTGCTGCTGCCGCCTTCGAGCTGCTGGAAGCGGAACTCGTTGTCCTCGCGCATGCGCTGGATCTGGTCCTGCATCTGCAGGACCTGGAAGTTGAGCTCCTCGACGAGGCCGTTCAGCTCGCGGATCTGCTCCTCCAGGCGGGTGATCCGCGGGTCGACGGCCTGCGCAAGCTGCACGGGCGCTGCCCGGGGAACCGAGGGAGCCGATCCTCCGGCCGTCAATGCCTGGGCCGTTCCGGTCAGGGTCGTCGACAGGAAGGCGACAAGAACGAATGTCCGATATGTCATCGCGTTGTTCACCGATCGGGTGGTGGCGGATTTTTGCCGGCGTTCGCCCGGCGGTTTCCCTTCTATCAGCAGGTGCGAGTTCGGCAAAACTTTGTTTGGAGGGCCCGAAAACGCAAATGGGGAGGCCGGAGCATCGAAAGCTCCGGCCTCCCCGAAATCCGCGAGACGAGCTTTCGTCAGCTACCGGCGCCGTTGAGAACGGTGACGGCGCGGCGGTTCTGCGACCAGCAGGAGATGTTGTCGCAAACGGCGACCGGGCGCTCCTTGCCGTAGGAGATGGTCCGGATGCGGTTCGCGGCGACGCCGCGTGCGGCGAGGAAGTCGCGCGCCGCCGCGGCGCGGCGGGCGCCGAGGGCGAGGTTGTATTCGCGCGTGCCGCGCTCGTCGGCATGGCCCTCGACCGTGATCGAATAGTTCGGATACTGGTTGAGCCACTGCGCCTGGCGGGTCAGCGTGGTCTGCGCATCGGCACGGATGACGGACGAATCCGTGTCGAAGAAGATGCGGTCGCCGACATTGACGGTGAAGTCCTGCGACGAGCCCGGCGTTGCCGAGGAGCCGAGGCCGAGATCGGCCGCACTGTTGGGTGCCTGCTTGCCGGCGCAGCCGGCAATCGCCAGCATGGCTACCATCGCGACGGCGAGCGGTGTCTTGGTGATCGATGCGATACGGCGCATTGCCGCCTCTCCTTCGCATTCTATGGGTTTCGTTGAGCAACCAGTAACCAGATCGCGGTTAACCGCCGCTCAAGAAACAAGGTTAATCGAATCTTATTGCCCCCGGATAGGCCGGATCCGCCTGTCCGAATCCCTTGTGCCGCCCCGTTTGCCGCGCACTGTAGGCGGAAATGCGGCCGAAACGCGTCAATTGCGGCAGTTCGGGGCGTAAGATTTCGCGACTATTCGAGCAGCGGCGACCAGGCCGGATCGGAGGCGAAGCTCGGCGTCGGGATCGTCTGCAGGTTCCGGCCGGTGAGGTCGATCGAGCGCAGCTTGGGCCCGCCGCCCCCGGTTTCCTCGATGAAGAACATGATGACGCGGCCGTTCGGGGCCCAGGTCGGGCCCTCCACGAGATAGCCGGAGGTCAGGATGCGCTCGCCGGAACCGTCGGGCCGCATGACGCCGATCGAGAAATTGCCTCCCGTCTGCTTGGTGAAGGCGATCAGGTCGCCGCGCGGCGACCAGACCGGCGTCGAATAGGCGCCGTCGCCGAAGGAGATGCGGTGCGGGTTCGAGCCGTCGCCGTTCATCACATAGATATGCGGCCGGCCGCCGCGGTCGGAGGTGAAGACCACCTGCCTGCCGTCCGGCGAATAGGAGGGGGAGGTGTCGATCGAGTTGGAGTTGGTGAGCCGCGAGGTCGTGCGCGTGCGCAGGTCCATGGCGAAGATGTTCGAGTTGCCGTCATCGCGCAGCAGGCTCATGACGATCTTCTGGCCGTCGGGCGAGAAGCGCGGCGCAAAGGTCATGCCGGGGAAGTTGCCGACGAGCTCGCGCTGCCCGGTCTCGATCTGCAGCAGGTAGACCTGCGGCTGACCGCCCTCGTAGGACATGTAGGTGATCTCCTGCCGCGTCGGCGAGAAGCGCGGCGTCAGCACGATCGACCTGCCGTCCGACAGCGACCGGTAGTTGGCGCCGTCCTGGTCCATGATGGCCAGCCGCTTGACGCGCTGGTCCTTGGGGCCGGACTCGTCGATGAAGACGATGCGGGTGTCGAAATAGCCCGTCTCGCCGGTCAGTCGCTCATAGATCGAATCGGCGATGATATGGGCGACGCGCCGCCAGTTCGACGGGTTGGCGAAGAACTGCTCGCCGATGAGCTGCTGGCCGGCGAAGGTGTCCCAGAGGCGGAACTCGGCGCGCAGCCGCCCGTCCGCTTCCTTGGTGACGCGGCCGATGATCAGCGCCTGGGCGTTGATCACCTTCCAGTCCTCGAAGCGCGGCATCTGGTCGGGATTGGCGATGCTCTCGATGAAGGCGCTCTTGTCGATCGGCGCGAACAGGCCCGAACGCTCCAGGTCGGCGCTGATCACGCCGGCGATCTGGGCGCCCATCGCATCGTCGGAGATGAAGTCGGGAATGGCGATCGGCAGCGGCGCCACCACGCCTTCGGTCACGTCGATCTCCAGAACCGCGCGTGCGGGCAGCGTCGCCATCGCATTCAGGCCGAGTGCGAGCATGGCGATGGCGAGAAGTGTCTTGGTCTTGGTCAGCATCCAGAGGGCCTCGTTTGGTCCTGTGTTTGCGCGCGCTCAGAACATGTCGCGCGGGTCGAAATTGAACTGGACTTCCGCCCAGGCGTCGTATTTGTCGGCGGGCGCGTTGAAGGGCGCGCAGCGCAGCACGGCGCGCCGCGCGGCTTCCGCCGCGGCGCGCTCGGCGACCGAAGCGCCGCCGCCCGCAACGATCTCGGGCGCGCCGTCGAGCTCTCCCGAAGGGGTCAGCCGCAGACGGATGGAAACGACCATCGTCTCCGCCTCGATCGCGCCGACCGGCGGGTTCCAGCAGCGCTGCACCTGGCTGCGCAGCGCGTCGATCTCGCTCTGCGAGAGCCGCGAGCCGGTGGTCCGGCTGCCGCCGAGCGCGGCCTGCTCCTCGGAGCGCCGGGCGCCGCCGCCCGAAGGCTGGTCGCGATTGAGCAGGGCGGCGATCTCGTCGGCGTTGAACTCCTGCTCCTCCGCCTGCTGGCGCGCCGTCTCCCGCTGCGCCGGCCGTTCCGCCTCCCGCCTCTCCGGCGTCTGTGCGGTCTGCGCCTGCGGCGGCTGCGGCCGCGCCTGCGGGGTCGGGGCGTTGGCGGGCAGGTCGACGCTTTCGGCCTCGACGGCCTCGGCGACCGCGGTCTCCTCGGCCGGTTCGGGCTCGACCTCCTGCTGCGGCTGCGGTTCCGGGCTCACCTCGGTTGCGGGAGCCGGCGCAGGCTCGGGCTCGGGCTGCGGCTCGGGCGGCGCCTCATCGACCGGCAGCGGCGACGGCTCGGGCTCCTGAGGCGGTGCGGCTGCGGTCTCCACCTCCCGCGGGCTCGGATCGGGCGTCGGCGCATTTTCGAGGTCGGCCTCGTTGTCGCCGACATTGCGGGCGTCGGGAACGGCCGCTTCACGCTCGGTCGGCGTCGGCGCGGGCGTCTCGGCGACCGGCGCCTCCTTCTCGCCCACCATCGCCTGGCTGACCTCCTCGACGGGCACGATGTCGACGGGGAAGGATTCGACGTCGACCGCCTCGAGCGAGCGCGGCGACGACAGGGAGAACAGGCCGAAGCCCAGGACAACGGCATGCATGACCAGAGATGTGGTCAGTCCCGCCTTCATTCCTATTCGGCTTCCTGTTCCTGCAACGTCACCAGGCCGAGATTGCGGAAGCCGGCCGACGAGATGCGCGCCATCACGCGCATGACGGTGCCGTAATCGGCCGAGCGGTCGCCGCGCACATAGATGCGCTCCTCATAGCCGGTTCGCGCGATCGCCTCGAGGCGGGGGACCACCTCGTCGATCTGGATCTCGGTCTCCTGCAGGTAGATCTGGCCTTCCTGGTTCACCGAGACGGTGATCGGCTGGGTCTCCGAATTGAGCGCGCGCGCCTGCGTCTCCGGCAGGTCGATCGGCACGCCGACGGTGAGCAGGGGAGCGGCGACCATGAAGATGATCAGCAGCACGAGCATGACGTCGACGAAGGGCGTGACGTTGATCTCGGCAATCAGACGGTGATGACGTCCGCGCCGCCTGTGTCCGCGGTCGCCGCGCCCGCCCGCCTGTCCCACAGCCATGCCCATCGCACCCGCTCCTATGCCGCCGCCCGCGGGGCGACCTTCTCATCGATTTGCCGCGACAGTATGGCGGAGAACTCGTCGGAGAAGCCCTCCATGCGCAGGCCGAGCTTGCCGGCATCCGACGACAGCTTGTTGTAGGCGATGGTCGCCGGAATGGCGGCGAGCAGGCCGAGCGCGGTCGCCAGCAGCGCCTCGGCGATGCCCGGCGCGACGACGGCGAGGTTGGTCGATTTGGTGCCGGCGATCGCCTGGAAGGAGGTCATGATGCCGACGACGGTGCCGAACAGGCCGATGAAGGGCGCGGACGAGCCGACGGAGGCGAGGAAGCCGAGCTTGCCTTCCATCCGTTCCATTTCGCGCGTCAGCGCCAGGTCCATCGCCTTGTCGATGCGGTTCTGCAGGCTGATCGGCGATTTGACGCCGCGCTCGAAGCTCTTCTTCCATTCGCGCATGGCGGCGACGAAGATCGCGCCCATGCCGACCGGCGTGCGATCGGAGAGCGTGCGGTAGAGCTCCTCGAGCGACTGGCCCGACCAGAACACCTGCTCGAACTTGTTGAGCTGGCTCGCCATGCGACGATAGGCGATCATCTTGTCGACGATGATCGCCCAGGTCCAGATCGAGGCGGCAAGCAGGCCGATCATGACAAGCTTGACCACCCAGCCGGCCTGCCAGAACAATGCCCATATGGAGTGATCGCCGCCCGGCGCGGCGAGAGCCAGTTCTTCCATGTCTCTCAGTCCTTAAAGAAGGCGGGCGCGCAGATCGCGGCCCTCGCGCACCATCCATTCCGACCCGTCACAGGCAGACGACGAACTCGCCCTCAATGCGCTCATCGCGGCCTTTTCCGGGCCAAATTTGGTGAAACGAAGGCGTCGGGAAGACGCGATCTTCACCACCTTCTTGATGGAGCGTTAAGGTTAAGGATCCGTTAGAGCCGG
>CAYYZC010000147.1:0-7830 GCA_964475605.1 uncultured Chelativorans sp.
ATTTCGACGAGAACCTCGTCAACCGCATCTGCGAGCAGGTGCTGACCGACCGCGTGCGCAGCCCGACCGACCGCCAGCGCCTGCCGCTGCGCGCCCGCCTCGGCGTCCAGAACTCGAAGATCCTGACCATCATCGAACTGATGGAGGCCAATCTCGCCGAGCCGCTGTCGCTGGTGGAGATCGCCGGCCATGTCGGCCTGTCGCGGCGCCAGATCGAGCGCCTGTTCCGCCAGGAGATGGGCCGCTCGCCGGCTCGCTACTATCTGGAAATCAGGCTCGACCGCGCCCGCCACCTGCTGATGCAGTCGACCATGCCGGTGGTCGAAGTGGCGGTCGCCTGCGGCTTCGTCTCCGCATCGCATTTCTCCAAATGCTACCGCGAGCTCTATGCCCGCTCGCCGCAGCAGGAACGCTCCGACCGCAAGCAGCCGCTCGCCGCCTGACCGGATAGCGGCCTACCGGCTGTCCCAGATCCAGCCGCGATTGCCCCAGATGCGCTCGCCGACCTCGCAGTCGATCGGCGGTTCGTCGGCGATCCGCACGACCGGCAGCGCCCGATCGTAGCCCGGCAGTCCGTCGGGGTCGCCGACCAGTTCCAGCACCAGCTTGCGGCGCACGGCTTCCGGGAACTGATTCCAGTCATTGACCGGGATCACGAAGGCACCGGGTCCGCCGATCACGCATTCCTCGTAATAGAGATCGAGATTCTCGATGTCGTAGACGCTGGTATAGCCCGAGCTCGTCATCAGCGGCAGGCCGTTGATCGTGACCCCCTGCTCGACCAGTGCATCGCGCCCCTCGACGACCGGTCCGCCCTGGTTGTTAGGGCCGTCGCCCGACACGTCGACGACCCGCTTCAGCCCCCTGAAGCTGCTCTCGGCGAACATGTCGAGCGCGAACTGCAATGCTCCTGTGATCGATGTCCGCCGCGCGCTGCTCGGCGGATGCATGGTCAGCCGCTCGGCGAAGCTTTCCGCATCCTCGCGGCCGGCGATCACCGTCCACGGCACGACGATCCGCTGCATGTCGGAGCCCGCCCATTCGACATAGGCGACGGCGACCCGGCCATGAAGGCCGTCGCGAATCGCCGCGATCACCGACTCATGGGTGAGGGCCGCGGCATATCCGTCGCGCTGGATGGCAAGCTCGGTGGGCGACACGGAGAGCGAGACGTCGACTGCGAGGATGAGCTCCACATCGACGACTTCCTGCGACGCGGCGGGCTGCGCCAGGGCCGGCAGCAGCGCGATCGCGACCGCCGGCAGTAGGACCCGCCCCCTTTCGTGCGGACCAGGCATGGACCATAGGTTTATGTCGCGCCCGGTCCGTGGAAAGCCCGCACGGCGGCTCTCCCATCACTTTGTCGCGAGCGATCGTCCCTATATGTCCGCCCGCAATGCGTGATTCTCCGGGTCGAACGGGCTTTCGTCAACCACCGTCGCCCGGTGGATCTCGCCGAGGATCCTGATCTGCAGCTCGCTGCCGGCGGCCGCATGCTCCGGCTTGACCATGGCCAGCGCAAGCGACTTGCCGACGCGCCAGCCATAGCCGCCGTGAGTGGCGCGGCCGGCAAGCACGCCGTCCTTGTAGATCGCCTCGGAACCGCGCGCATCGGCGTCGGTGACGTCGTGCACCTCGAGCGTCACATAGGACCATTTCGGCCCCGCCTCGCGCAGCCTGACCAGCGCGTCGCGGCCGATGAAGTCGCCCTTGTTGGGGTGGACGAAGCGGTCGAGCCCGCTCTCCCAGGCCGAATATTCGATCGACAGCTCGCGCGGGATGAGCCGGTAGCTCTTCTCGATCGCCATCGCCGTCATGGCGCGGATGCCGAACGGCCTGATGCCGTATTCCGCGCCCGCCTCCATCAGCCGGTCGAAGATGTAGTTCTGCATCTCGATCGGATGGTGCAGCTCCCAGCCGAGCTCGCCGACGAAGTTGACGCGCAGCGCATGGGCGCTCGCCGCGCCCACCGAGACCGGCTTGCCCGACAGCCACGGGAAATCGGCATTGGCGAGGCTGGTGCGGGTCAGCTTGCCCAGCACCTCGCGGCTCTTCGGCCCGGCCAGCACCAGCACGCCATACATCTGCGTGATCGGTTGCAGGCTCACCGAGCCGTCGTCCGGGCAGAGCTTGCGCAGCACGTCGTGGTCGTGCGCCTCGTAGGCTCCGGCCGAGACGAGGTAGAAGCGCCCCGGCTTCCATTCGTAGACGGTGAACTCGCTCTTGACGCCGCCGTCCCTGGTCAGCAGGTGGCAGAGCGCGATACGGCCCTGCTTCTTGGGGATGCGGTTGGCGAGGATGGAATCGAGCCAGTTGCGCGCGCCCGGCCCCGACACCTCCATCTTGGCGAAGGCCGACATGTCGAGCAGGCCGACATTCTCGTGAACGTTCTTCACCTCGTTGCCGACATGCTCGAAATAGTTCGAGCGGCGGAACGACCATTTCTCGACGATGCGCCCGTCCTCGAGCGGCGGCGCATGGTTCTCGCCGGTGATGACGTCGGCGCCGACGCCGATCTCGTCGGCCGGCACCTCGTGGCCCGCGGGCGCGAACCAGTTCGGGCGCTCCCAGCCATAGACGGAGCCGAACACCGCGCCGAGCTCCTTCATGCGCCCGTAGCAGGGCGACGTCTTCAGCGGCCGCGCCGCCGTGCGCTCCTCGTCAGGATAGTGCATGGTGAAGACGTTGGCGTAGGCTTCCTCGTTCTTCTCGCGCAGATAGCCTTCGGTCGCATAGGGGCCGAAGCGGCGCGGATCGACCCCCATCATGTCGATCGTCGGCTCGCCGTCGACGATCCATTCGGCGAGTTGCCAGCCGGCGCCGCCGGCCGCCGTGACGCCGAAGGAATGGCCCTCGTTGAGCCAGAAATTCTTCAGTCCCGGCGCCGGCCCGACGATCGGCGAGCCGTCCGGCGTATAGGCGATGGCGCCGTTATAGACCTTCTTGATGCCGACCTCGCCGAAGGCCGGCACGCGCGCTACGGCGGTCTCGACATGCGGAATCAGCCGATCGAGATCCTCCTGGAACAGCTCGTACTCGCTGTCGTCGGAAGGCCCGTCGACATAGCAGCATGGCGCGCCCTTCTCGTAGGGCCCGAGCAGCAGCCCGCCATTCTCCTCGCGCATGTACCAGGACGAGTCGCTCTCGCGCAGCACGCCCATCTCGGGCAGGCCCTGCTTCTTGCGCTCGACGATCGCCGGATGCGGCTCGGTGACGATATACTGGTGCTCGACCGGGATCACCGGCACGTCGAGCCCGACCATGGCGCCGGTGCGACGCGCGAAATTGCCGGTGGCCGAGATCACGTGCTCGGCCTCGATGTCGCCCTTGTCGGTGCGCACCAGCCATTTGCCGTCCGCATTCGGCTCGATCGCGACGACGGCCGTGTTGCGGTAGATCGTGGCGCCTCGGTCGCGCGCGCCCTTGGCGAGCGCCTGGGTCAGGTCGGCCGGCTGGATATAGCCGTCATCGGGATGCTGGATGGCACCGAGCAGCCCGTCGGTCTCGCAGAGCGGCCACACCTCCCTGACCTGCTCGGGCGTCAGCATGTTGACCGGCACGCCGATCGTCTCGGCGATGCCGGCATAGTACAGATACTCGTCCCAGCGGTCCCTGGTCCGCGCCAGGCGGATATTGCTGCACCGGGTGAAGCCGACATTCATGCCGGTCTCCTCCTGCAGCTCCTGGTAGAAGCGGACGGAATATTTGTGGATCTGCCCGACCGAGTAGCTCATGTTGAAGAGCGGCAGTAGGCCGGCCGCATGCCAGGTCGAGCCCGAGGTCAGCTCCTTGCGCTCAACCAGCACCACGTCGCTCCAGCCCTTGCGGGCAAGGTGGTAGAGCGTCGAGACGCCGACCACGCCGCCCCCGATGACCACTACGCGCGCCTGGGCTTTCATATCCGCTCCTCTGTCACGAAAAATCCCCTTCCGCGCGCCGGTTCCCGCAGGCGCACGGTCTAACGTGAGCGGACATTAGGACGAGGAAAGGACGCCCCCTGCGCCTGTTTGCGACATGGCGCAGGCGGGCCGCGACCATGTCAGGCGCCCTGCCCGGACTTGCCGGCCGGGTTTCGTTGCGACGCTTGCGCATCCTGCGCGAGCGGCTGCGGGTCGAGCGAGCCCTGCGCGGGGCGGATGTTGAGGTCGCGCTGCGGGAACGGGATCCCGATCCCTTCCTTCGCGAACTCCTCCATGATCTGGAAGCGCAGCTCGTTGCCGAGGTCCCCCTGCGCGGTGATGTCGGCGAGGAACAGGCGTATCTCGAAATCGAGCGAGGATTCGGCGAAATCGACGAAGGCGACGGCGGGCGCGGGGTTCCTCAGCACCAGCGGATGCCTCGTCGCGATCTCGAGCAGCAGATCGTGGACCTTGCGCGGATCGCTGTCATAGGCGGCGCGGACGCGGATCTCGACGCGTCCGAGCGAATTGCGGTGGGTCCAGTTGCCGACCGCCGAATTGATCAGCTCGGAATTGGGCATGATCACCGTCTGGCGCTGGAAGGTCTCGATCTCCGTCGCCCTGACATTGATCTTGGAGACGGTGCCGGTGACCGCCCCCGCGACGATCCAGTCGCCGACCTTGAACGGCCGCTCGGCGAGCAGGATCAGCCCGGAGACGAAGTTGTTGACGATGTTCTGGAGCCCGAAGCCGATGCCGAGCGACAGCGCGCCGGCGACAAGGGCGAGGTTGGACAGGTCGATGCCGGCCGCCGAGATGCCGATCATGGCGGCGACCGCGATGCCGGCATAGCCGACGATCGCCCGGATCGAATGGCGCAGGCCCGGATCGACGCGCCCGCGCTCCATCACCTTGCCGTCGAGCCAGCGCTGGAAGATGCGGGTGACGAAGAAGCCGACCAGGAAGATGGCGATGCCGGCAAGGATGCCGATCAGAGAGATTGTGATCGAGCCGATCCTGATCCCGCTGGCGACGTTGTAGGCCCAGGCGCTGAGATCGCCCCACTGGAAGCCCCATTGCAGCAGGATCAGCGGCACGCCGACGAGCACGACGAGAAGGTTGATGATGACGCTGGCGAGCAGGCCGAGCTGGTCCTCCCGCGCCTCGTCGAACTGGAACCGCCCGTCGAGCCTGCGCCCGAGCGTCGTCTTGGTGAAGGAGCCGATATTGGAGATGGCGCTCGCCGACAGGAAGCCGATATACATCGTGGCGACGATCGCGCCCGTCACCACGATCTGTTGCGACATGAAGCGGGCAAGACCGATATAGCCGAGCAGCGCGGCCAGGATGGTGCCGCCGCCGAGCCCGAAGATGACGAGGCGGAACAGCCGGTGCCAGCCGCGCGGGCGCCCTTCGGCATCGTTGAACGGCCTGACGAAGCCGACCAGGATCACCAGCGTGCCGACGATCAGCGTCGCCACCAGGCTCTTGGCGATGACCAGCGACAGCGGCGTGCGGAGCACCTCGTTGACCTTCGACATGAAGAAGTCGAGGCCGGTCACCAGCGCCGTGATCCAGAACAGCCAGAACAGTGTGCGCGCCGCCTCCGAGCGCACCGGCATCAGCCGCCAGTTGGGCAGCCGCGGCGACAGCAGCGCCCTGGAGAGCCGGTAGACGAAGAAGACGATCACGATGACGTTGAAGAGCGTCAGCATCATCTGGGCGATGTCGTCGCGCAGCACCCCGAAATAGTCGTAGAGGTAATAGGTGACCGCCAGGAAGGCCGCGAGCGCGGCCGCTGGCAGCAGCGTCGACCAGAACGCGACCGACAGCCGGCTGAGATAGGACGGGTCCTGGCGCGCCGGATCGGCGATGATCATGCCGCCGAAAAGGCGTCGCCCGCCGACCATCAGCACCGCCGCGGCAAGGACGGCGAAGACGGTTGCGAGCGCCACCGACTGGAGCTTGAAGCGCAGCACGAAGCCGAGCCAGGAGGAGACGGTCTCGCCGAGCCGCTTCGTCTCATGGACGAACTCGTCGAGAACGGCCGGATTGAGCGCGGCGGTGACGTCGTAGCGGCGCGACAGCGTGTTCTTGAACAGCTCGCTTCTGATCTGCGCGATCTCGCCGATCAGGCGGCCGACGCGCAGCGTCAGGTCCTCAGCTTCGCCGAGCAGCGCGTTGATGCCCGCCTTCTCCTGAAGCAGCGTCCGCCGCTCCTCCGCAAGGGCCGTCGGCTCGCCCTCGGTGGCGTCGCCGATCTCGGCCAGCCTTTCGTTGAGGGTGGTCAGCTTCGGGCGGAAGGCGGCCTTGCTGGCATTGAGCTCGCGGATCAGGACCTCCAGCCGGTTCCTCATCTCCGCCAGCGCCGCATCGTCATTGTCGCGCGCCCGCATCCGGCGCTCGATCCCGTCCGCCCTCTCCTCGACCTGCGACAGGGCCAGGCGCTGCTCGGCGATGAGGCTAGCCGTGTCGATGAACGCCGTCGGCTCGGGGCCGAATCCGAAGACGCGGTCCTCTTCCTCCCCCGGCGCTTCCTGTGCCTGTGCGGCGCCCGGCTCGGGCGCGGGCAGCGGCGCCTCCTGCGCCTTCACGGGACCGAGGCACGCCGCGACGACCAGCAGCATCAGGGCCGCGAGGTTGACGAGGCGGAGAGCGAACGGTCTCATCGAGGTCCGGCTTTGATGACGTCCGCGATTTGATAACGGTCGGCGGGCCGGGCGGCAAGCCAAAGCCTGTCGGGCATCGAAGCAGGTCGGCGGTTCGAAAGCCCGTGGCGCATTATTTGCCTTGCCGGCGCCGCCTGATCTATACCGTCGCCGTCTCCGCATCGACGTTCCGGTTGGGGTCAATGGCCGAATACTCCGCATTCTCGATCCTGAAGAACGCCTTTGGCGGCAATCGGGACTGGAAGCCGGCATGGCGCAAGCCGGAGCCGAAGCCGAGCTATGACGTCATCGTCATCGGCGGCGGCGGGCATGGCCTGTCGACCGCCTACTATCTCGCCCGGGAGCACGGCATCAGCAATGTCGCAGTGCTGGAGAAGGGCTATCTCGGCTCCGGCAATATCGGGCGCAACACGACCATCGTGCGCTCGAACTATCTGCTGCCGGAATCGGTCCGCTTCTACGAGCATTCGATGAAGCTGTGGGAGAACCTCTCCCACGACCTCAACTACAATGTCATGTTCTCCCAGCGCGGCGTCCTCAATCTCGCGCACACGCCCGCCCAGCTCGACGACTACGCCCGGCGCGGCAACGCCATGCGCCATGGCGGCGGCGATGCCGAGCTGCTCGACACGGCGCAGGTGAAGAAGCTGGTGCCCGCGCTCGACGTTTCGGGCTCGGCGCGCTTTCCCGTCCTCGGCGGGTTGCTGCAGGCGCGCGCCGGCACCGCCCGCCACGACGCCGTCGCCTGGGGCTATGCGCGCGGCGCCGACCGGCGCGGCGTCGACATACTGGAGAATTGCGAGGTCACCGGCTTCCTGCGCGACGGCGACCGCATCGTTGGCGTCACCACGAGCCGCGGCGAGATCAGGGCGCGGAAGGTGGCCGTCGCGGTCGCCGGCTCGACCGGCCGGGTGATGAAGCTCGCCGGCATCGAAAGGCTGCCGATCGAGAGCCACGTGCTGCAGGCCTTCGTGACCGAGGGGCTGAAGCCGCTGGTCGACACGGTCGTGACCTTCGGCGCCGGCCATTTCTACATCAGCCAGTCCGACAAGGGCGGCCTCGTCTTCGGCGGCGACCTGGACGGCTACAACTCCTATGCCCAGCGCGGCACGCTGCCGATGGTGGAGCATGTCTGGTCGGCCGGCGTCTCCATGATGCCGTGCGTGTCGCGCCTGCGGGTGCTGCGCCAGTGGGCGGGGGTGATGGACATGACCATGGACGGCTCGCCCCTCATCTGCCGCACGCCGGTCGAGGGGCTCTAC
>CAYYZC010000148.1:0-3074 GCA_964475605.1 uncultured Chelativorans sp.
GGCTGCGCGTCTGGATCGCCTCGACCGGGGTGCCGGCGGCGATCCGGCCCATGACGGGGACCGCAATCGGCCGGCCGCCGTCGTCTTCCGACTCGACCCGCCGCGCCTTGCCGAGATTGCCCTCGATCACGCTCGGCACGAAGCCACGCGAGCGGCCGGAGCCGAGCCCATGCTGCACCGAATCCGGCAGCTTGATCACCTCGATGGCGCGCGCCCGGTTCGGCAGGCGGCGGATGAAGCCGCGCTCCTCCAGCGCGGTGATCAGGCGATGGATGCCGGACTTCGAGGCGAGGTCCAGCGCGTCCTTCATCTCGTCGAAAGAGGGCGGGATGCCGGTCTCCTTCAGCCGCTCGTGGATGAACAGAAGCAGCTCATGTTGCTTGCGTGTCAGCATCGTCTCGCGCCCCTTGAGAATCGTCTTAAACAAAACCAGAACAAACACTATCTGTTCCAGTTGTGTTCCGCAACAATTAAAACTTTCACGAATGTGTTGACGATTCGTTCACCGCAATCGCAGGGTCTGGCACGGCTCGCCGGCCGCGGCCGCGGGCGCGTGCGGGGGCCGCACGATAAGGCAATTCGCGGCCGCCAGCGTCTTCAGCATCGAGGAATCCTGGAACGGAAACGGCGTCGCCACCAGCCGGCCGTCGGTCTCTTCCAGCCGGGCCCGGACATAGTCCTGGCGATGGTCGTTCTCCTTCATCGCCGCACCCAGGACCGCATCCTCCATGGGCGCGCGATAGGGCCGGCCGGCCAGACGGGCAATCAGCGGCACCAGGAACAGATGGGCGCAGACCAGCGACGAAACGGGGTTGCCCGGCAGGCCGAGCACGCGCGCGGCCCCCAGCCGGCCGAACATCAGCGGCTTGCCGGGGCGCATGGCGATCTTCCAGAAATCGAGCTCCATGCCGAGCCCGGCCATGACCTCGCGGATCAGGTCGTGCTCGCCGACCGAGGCGCCGCCGAGCGTGACGACGACGCGGGCGCCGGCCTCGCGCGCCTTTTCGACCGCAGCTGCGATCGTCGCGCGGTCGTCCGGTGCGATGCCGAGGTCGAGCACGCGGCCGCCGCATTTGCGGATGATCGAGGCGACGCCGTAGCTGTTGGAGGCGACGATCTGGTCGGGTCCGATCTCGCTGCCGGGGCTGACCAGCTCGTCGCCGGTGGCGAGGATGGCGACCAGCGGTTCCGGAAAGACGGGCAGGCGAGGGTGGTTGGCGGCGGCGGCAAGCGACAATGCGGCCGGGTCGAGCAGGCGTCCGCGCTCGAGCAGGAGCTCGCCCGGCTCGAAATCGAGCCCGGCGCGTCGGATATGGCGGCCTGCGGCGGTCGCCTCCAGCGCCTCGACGCGATTCTCCGTCCGTCGCGCGTCCTCCTGGAGCAGGATCGTGTCGGCACCCTCGGGCACCGGGGCGCCGGTGAAGATGCGCACCGCCTGTCCCGGCCCGACCGTGCCGTCGAAGCGGCCGCCGGCCGCGGCCTCGCCGACGATTTCGAGCGTGGCGGAAGGGCCGGCGATGTCCCGCGCGCGCACGGCGTAGCCGTCCATGGCGGAGACGTCGAAGGGCGGCTGGCGGCGCAGCGCGACGATCTCGCGCGCCAGGACGCGTTCGCCGGCCTCGGCGATGCCGACGAATTCCTCGCCGACCGGCGCGGCGTCGGCGAGCAGCCGGGCCAGTGCCTCCGCGACCGGGACCAGCGTCATCTCAGATGTTCCCGGCGCGGAAATCGCCCGATTTGCCGCCCGATTTCTCGACCAGCCGGATGCCGGTGATGCGCATCTCGCGGTCTGCGGCCTTGGCCATGTCGTAGACGGTCAGGCAGGCGACCGAGACCGCCGTCAACGCCTCCATCTCGACACCGGTCTTGCCGGTGACCCGCGCCGTGCCCTCGACGCGCAGGCCGGGCAGGGCCTCGTCCGGCGTGATTTCGACCGCGACCCTGGTCAGCAGCAGCGGATGGCAGAGCGGGATCAGCTCATGCGTGCGTTTCGCCGCCATGATGCCGGCGATCCGCGCCACGCCGAGCACGTCGCCCTTCTTCGCGTTGCCGTCCATGATCAGCCGCAGCGTCTCGGGCTTCATCACCACGCAGCCCTCGGCAACGGCGATGCGGGTCGTCTCGGCCTTCCCGGCGACGTCGACCATGTTGGCCTCGCCGGAGGCACCGATATGGGTGAGGGAGGAGGAGGCGGTCATTGCAGGGCGCCGGTCAACAGCCGGCTTGTCGCCGCAGCGACGTCGTCCTGGCGCATCAGGCCTTCGCCGACCAGGAACGAAGAAATGCCGGCGCCTGCGAGGCGGCGGCAGTCCTGATGCGTGAAGATGCCGCTCTCGGCGACGACGATCCGGTCCGCCGGCACCATGGCGGCGAGCCGCTCGGAGGTGGCGAGATCGACCTCGAAGCTGCGCAGGTCGCGATTGTTGATGCCGATCAGCGTCGAGGCGAGCCTCAGCGCCCGCTCCATCTCCGCCTCGTCGTGGACTTCGACCAGCGCGTCCATTCCGAGCGAGGACGCTTCCTCCTCGAGGCGCCGCGCCTCGTCGTCGGTCACGCTCGCCATGATGATCAGGATCGCATCGGCGCCCCAGCTTCGCGCCTCCTGGACCTGATAGGGCTCGAACATGAAATCCTTGCGCAGCGCGGGCAGCGCCGTGGCGGCGCGGGCCGAGGTCAGGAAGCCGGGCGCGCCCTGGAAGGAGGGCGCGTCGGTCAGCACCGACAGGCAGGCCGCACCGCCCGCCTCATAGGCGCGGGCGAGCGCCGGCGGATCGAAATCGGCCCGGATCAGCCCCTTGGACGGGCTCGCCTTCTTGATCTCCGCGATCAGCCCGAAGCCGCCCGCCTGCGCCTTGCCGGCCAGCGCGGCGGCAAAGCTGCGCGGCGGGTCCATGTCGCGGGCCCGGGCGGAGACTTCCGCCAGCGGCAGGCGTGCCTTGGCGGCCGCGATCTCCTCGCGCTTATAGGCTTCGATCCGGCACAGGATATCGGCCATCATTGAGCGCCCCTGTTGGAGACCGCGACGAGCTTTTCTAGGATCGCCAGCGCGCTGCCGTCGTCGAGCGCGCGCGTCG
>CAYYZC010000148.1:3174-7818 GCA_964475605.1 uncultured Chelativorans sp.
GCGACGAGCTTTTCTAGGATCGCCAGCGCGCTGCCGTCGTCGAGCGCGCGCGTCGCGATCTCGATTCCCTCGCCGATGTTGGCGCCGCGGCCGGCCACCACCAGCGCGCCGGCGGCGTTGAGCAGCGCGATGTCGCGATAGGCGTTCTTCTCGCCCGAAAGCACGGCCCGCAGCGCCCTGGCGTTATGGGCGCCGTCGCCGCCCTTGAGTTCCTCGGGCGCGGCGCGGCGCAGGCCCGCTTCTTCCGGCGTCAGCTCGAAGACGCGGATGGTGCCGTTCTCCAGCGCCGCGATCCTCGTCGTGCCGGCCGTGGTCATCTCGTCGAGCCCGTCGCCATGGACCACCCAGGCCGATTGCGAGCCGAGCTCGCGCAGCACCTCGGCCAGCGGCTCGACCCATTCGGGCGCGAAGACGCCGACGAGCTGGCGCGACACGCCGGCCGGGTTGGAGAGCGGCCCCAGCAGGTTGAAGATCGTGCGCGTGCCGAGCTCGACGCGACTTGGACCGACATGGCGCATGGCGGCGTGATGGGAGGGCGCGAACATGAAGCCGAGGCCGGCTTCGGCGATGCAGCTCGCGATTGTCTCCGCGCCGATCTCGATATTGACGCCGAGAGCCGCCAGCGCGTCGGCAGCACCCGATTTGGAAGACAGTGCCCGGTTGCCGTGCTTGGCGACCGGTACGCCGGCGCCGGCGACGATGAAGGCCGCGCAGGTGGAGACGTTATACGTGCCCGACGCGTCGCCGCCTGTGCCGACGATGTCGATCGCACCGTCAGGTGCGGTCACCGGCAGCATCTTGGCACGCATCGTGGCGACGGCGCCGGAGATTTCCTCGACCGTCTCGCCGCGTGTGCGCAACGCCATCAGGAAGCCGCCGATCTGCGTCGGCGTCGCCTCGCCGGACATCATGATGTCGAAGGCGCGGCGCGCCTCCTCGAAGCTCAGCGACTGGCCGCCGGCGACCTTGGCGATATGGGATTTGAGGCCGTTCATGCCGCGACCTCAGAAATTCATCGCCTGTTGCATGGCGGACTGGTTGACCGTCACCTCGTACTGCGTCTGCAGGCGGGCGACGATCTGGTTGAGCAAATCCTCCGACAGGCCGGAGGCGAATGCCTGGCGCATGTTCGCCTCGACCGCCTGCGGGCCTGCATCGGCCGGCTGGACCACCTCGGTGACCCGGAAGACGATCTGGTTGCCGTCCTCGGTTCCGACGACGCCGGTGCCGCCCTGGGGGACACCGAACACCGCCGCGACGCCGGCCTGGCCGAGATCGCCATCGTCGGAATCGCGGCTGAGCCCCCGCCTCGTCTGGACCTGCAACCCGTGCCCGGAGGCGATCTCGTCGAGCGGCGTGCCGTCCTCGACCGCCTGCTCGGCTTCCGCCGCCAGTGCCGCCAGCCGCGTCGCCGTCTGATCGCTCTTCCAGTCCCGGACGACCTGCTCGCGCACCTCGTCGAGGGTGCGGTCGCGGGCCTGGGTGATGTCCGTTACCTCGTAGAAGAGATAGCCGACGGAGCCGAGGTCGAGCGGCGGGTTCTCGATGCCGGCCTCCGTGTCGAAAGCCTGGGCGAGCAGGTCGCGCGAGGCCGGGAGATCGTCGAGGATTTGGCCTTCCGGCGTGCGGCCGGTGCGGTCGACGGCCTCGACCGTGATCATTTCCAGGCCCTGCTCGGTTGCCGCCTCTTCCATGGTCGAGCCGCCGGCACGTGCATCCTCATAAGCGTCGAAGACGTCGAGGATGATGGTATTGGCCTCGTCGAGCGCGAGTTCCTCGCGGATCTGCTGCTCGACCTCCTCGAAGGCCTGAGTCTCGGCCGGCAGGATCTCGGTGACGCGGATGATCCGCGGCCCGAACCGGCCCTCCAGCACGTCGCTGACCGCGCTCTCCTCGAGCGAGAAGGCGGCTTCGGCGATGGCCTCGTCGGTCAGGCTTTCGCGCTCATACGTGCCGAGCCGCACATCCGCCATCGTCCTTCCGGCAGCCGCCACCGCATCCTCGAAGCTCTGCCCGTCGCGGATCGCCTGGAGCGCGGCGTCCGCGGCCTCCCGGTTCGGGAAGACGAGCTGCTCGATTGTCCGCTGCTCGGCGGTGCCGAAGCGGCCGGTATTCGCGTCGTAATAGGTCCGGGCCGCCTCGGTGCCGATGGCGGCCGGATCGGCGATGTCGGCAGGCTCGAGCTTGACATAGGTGATCGTGCGGTATTCGGGCGCCGCATAAGCCTGGCCGTTCTCCTCGAAATAGGCGGCAAGCTCCGCCTCCTCCGGGTCCTCGATCGGCTGGGCCAGCGACGGCGGCAGGACGAGAAGGTCGACCGTGCGGTCCTCGCCGCGGTAGATCGAGACGGCACGCAGGAAGGCGTCGGGCATGGTGAGCCCGTCGGCGACCGCCTCCACGATCTGCTGGCGGACCGCGACCTGCTCGCGATTGCGCAGATAGTCTTCGGGACGCATGCCGATCTGGCTCAGCACGTATCCGAACTGCCCGCGGTCGAAGCGCCCGTCGGGGCCCTGGAAGGCGGGATCCTCCGCGGTCAGCGCCGCAAGCCGGTCGCGGGAGACGCCGAGCTCCATCTCGCGCGCCTGCTCGTCGAGCAGCGCGCCGGCGACGAGCTGGCCGAGCACCTGCTGGTCCAGCCCCATCGCGACGGCCTGTTCACGGGTGATGCGGGTGCCGAATTGCTGCGACAGCACGGCGATCTGCCGGTCGTAGGCGAGGCGGTAGTCCATCGCCGAGACGCGCGTGTCGCCGGCGGCGACGACATGATTGGAGCCGCCGAGAATCTGGCCGGAAATGCCCCAGACCGCGAAGCTCAGGACGAGCAGGATCAGCAGCAGTTTTGCCACCCATGTGCTGGCTGCGCTTCGGAGCATGCTGAGCATCGGTTCGCTTTCCTTCCCGGTGCGGTGTCGGTCGAGACGGCAATACCGTTCCGTCCGCGCCCTGTCGATTGCTTTGTGGGGCGAATTTGCTAGGGAAGCTACCTTTGAAACCAACGGAAGGGAACCGTTCCAATGGCCGCCAGGATCAAGCCGCTCATTGCCGGGAACTGGAAGATGAACGGCACCAGCGCATCGCTGGGCGAACTGGCGGCGATCGCGAACGGGTTCATGCACGGCCTCGACGCCGAGACGGACGCGCTGGTCTGCGTGCCGGCGACGCTGCTCTGGAGGGCCGCCGAGATCCTTGCGCGCTCGCCCGTGAAAGCCGGTGGACAGGACTGCCATGCGGCCGAAAGCGGTGCCCATACCGGCGACATCTCCGCCGAGATGCTGAAGGACGCCGGCGCCTCCCACGTCATCGTCGGCCATTCGGAACGGCGCATGGACCACGGCGAGACCGATGAGATGGTGAATGCGAAGGCGGTCGCGGCATGGCGCGCCGGGGTTACGGCCATCATCTGCATCGGCGAGACGCAGGAGGAGAGGGAAGGCGGCGTCACGCTCGACGTGCTGGCGCGGCAGGTGCGCGGCTCGGTGCCCGGCAGCGCCACCCATTCCACCACCATCGTGGCCTACGAGCCGGTCTGGGCGATCGGGACCGGCCTGACGCCGACCGTCGGCGACGTCGCCGAGGCGCATGCGCATATCCGCGCCGTGCTTCGCGAACTGATCGGCGAAGAGGCGGACACGGTACGCATCCTCTATGGCGGCTCGGTCAAGCCGGCCAATGCCGGCGAGCTGCTGGCGATCGACAATGTCAACGGTGCGCTGGTCGGCGGCGCCAGCCTCAAGGCCGCCGATTTCCTGGGCATCGCCGAAGCCTGCCAGCGATTGTGATCCGGCAACGGGACCGGCAACGGGACACGATCGGGCGCGCGGCGCCCTTTTTCTGGCCGAAATCGGGCCCATATGTCTTGGAATAGACCGTCAAGCCGTGTAATGAGCCGCGTTCATGCGGCCGCACGCCCGTCCTCCAGACAAAACCACCGGAAATCAAGATGCAGACCATTCTGATCGTCATCCACCTGATGATAGTCATCGCCCTTGTCGGGGTCGTGCTGCTTCAGCGCTCGGAGGGCGGCGGGCTCGGCATCGGCGGCGGTTCCGGCTTCATGACGGCGCGCGGCGCCTCCAACGCGCTGACCCGCGCCACCGCCATCCTCGCCGTCTGCTTCTTCGCCACCTCGCTGACCCTTTCGATCATGGCGCGCTATGGGGAAAGGCCGATCGACATCCTCGACAGGATGCCGGCAACGACGCAGGAGGACGGGGTGCCCGCCGGCGGGGCCGGCATCCTGGATGAGCTGGGCGGCGGCGCCGAGACGCCGGCAGAGCCTGCGGATGAGGCGCCTGCGGCGCCGCAGGTGCCGAGCGGCCAGTAGGCCTCCCGCGTCCGACCGATCGGGGAAAACCCGAACCTGCCGAAATTTTCCGCTGGCGGAATCGGTGCCGCGGCGCTAAGCGATGACTCCCATGGCGCGATATGTATTCATCACCGGCGGCGTGGTCTCATCCCTTGGAAAAGGCATTGCATCGGCGGCTCTCGGAGCGCTGCTGCAGGCGCGCGGCTATCGCGTGCGGCTGCGCAAGCTCGATCCGTATCTCAATGTCGATCCGGGCACGATGTCGCCCTATCAGCATGGCGAGGTCTTCGTGACCGACGACGGGGCCGAGACCGATCTCGATCTCGGTCATTACG
>CAYYZC010000149.1:0-242 GCA_964475605.1 uncultured Chelativorans sp.
GACATACGAGATGCTGTCGCGTGGCGAGGTGGTCGGCGTGTTCCAGTTGGAATCGGCTGGCATGCGCACGGCGCTGATCGGCATGAAGCCAGACCGCATCGAGGACATCATCGCGCTGGTGGCGCTCTACCGTCCCGGCCCGATGGAGAACATCCCGACCTACAATGCGCGCAAGCATGGCGAGGAGGAGGTGGCGTCGATCCACCCCAAGATCGACCATCTGGTGAAGGAGACGCAAGGGG
>CAYYZC010000149.1:252-3797 GCA_964475605.1 uncultured Chelativorans sp.
AGATCGCCCAGGAGCTCGCCGGCTATTCGCTCGGCGAAGCAGACCTGCTGCGCCGTGCCATGGGCAAGAAGATCCGCGCCGAGATGGACAAGCAACGGGTGCGCTTCGTCGACGGCGCGGTGGAGCGAGGGGTGGCAAAGCCGCAGGCCGACTTCATCTTCGACCTGCTGGCGAAGTTCGCCGATTACGGTTTCAACAAGTCGCACGCCGCCGCCTACGCCATCGTCTCCTACCAGACGGCCTATCTGAAGGCGCATCATCCGGTCGAATTCCTCGCCGCCTCGATGACCTACGACATGGCGAACGCCGAGAAGCTCGCCGATTTCCGCCAGGATGCGCTGAGGCTCGGCATCGAGATGCTGCCGCCCTCGGTGACGACCGGCTATCGCCATTTCGAGGTCGGCGAGAACCGCATCTTTCATGCGCTGGCGGCGATCAAGGGCGTCGGCGACGCGGCGGTGGAGCACATCGTCGAGAAGCGCGACGAGAAGCCGTTCGCCTCGCTGGAGGATTTCTGCTCGCGCGTCGACCCGCGCATCGTCGGGAAAAGGGTGCTGGAAAGCCTGATCGCGGCCGGTGCGCTCGACTGCTTCGGCCATGAGCGTGCGGCGCTCTGGGCGGGCATCGAGCGCATGATGGGGCTTGCCATACGTGCCGCCGACAACGCCGCCTCGGGCCAGGCCGACATTTTCGGCGCGGCACTCGGTGCCGAGCCGGAAAAGCTCTATCTGCCGGCCGCCGAGCCCTGGCTCCCGGCGGAGCGCCTGCACCGCGAGTTCCAGGCGGTCGGGTTCTATCTCTCCGCCCATCCGCTCGACGAATATCGCGCCGTGCTGGAGAAGCTGCGCGTGCAGGGCTGGGCGGAGTTCCAGGCAGCGGTGCGCCGCGGCGCGACCGCCGGGCGGCTTGCCGGCACGATCACGTCGAAGCAGGAGCGCAAGACGCGCACCGGCAACAAGATGTGCATCGTCCAGTTCTCCGACGCCACCGGCCAGTTCGAGGCGGTGCTGTTCTCCGAGACGCTGGCGCAGTTCCGCGACGCGCTCGAGCCGGGACGTTCCGTCGTCATCACGGTCGCCGCCGAAGACCGGCCCGAGGGCGTCAACCTGCGCATCCAGACGGTGCAGGCGCTGGAGGACGAGGCGACGCGCATCCAGCGTACGCTGCGGGTCTATCTGCGCGATGCGGCGCCCGTCCCGACGCTCGCCTCGCAGCTCGGCCAGCGCGGCGAGGGCCAGGTCAGCTTCATCGTGCTGAAGGGTGAGAACGCGGGCGAGGTGGAGATCGAGCTACCCGACCGCTACCGCATCACCCCGCAGATCGCCTCGGCGATGAAGGCCGTGCAGGGGGTGGTCGAGGTCGAGCTGGTGTAGTCGGGTTCACAGCAGAAGAGTGGGGATACCCAAGGATAATCCAGCTTCTGCCATGCGCCGATCCAACGTTACCAGTTCCGCTGCCAGGCCTGCTGCGCATGCCAGGTGCAGCGCGTCGGCTGCCCGGAGAGCGATGTTCGGAGTATCGGTCAGTTGAGCAGCATCCCGAAAACGTTGCCGTTCGATCGGAACTACCCGCAGCGATCTCGTTGCGAGATCGTTGAAGGCCAGAAGAGCCGAAGCGCGCTGGGCCTCGCCGAGCTGGCCGGTACGAAGCTTGAGCGACAGCGCCGACGAGAATTCCGTCACGACCCAATCGCTGATGACGAGATCGTATTCGACGGATTGCTGGCCAAGCCAATGCTGAACTCGCTCCGTCGCGCTCTCCCGGGTGAGGGCCGCCACCAGGATCGACGTGTCCAGGTAGAAGCTCAATAGCGGTCGCCGTCGCGCATGGCTCGAATGAAATCACCGGCAGAAACATCCTGCTCGGGCATCGCGTCGGTGATCCGCTTCAGCCATGCCGGGTCGACTGGTTCACGTCGCTCTTCGACCGACACAAGCTGTGCTGCGGGCTTGCCACGCCGCATGATCTGCACTGTTTCGCCCCTTTGCGCGCGTTCCACCAACTCGCTCAACCGGGCTTTCGCATCCGCGAGATTTATACGCATCGGCGTACCTGACCAGTTAGTTGGTCAGTTTAGCCGCAAGGGACGGATATCCACAAGGGCCTTGCCACGAGAATCTGCTCCTACCAACCCCATTGGAAGGTGGCGCCGGTCTGGCCGTGGCCGCGCTGGTCGATATTGGCGCTGGTGTTGCGGCCGAACTGGAACAGGGCGTGGGCGTTGTTGTCGCCGCGCTGGCTGATCGTGCCGTTATGGCCGCGTCCTTCCTGATGGACGATGCCGAGATTGCCGCGGCCGTCCTGTGCGACGCCGGCGGAATTGCCGCGGCCGCGCTGCGTGATGCCGGCGCCGCGGATGTCCTTGTACATGGAATAGAGCTGCATGCCGCCGCGCAGCATCTGCGCGTCGCGCTCGCTGCCGGGCAGGATGCTGATCGAGAACGAACCGCCGGCCGCGGCGGGCGTCGCCGCGACGGCCGAGAACATGGCGAAGGCTGCAAGGGTCGTGGCGAGGCTGCGGCGGATCATCTCTGTCTCTCCTGAGGCTTGTCTTCGTTCGATGGAGCGACTTTCGTCGATCCGGCTTGAACCGGCGCGGAACGCGGCATTCAGATGCCGTTCATGGCGATCGGAAGGGCGCACGCAAAAAGGGCTCCGGCGGAACCGGAGCCCTTTTTGAAGCCTGCTGCGGCGCTGTTCAGATGCCGATGCGCGCCGCGCATGTCGCCCTCTCGCCGCCGAACGAGATTTCCAGCCTGGCATCGTAGGCCGAGCCGCTGCCGATCGAGACGCGGCCGAGACTCACCGTCTCTCCCGCTTCGGCGAAGAACTCCCCGCCCTGGCTGATGCCGGAGCTGCCGCCGCCACTGGCGGATGCGACCCTGAAATCATAGGTCCCGCCGGCGCGGCGATCGGCATGGACGACGCTTTCCAGCATGGTCATTCCGCCGCCCGTCGAGGCGACGATCTCGCAGCGCACGGGCCCGTCGCTCCGTGCCGACTGTCCGCCGATCGCGGCCGCCCCGCCCAGCCCGAGCAGGAGGGCGGTCGCTGTCGCTGCCAGTTTTCCGGTTGTCGTGAACATGGCGTTCTTCCTTCTCTGGATGGGGCCGGGCACGGGCGGCCCGGCTTCTGGCCCTGAAAGACGATCTAGCGGCAGGTCTGGACGAAGGCGGCGACATTGCCGCGTCCGCGCTGGTCGACCGCGGCGTCGCAGCCCTGGCCGACCTGCACCCCGGCGGCGATGTTGCCGTTGCCGTCCTGGGTCAGGATGGTGGTGTGGTTGCGGCCGAACTGGGCGACGCCGGCGGCATTGTGACGGCCGTGCTGGCGGGCGTCGGCGTGGTTGCCGCGGCCGTCCTGGCCGATGGCGATCGTGTTGCGGGCGCCGCGCTGATGGCCGACGGCGGAGTTGCGGCGGCCGTCCTGGTGGATGCCGATATCGTTGCGGTAGCCGGTCTGGGCGCCGCCTGCGGCATGGCCCCAGCCATACTGGCGGATCGAGAGGCTGTTCGCCATTGCGGGAACGCTGGTGAAACCGATGA
>CAYYZC010000149.1:3897-7741 GCA_964475605.1 uncultured Chelativorans sp.
TACTGGCGGATCGAGAGGCTGTTCGCCATTGCGGGAACGCTGGTGAAACCGATGACGGCGGCGAGGGCGAGGGTGGTGAGCTTGCGGGACATTTTCTGATCTCCTCCTGGGCGGGCGGGGCCCGCGTTGTGGGAACGATCAGGGTTTTATCCGGGTGAAGCGGAATGCCTGCTGAACCCGCCGTTCAGCCGCCGTTCAGCGGCCGGCCGCGGGTCCTGCCGAAGCCTGGCACTTCCTCGCTCAATCCTCCTCGACGAACACCTGCTCGCGCTTCCTGCGTATCGCCGGAAGGATCGAGATCAGGATGGCGAGCGCCGCGACGGCGAGCAGCGCGGCGCTGATCGGCCGCTCGATGAAGGTCATCGGATCGCCGCGCGAGATGATCATGGCGCGGCGCAGATGCTCTTCCAGCAGCGGGCCGAGAATGAAGCCGAGCAGCAGCGGCGCTGGCTCGCAGTCCAGCTTGACCAGCACGTAGCCGATCAGGCTGAGCGCGGCGATGGCATAGATGTCGAAGGCGTTGAGGCCGATCGAGAACGTGCCGATGCAGGCGAATGCGATGATCGCCGGGAACAGCACCCGATAGGGGACGGTCAGGATCTTCACCCAGATGCCGATCAGCGGCAGGTTGAGGAGGATGAGGATCAGGTTGCCGATCCACATCGAGGCGATCACGCCCCAGAACAGCGCCGGCTCGTCGGTGATCACGTTGGGGCCCGGCGTGATGCCGTGGATGATGAAGGCGCCGATGATCAGCGCCATCACCGGGTGCGCGGGTATGCCGAGCGTCAGCAGAGGTATGAACGAGGTCTGCGCGGCCGCGTTGTTGGCCGATTCGGGTCCGGCCACGCCCTCGATCGCGCCGCGGCCGAACTCCGCCTCGTTCTTCGACAGCTTCTTCTCCAGTGAGTAGGAGGCGAAGGCCGCCAGTATATGGCCGCCGCCGGGCAGGATGCCGAGGACCGAGCCGAGGCCGGTGGCGCGCAGGATCGGCCAGACGATGCGGCGCGTGTCCTCCTTCGTCAGCCACAGATTCTTGACCTTCTTGACCAGCAAGGTGCGGGTCTGCTCGTTCTCCAGGTTGCGCAGGATCTCCGCGACGCCGAACACGCCGACCGCGACGGAGACGAAGTTGATGCCTGCATAGAGCTCGAAGAAGCCGAAGGTGAAGCGCGGCTGGCCGCTATAGAGGTCCTGGCCGACCATGCCCAAGAGCAGGCCGAGCACGATCATCGCCAGCGCCTTGACGATCGAGCCATGCGCGAGCGCGACCGAAGCGACGAGGCCGAGCACGATCAGCGAGAAATATTCCGCGGAGCCGAACTTCAGCGCGATCCGGGCCAGCGGCGGCGCGGCCATGGCGAGCAGCAGCGTCGCCACCGAGCCGGCGAAGAAGGAGCCGATCGCGGCGGTGGCGAGGGCCGGCCCGGCCCGGCCCTGCCGCGCCATCTGGTGGCCGTCGATCGCCGTCACCGCGGAGGACGAGTCGCCCGGCAGGTTGATCAGGATGGCGCTGGTCGAGCCGCCGTACTGGGCGCCGTAATAGATGCCGGCGAGCATGATCAGCGCCGTCACCGGCTCGAAGGTGAAGGTGATCGGCAGCAGGATGGCGACCGTGCCGGTCGGCCCGATGCCCGGCAGCACGCCCACCAGCGTGCCGAGCAGCACCCCGACGAAGCAGTAGAAGACATTGGTCGTGGTGAAGGCGGTTTCGAAGCCGAGGCTTAGATTGGCGATCAGGTCCATGCTCAAGCGACCCTAAAAGGACAGCCACGGGCCGACGACCCGCAGCGGCAGGCCGAGCCCCCAGACGAAGATCAGCATGCAGACGACCACCATGCCGGCCGCCATGGCCAGTGCGCCGACGATGCCGGTGCGTTCGCTGGCGAATGCGCTCATGAAGGTGGTGATGAAGAGCGCCGGTGCGAGACCCAGGCCGCGAACCGTCAGGCCGAAGAACACCAGAGCGCCCAGGATCAGCCCCAGCCCGAGCCACGGCACGCGCTCCAGCGGCACCTCGTCGGGGCCGTTCATGAAGGACTGCGCGGTGATGACGACGCCGAGCAGCACCAATATGCCGGACAGCAGCAGCGGGAAGTAGCCCGCGCCCATGCGCAGCGCCGTGCCGAGATCGTAGGTCAGCGAGGCATAGCCGAAGGCAAGTCCGAAGCCCATGAAGATCAGGCCCGAGACCAGATCCTTGATGGAATTGCGCGCGGTCATCGACGCGGCTCCCGTTTCCCTCGATCGGACGGACGAAACGGAGCGGCCCGCCGGACCGCCCCGCATCTCCCCTCCGTTGCAGGAGCCCTACTGGGCCGCGATGCCAGCCGCCTCGATGATCGGCGCCCACAGCTCGATCTGCGAGGACAGCGTCTCGGTATGCGCCTCGGGCGTCGCACGCTCCTGCGAGACCGGGGTCGTGCCGAGATCGGCGAAGCGCGTGATGACGTTCTCGTCCTGGAGCGCGGCCTGCAGTGCGGCAGTCAGCTTCTGGACCACATCCTCCGGCGTGCCGTCCGGCACGTAGAGGCCATGCCAGATGCGGAGCTGGAAGTCCGGGAGGCCGGCTTCCGATGTGGTCGGCACGTCGGGCAGGCTGTCGAGCCGCTCCTCGGCGGTGACGGCATAGGCCTTGATCTCGCCGCCGAGGATCTGGCCGGTGGTGTTGGTGGTCTGGTCGCACATCAGGTCGACCTGGCCGCCGACGAGGTCGGTGAGCGCCGGCCCGGTGCCCTGATAGGGAACGGTGGTGACCTGGGTTTCGATCGCCTCCATGAACAGCATGCCGCAGAGCTGCGAGGCGGCGCCGATGCCGGCATTGGCCATGGTGACGGCCTCGGGATCGGCCTTGATGAAGTCGATCAGCTCCTGAAGCGTGTTCGGCTCGAGATCCTTGCGGGCGACGATGGTCATCGGGACCTCGGTCACCAGCCCGACCATCTCGAAATCCGCAAGCGGGTCATAGGGCAGGTTGGCATAGAGCGTCGGCGCGGTCGACATGCCGATATGATGGATGAGCACGGTGTAGCCGTCGGCTTCGGCATTGGCGACCTGCCCGGCCGCGACCGTGCCGCCGGCGCCGGTGACGTTCTGGACGACGATGTCCTGCCCGAGCGATTTCTTCATCGGCTCGGCGATCAGGCGGGTGACGGTGTCGGTCGGCCCACCGGCCGAGAACGGCACGACCATGGTTATCGGGCGTTCCGGATATTCCTGGCCGATGGCCAGAGCCGGAGCAAATGAGACGGCCGTTGCCGCCAGGCACGCTGCAAGCAGGTGACGCATTGGGATCCTCCCGATCGCCTGTTTTCGTTCCCGGTTGAGCCGCCGGCCGCGCAAAAAATCCTCCCGCGGGGCCGCCGGGCGTCCGAATAAATCGACGCCGTCGCATCGAAGGCGAGGGGGAAGGCACTGTCAAGCTGCATTAGACGAATGGCCTAGAGGCCGTTCGAGACGGCACGCGGAGCCGTGCTTCGACGTGCATCCGGGCACTGGCGCAACGCGGCGCGACTTGGCACATTCGGCGCGAACGGAGACAGCCATGCCATCAGTCCGCGACAATGCCTTTGCCCCGCCCGAGCCCTGGAGCGCTACGGCGCCGCTGCTGGTCGACGTCGCGACCGGGCGGCGCCCGGCCGATCTGGTGATCCGCAACGGGCGCTGGGTGAACGTCCATTCCGGCGAGATCATCCCGGCGACCGACATCGCGATCGCGGCCGGCCGCTTCGCCTATTGCGGCCCCGACGCGAGCCACGCGATCGGCGAGGGCACGATGGTCGTCGACGCCGCCGGACGCTATCTCGTGCCCGGCCTGTGCGACGGCCACATGCATGTCGAATCG
>CAYYZC010000150.1:0-7706 GCA_964475605.1 uncultured Chelativorans sp.
GTCGAGCCCGTCGGTGAGGTTGACGGCATTGCCCGCCCCGACGATGACGAAAGCTGCGAAGGGGATGAAGAACCAGCCCAGATTGATGATCAGGTCCTTGACGAAGGGGAAGGTCAGCGAGGAGGAGAAGGGCTCCTGCCCCGCGCGCATGATGACGAAGGCGGCGACGCCCGCGATCGCGAATTCGGCCAGCAGCCGGATCCTGCCCGAGATGCCGAGATGGGTCTGCTTGGTGACCTTCAGATAGTCGTCATAGAAGCCGATGGCGCCGAAGCTCAGCGTCACCAGCAGCACCGTCCAGACATAGACGCTGCTGAGATTGGCCCAAAGCAGCGACGAGCCGATGATGCCGATGATCATCATCAGCCCGCCCATGGTCGGCGTGCCGGCCTTCTTGAAATGGGTCTGCGGCCCGTCGGCGCGGATCGGCTGGCCCTTGCCCTGGCGGATGCGCAGCGAGTTGATGATCGCCGGGCCGAACAGGAACACGATCAGCGCCGCCGTGATCAGCGCGCCGCCGGTGCGGAAGGTGATGTATCTGAAGACGTTGAGCGCCGAGATCTGGTCGGCGAGCGCAACGAGCAGCGTTAGCATTGGTGGCGTCCCCCGACGTCAAGGCTCAACTGGCGAGTTTCGCTTGCGCGCCCGCATTGCCGGCCGATTGGAATTTCCTGGTGAGCGCGTCGACCAGCGCGGAGAAGCCAAGGCTGTTCGATGCCTTGACCATGACCGCGTCGCCGCCGCGAAGATTGTCGAAAAGAGCCCTGCCGAGCTCGTCCATCCCCTCGAAATGCAGATGGCGGACCTCTTCCGGCAGCTTCGCCGCCAGCGCCTTCATGTCCGGGCCCGAAAGAAGGACGAGGTCGACCTTCTCCTCGACGATCGGCGCGGCGAGCGCGGCATGAAGCTTCGCCGAATGCTCGCCGAGCTCGCGCATGTCGCCGAGCACAGCGATGCGGCGCCCGCGCTCGCTGACCGGCGCCGCGCCGAGGAGCTGGAGCGCGGCCCGCATCGAGGCCGGATTGGCGTTGTAGCTCTCGTCGATGACGGTGATGTCGCCGCGCGGATGGGAAAGCAGATGGCGCTTGCCCCGCCCGCGCTCCGCCTGGAGATCGCCCAGCGCCAGCGCGACCTTGGCCATGTCGGCTCCAGCCAGATAGGCCGCGCCCAGCACGGCGAGCGCGTTCTGCACCATATGGCGGCCCGGCGCGCCGATCTTCGCCGCCAGCTCCTGGCCCGCCATCCGGGCGATGATCGTCGAATTGTCGGGGTGGAGCTTGCACTTGACCAGCCGGAAGGTGGAGCGCGCATGCTCGCCGAAGCCCCAGACATGCTGCACCCCGGCTTCGCGCGCCGCGCGGTCGAGCAGCCGCCACTTGGCGTCGTCGCGGTTGATCAGCGCATGGCCGTCCGGCTCGATACCTTCGAATATCTCGGCCTTGGCGCCGGCGATCTCGTCGAGATTCCTGAAATGGCCGAGATGGGCGGCCGCGATCATGGTGACGATCGCCACATGCGGGCGCACCAGCTCGACCAACGGGCGGATTTCGCCCGGATGATTCATGCCGATCTCGAAGATGCCGTAATCGGCGTCCTCCGGCAGCCGCGCCAGCGTCAGCGGCACGCCCCAGTGATTGTTGAAGGACCGGTTCGACGCATGCACCTTGCCGACTGCGGAGAGCGCATGGCGCAACGCCTCCTTGGTCGTCGTCTTGCCGGCCGAGCCGGTCACCGCGATGATCTTGCCGCCGGAACGGGCGCGGGCGGCGCGGGCCGCCATTTCGAGGCCGGCGAGCACGTCCGGCACCACGATCAGCGGCGTGTTGATGCGCCCGAGCGCCGGCAGCTTGCTTTCCGCCACCACGAGCAGGGCCGCGCCGGCCTTGATCGCCGCGGTCGCGAAATCATGGCCGTCGAGCTTCTCGCCCGTGATGGCGAAGAAGGCATCGCCCGGCGAGAGCGTCCGGGTGTCGATCGAGATGCCGCCGACGCCTTCCGGCATGGTGCCGACGGGGCGGCCGTTCATCGCCGCGGCAAGCTCGGCGCTCTTCCACAGCAGGGTCATGCCGCCCGCTCCGCGAGTGCCGCGCGCACCTCGGCATGGTCTGAGAAGGGATGGGTGACGCCGCCGATCGTCTGGCCTTCCTCATGGCCCTTGCCGGCTACGATCAGCGTGTCGCCGGCATCGAGGAGCGCGATCGCCTCGCCGATGGCGCGGCGGCGGTCGCCGGTCTCGCGCGCGCCGGGCGCAGCCGCCATGATGGCCGCCCTGATCGCCGCCGGATCCTCTGAGCGCGGATTGTCGTCGGTGACGATGACGAGGTCGGAGAGCCGCGTCGCGATCTCGCCCATGATCGGCCGCTTGCCCGGATCGCGGTCGCCGCCGCAGCCGAACACGACGACGACGCGCCCTGTGGTGAAGGGACGCACGGCGGTGAGCACGTTCTCCAGCGCCTCGGGCTTGTGCGCATAGTCGACATAGACCGGAGCGCCCTCGCCAGTTGTGCCGACCAGTTCGAGGCGGCCCGAGGCGCCCCGCAGATGCTCCAGCGCGGCGAGCGCCTTGCCGGCCGGAACGCCGGTGGCGATCGCCAGCCCGGCCGCGACCAGCGCATTGGAGATCTGGAAGTCGCCGGCGAGCGGAAGATCGATCTCGAAGGTCCTTCCTTCGGCCTGCACCTCGGCGCGCTGGCGCGCCCGTTCGTGCTCGACCCGCTTCAGCGTCAGGAAAGCGCCGTTGCGGCCGACCGTCAGCACGTCCAGGCCGGCGGCTTCCGCAACGTCGATCGTCGGGCGCGACCATGGATCGTCGGCGAAGACGACGGCCGGGCTTCCCGCCGGCAGCAGGTCGCGGAAGAGGCGCATCTTGGCCTCATGGTAGCTCTCGACCGTCGGGTGATAGTCCATATGGTCGCGGCCGAGATTAGTGAACCCGCCGGCGGCGAGCCTGACGCCGTCGAGCCGGCGCTGGTCGAGCCCGTGGCTCGACGCCTCCATCGCCGCATGGGTGACGCCCTCGCCGGCAAGCTCGGCGAGCAGCGCGTGCAGCGCCACCGGGTCGGGCGTCGTCAGCGAGCCGTAGTCCTCGCGGCCGGGCGCGATGACGCCGGTCGTGCCGATGCTCGCCGCGGCAAGCCCCGCCTGCTCCCATATCTGGCGCGTGAACGAGGCGACCGACGTCTTGCCGCTGGTGCCGGTCACTGCGACCATCGTCGACGGCTGGCGGCCGTGGAAGCGGGCTGCGAGCAGCGCCAGGCTGCGGCGCGGATCCTCGACCTCGAGCACCGGCACGCCGGGCGCATCCCTGACGGCGCCGCGGGCAGCGAGGATGGCGGCCGCCCCGCCTTCGACCGCATCGCGGGCATAGGCGCTGCCGTCGGCCCGCGTGCCCTGCAGCGCGGCGAAAAGGAAGCCCGGCCGGACCTGTCGGGAATCGGAGGTGATGCCGGCGATCTCGATCTCAGCGGTCGGACCGGCCGCTTCGATCAGGTCTCCGGCGAACTGGCTGAGCTTCATCAATCGTCTGCGACATCCATCTGGCGCACCCCTCTTCCCCCGAAGAATCACTGATATGAGACCAGAAGGGCCTCACTTTCATGGCCGAATTCGGGCTTGACGCCAAGCAACCCGGCCGTGCGGCGGATGATGTTGCCCACAGTCGGCGCGGTGTTGAGGCCGGCCGTCGCCCCGATGCCCGGCTTCTCGGGCTTGGGCTCGTCGATGATGACGATGACGACATATTCGGGATCGTTGGCCGGGAACCCGGCGACGAAGGCGTTGAAGCGCTTGTCGTTCACATAGCGCCCGTTCACCACCTTCTCGGCGGTGCCGGTCTTGCCGCCGACGAAATAGCCGGGCACGTCGGCGCGTCGACCGGATCCTTTCTCGACATTGAGACGGAAGAGATAGCGCATGGCCGCGCTGGTCACGGGCTTGAGGATCTGGGCCGCCGAATAGCTGGCCGCCTCCTCGGTGCGCGGCAGGAAGGTCGGGTTGATGAGCTTGCCGCCGTTGAGCACCGCCGCGACCGCCACGGCGGTCTGAAGCGGCGTCGTCGCCACGCCGTGGCCGAAGGCGATGGTGATCTGGTTGATCTTCTTCCATACGGCCGGCTCGGTCGGCGTCGCCACCTCCGGCAACTCGGTGTTCATGCGATCGAGCAGGCCCATGCGCTTGAGATAGCCGCGATGGCCTTCGATGCCGACCGCATCGGCCATCTTCGCCGTGCCGATATTGGAGGAGTAGATGAATATCTCCGGCACGGAGAGGACGCGCCCCTTGCCGTGGAAATCGCGGATGGTGTGGCCGCCGATCCTGATCGGCTTGCTCGCGTCGAACCGGTCCTTCATCGTCACCTTGCCGGAGTCGAGCGCCAGCGCGATGGTGAAGCCCTTGAAGGTCGAGCCCATCTCGTAGACGCCCGCCGTCATGCGGTTGAGACGGTCCTTCTCATGCGCATTGTATGGATTGTTGGGATCGTAGTCGGGCAGCGACACCATCGCCAGCACCTCGCCGGTATTGGCGTCGAGGACGGCGGCGCCCGCGGCGATCGCCTTGTAGCGCTCCATCGCCGAGGCCAGCTCGTCGTGCACGATGTGCTGGACGCGCAGGTCGATGGACAGCCGCACCGGCTCCAGATCGTCCTCGATCGCCAGTCCCGTCGCCTGGAGATCTGCCAGCCCCTGGCTGTCGATATACTTCTCCATTCCGGCGATGCCCTTGTTGTCGATGTCGACGAGGCCGAGGATATGCGAGGCGGTCGGCCCGCCCGGATAGAAGCGGCGCTTCTCGGTGCGGAAGCCGATGCCGGGAATGCCGAGCTCCATCACCTGCTGCTGCTGGCGCGGGGTGAGCTGGCGCTTCAGCCACATGAAGCCGGCGTCGCTGCGCAGCCGATTGTAGGTGTCCTCGTAGTTGAGGTCCGGCAGGACGGTGACCAGCTTCTCGATCACCTCGTTGGGATCGACGATGCGCCGCGGCTCGGCATAGAGCGAGGCGGTGTTGATGTCGGTTGCGAGCACCTCGCCGTTGCGGTCGAGGATGTCGGGGCGCGAGGCCGTGACCCGCGCGCCCGGTGCATAGCCGCTCTCGATCTCCTGCATGCCGAGATAGACGATGCGGCCGCCGAAGACGGCATAGACGCCAAGGAAGACGGCGATCATGGTCACCACGCGCCCGCGGGAGCGCGCGCTCCCGGCCCTGGCGCCGCCCTGGAGCACGATCTTCTCGTCAGGCCTGCCGTCCGCGGCCTGCCTGCGCCGCCCGAACCACCGCCCGATCATTGCGCCACCCCGCTCGTCGTCGTGGCGTCCAGCCTGCCGTCGACCATCTCGCCGAGAGGCTCGTCCAGGAGCTCCTCGATCGTCAGCCGCTTGGGCGGCAGGTCGCCCAGATCGGCATATTGGTAGGGCAGCACCGGCTCCAGCTTCAGCTCGGCATCGAAGGTGTCGGCGAGCCGCTGGATACGGGAAGGCTGCGTCAGCAGGCTCCAGTCGGCATTTAGCAGGTCGATCGTCTCGTTCTCGAACCGGATCTGCGCCTCGATCCTGCGCAGCTTGTTCAGCTCGGCTTCCGCCTGGTGCTTGGTCGTGTAGGTGAAGGCGGCGGTAGACACCATCACCGCAATCAGCACGATATCGGTTGTCCTGAACACGGGAGCGTCACCTTTCGGAAGCGGCCGGCAGATCGGCCAGGTTGGGCAGGTTGAAGACCGAGGGGTCGTCGGGCCGCGCAGGCGCGGCGGTGCGGCGGGCTGCGCGCAGCTTCGCGGAGCGGGCACGCGGATTGGCCGCCACCTCCGCCTCCGACGGCGCGCGGGCGCCCCCCAGCCGCTCGAAGGTCGGCGCGCGGGCCTGACGCTCCGGCAGATGCCGCGAGGTCGCAGCCTGTTCGGCACGGTCGGCGATGAAGCGCTTGACCATCCGGTCTTCCAGCGAATGGAAGGAGACGACGGCCAGCCGGCCGCCGGGGCCGAGCACGCGCTCGGCCGCACCCAGCGCGCGGGCGAGCTCGCCGAGCTCCTCGTTGACGAAGATGCGCAGCGCCTGGAAGCTGCGCGTCGCCGGGTGGATCTTGTCGCCGGGGCGACGCCCGACCAGCGTCTCGATCGCGTCGGCGAGGTCGAGCGTCGTCCGGAAGGGGCGGCTGCTCCGGCGCCTTTCGATCATCCGCGCGATGCGGCCCGCCTGGCGCTCCTCGCCGAGCAGGCCGAAGATGCGGGTAAGGTCCGGCGCCCGCAGATTGTTGACGACATCGGCCGCGCTCGGGCCCTCCGACGACATGCGCATGTCGAGCGGGCCGTCGGCGCGGAAGGAGAAGCCGCGCCCGGCCTCGTCGATCTGCATGGAGGAGACGCCGACATCGAGGACGACGCCGTCGACGAGGCCGGTGACATGCTCGTCGAGCTGCGAGAAACGGCCGCGGACGAGCTCCAGCCGCTCCTCGTACTGCCTGCGCAGCGCCTCGCCGCAGGCGATCGCCTGCGGATCGCGGTCGATCGCCACCACCTGCGCGCCGCGCTCGAGGATGGCGCGGGAATAGCCGCCGGCACCGAAGGTCCCGTCGACGATCGTCTCGCCCGGCTTCGGGTCCAGCGCATCGAGCACCTCGGCGAGCAGGACCGGAATGTGACGGGCCAGTCCGCCACCGGAAGGATTGTCTCTTCCGGGGCCCGTCATCATTCCGCGCCCTCGCCCTGCCGGCCGTCCCCCGACGACTTGCGCTGTTTCAGGAGCCGCGCCCGCGCCTGCTCGCGATAGTCGGCGAAGCGCGTCGGCTCCCACATCTGGAAAAAATCGCCACGGCCCACGAAAGCCACCTCGTCGGCAATGCCGGTATGCAGGCGCATCGCCTCGCTGACCGTGATGCGGCCGTCCTGATCGACCTTCACGAACATGCCGTCGCCATGGACGAAGAAGGACATGTCGTCGTAGGCCTGATGAAAAGGGTCCTCTTCCTTGATCCGCGCCTCGTAGCGCTCCAGCAGGTCGAGCCCGCCGACGTCGAGCGCCGGCAGATCGAGCGCGCTCAGCGCGTAGAGCTCGGCGAAGCCGCGCTTGGCGAGAACGGTGCGGAAATGGGCCGGAACCGAGACGCGGCCCTTCGCGTCTATCCGGTTGATCGAGTTCGACAAAAAGCGATCCATGACGCTTTTCGACCGGCTCGGTCGAAGACCCCCTTTCCATCCCGCTAACCGCGCCAGGACGCGGCTGCTCTCGCTCTCCCGCACCGCCGGCGCGAGGCATCGATCCATCGCGCGGGGCCGCCGCTTTGCGCGCCGGGCCGCTCAACAGATCGCCCTCTGCCGAACAACTTGCTGAAGACGTGTATGGGATAGCATGGGGCTGTATGGGCGTCAACGGGAACAAGGAACACGAACGCCCTCCGGACGGGACGTGAGAGCCACTCCGCTCCACCCTCCTTTATCCCTCGTTAGGCTTAATGAAGGGTTATGACGCGCGCGCCGTGCTCCCGGCGAGCCGGGAAACGAAGCACGCGTCCATGACTGGAAACGAAAGGTGTCAGCCGGCCTGTAAGCCGGGTTCTGTATGGCCCCGCAGCCTTGCGGCCACGGAACGTGGCGGCCATTCATCTCGGACGGATGTTGCCATCCGCCTCCAGCAACCAACCCGAGCGGCGGGGCCGGAAACCGCCCTGAGGGTCACCCCTCGTGCCGCTCCTATTCGGTCTTGCTCCCGGTGGGGTTT
>CAYYZC010000151.1:0-4989 GCA_964475605.1 uncultured Chelativorans sp.
CGAAAGCCCGAACTATCCGGGCGCGATTTGAGTTTCGAGCGTCACCCGGCAAGCCTGGCGTCAGGATCTCCGTCTTCGACTTCTGCCATGGTGAGTTTCAAACCCAGCGCCTTCGCCACGCCGAGCAGCGTCGACAGCCGCGGGTCGCCGTTCTCGCTCAAGGCTTTGTAGAGCGCTTCCCGCGTGACGCCGGCTTCCCGCGCCACGCTCGTCATGCCGCGGGCTCTGGCGATGACGCCGAGCGCCTGAGTGATATAGGCGGCATCGCCGCTCTCGAATGCGTCGGCGAGGAGCTCGGCTTGGCTGCCCGGTTCCCCGAGAAATTCGGAAGCGTCGAATGGAATCATCTGTAAACTATAGTTTACGATCTCGCAGAGTCAAATGTTGCGCCGGAGGCTACGGCCGGGTTGCGCTTCGGCTTCCGTCTCCGCCGACGGGCCCCGGATCAGAACTTCCCGAAGATCATCGAATGATGGGCGCCGGCGGCGGCCTGCACGCCGTCGGCAACCGCGTAGCTGACCGAGCTTCCCTGCCGTGCCGCGTCGCCGCAGGCGAAGACGCCCGGCACAGACGTGGCTTTGACCGGGTTGGTCCGGATGGTGGTGCCGAGCGGTCCTTCATCGAGTTCGCAGCCGAGCCGGGCTGCAAGCGGGCTTGCCTGCTCGAAGCGGGCGGCGATGAAGAGGCCGGCAAGCTTGGTCCGCTCGCCGTCCTCCAGGACCAGTGCGATGCCGCCGTCTTCCGCCTCGACCGTCGAGACCGGCCGGTCCTCGATCGTGGTCCCGCGCGAGGCAAGCTGCGCCAGCGCATCCTCGTCCGGCGCATAGGCCTCGTTGGTGAACAGCGTCGTGTTGCCCCAGTCGGGCAGCATCATCGCTTGGTGGAAGGCGTGCGGCCCGGTCGCCAGCACGCCGATCTGCCCCTGAAGCTCGAAGCCGTGGCAATAGGGGCAGTGGAAGACGGTCTTTCCCCATTGCTCATGAAGACCGGGAATATCCGGCAGGACGTCGCGGACGCCGGTCGCAAGGATCAGGCGACGGCCCCGATGCGTGCCGGGATCCTCGATCTCGACGCTGAAATCGTCGGGCCGGCCGGAGGCGCCGGTCACGTTCCCGTCGATCCAGGTCACGGTCGGATAGGCGAGAAGCTGGCGCCTGGCCTCGTCGGCGATCTCCTCCGGGCCCTGGCCGTCGCGGGTGAGGAAACCATGCGAGGAGGCGGCGAAGCGATTGCGCCGGCGGCCCTCATCGACGACGAGGATCGAGCGCCGCGCCCGCGCCAGATTGAGCGCGGCAGCCATCCCCGCATAGCTGCCGCCGACAATGATCACGTCGAACATCATAATTTCTCCGATTGGAAATGGCCGCGCGCTGCCGCCCGCGCATGGAAATCCGCCGACAGGTCGGCGAGGCTGATGCGTCCGAGGCGCTTCAGCAGCATCTTCTCGGCCGAATCCAGCGTCTCGCCGAGTGCTGCATTCACAGCCTGCTCGACGAGGCAGTCGGGATCCTGCGAACGATGGCCGAGAGCGAACAGCCGCGGCGCGCCGATCGCCTGGTAGACGTCGCCCATCGTCACGCCGGCAAGGTCGCAGGCGATCGTCCAGCCGCCGCCATGGCCTTTTTCCGAGCGCACGAAGCCCGCCTCCCGCAGCCCCGCCATCGTCCGGCGGATCTGGACCTGGTTGGCGCCCAGATGGGCGGCGAGCATCTCGGAGGTGATCGGCTTCCTCAGTTCCGCCATATGCAGGAGGACGTGGAGGACGCTCGACAGGCGGCTATCGGATCTCATGAAACTATTAAAGTTACATGAGATTGCCTTGTCAAGCGGGAGCGTGAACCCCCGGCTTCGCCTGCGTCGCCGCTGCTATGGCTGATGGAGGCGCCTCACCTGCCGGCGCTGCCGTCCGCCGGCGTCAGCTTCAGCAGCCTGCCGCCCTGCTCGTCCTCGAGCGCCCAGATCGCGCCGTCCGGCCCCTGCTCGACCTCGCGGATCCGCTTGCCCATGTCGAAGCGCTCCGCCTCGGCGGCCATCGTGCCGTCCCCCTGCTCGCCGAGAGCGACGCGGATGATCGCCTCGCCCGACAGCCCCCCGAGGATCGCATCGCCTTGCCACTGCGCAAACATCTCGCCGGAATAGATCACCAGCCCGGCAGGCGAGATCACCGGCGTCCACCATTCCTCCGGCGCGGCGAATTCAGGCCGCGTGTCGTGGTCGGGAATGGGGAGGCCGCTATAGTTGCGGCCGTTCGAGACGGTCGGCCAGCCATAATTCGTGCCGGCCTCGATCAGGTTGAGCTCGTCGCCGCCGCGCGGCCCCATCTCGTGCGCCCACAGCCGGCCCTCCGCGTCGAAGGCGATGCCGAGCATGTTGCGGTGGCCGATCGTCCAGAAGCTGTGGGCAAGCTCGCCCTGGTCCTGGAAGGGATTGTCCTCAGGCACCGAGCCGTCCTCGTTGAGGCGGATGATCTTGCCGAGATTCTGCTCCATGTCCTGGGCCGGCGTCTTCTCCTGCCGCTCGCCGGAGGTGACGAAGAGCTTGCCGTCGGGCGAGAAGACGAGCCGATGCGAATAGTGCCCGTTGCCGCCCATCTTCGGCTGCTGGCGCCAGATCACCTCCAGATCCTGCAGCGCCGCCGAGCCGCCCTCGCGCGTGAGCGCCGCCCGCGCCACCGCGGCGCCGCGGCCGCCGTCGCCGGCTTCGGCATAGGACAGGTAGACGATGCCGTTCCCGGCGAAATCCGGATGCAGGATGATGTCGCCGAGCCCGCCCTGGCCGCCATAGGCGACGTCCGGCACCCCCGACACTTCGGTCTTGGCGCCGTCCTGGCCGACGATCAGCAGCTTGCCGGGCTTCTCGGTCACGAGAAGGTCGCCGTCCGGCAGGAAGGTCATCGCCCAGGGCTGGTCGAACTCGGCGACCGGCTCGGCCGCAAGGACGTTGCCCTGGTCGCTCTCGACCGTGAACGACTGGGCGCTTGCGGGGCCTGCAAGAACCGGTAGCGCGGCTGCGAGGAGCAGGGCGGATGTCGAACGCATGTGCAATGGTCTCCGTGAGGAACGATTCTCTTCGTCCGATCAGATAGCGCATCGGCGGGGCTTGTCTTTCACGCCTGCGTGAGCGCGCCCTCGTTCATCTCAACTATGCGTTAACGCCTATCCCGTTCGGCAACACTCGATTAACCATAAGGCCCTACGCATTGATTCCGATATTGTGGTCCTGGGGGATAATATGCCGGTTTCGCGTCGGGGGTTCATTCTCGGTTTGCCGCTCTTCATGGCGGGCTGCGCCGGCAGCTACCGGAACGACTATCTCAACTATGCCGCCGTTCCGGACGAACGGTTTCCGATCAAGGCGATGCCGCTCAGCAGCATCGATCCGGAGCTGAGACGGCAGGAGGTCGCCTATGAGACGCGTCAATCCGCCGGCACCATCGTCATCGATACGCCGGCACGCCGGCTCTATTACGTGCTCGGCAACGGGCGCGCCATGCGCTACGGCATCGGCGTCGGCCGGGCCGGCCTGGCGCTGCGCGGCAATGCCGTCATCGGCCGCAAGGCCGAGTGGCCGAGCTGGACGCCGACCGACAACATGATCGCGCGCGACGCGCGCAACCGGCGCTTCGCCTCCGGCGTGCCCGGCGGCCTCAACAACCCGCTCGGTGCCCGCGCCCTCTACCTCTATCGCGGCGGGCGAGACACCATGTTCCGCATCCACGGCACCAACCAGCCCGAATCCATCGGCAGGGCGATGTCAAGCGGCTGCGTGCGCATGCTCAACCACGACGTGATCGACCTCTACAGCCGGGTCGGCGTCGGATCCAAGGTCGTCGTCATCCAGGCGTGACGGCCCGCCCCGGCTCGTCGTCGGTACCGGAGGCGGCCTCGCCCTTGCCGCGCCGGCCGCGAGCGTCTAATGCCGTCGGCACACGGGTTCACCGACGACGGGATTGCCGATCATGCGCCTTGGCGGAAGGCTGGCTGCTGCCATCGAGATCATCGACGACATCTTCGGGCGGCATCGTCCGGCCGCCGATGCGCTGAAGGATTGGGGCTTGTCGCATCGCTTCGCCGGCGCCGGCGATCGGGCGGCGATCGGCAATATCGTCTACGACGCCCTGCGCCGCCGGTGCTCCGCCGCCTGGCTGCTCGATTCGGAGGAGCCGCGCGCGCTCGCCGTCGGCGCGCTGGTGCTCGGCTCCGGCATGGACGGCGAGACGATCAACGCCGCCCTCCATGACGACCGCTTCGCGCCGCCTTTGCTCGACGCGGCCGAGCTCGCCAACCTTGCCGGCCGGCCGCTTGCCGATGCGCCGGACCTTATCCGGGCCGACTGCCCCGATTGGTGCGGCCCGCTTGCCGAGCAGACATTCGGCGGCGACTGGGTGGCCGAGCTCACGGCACTTGCCGAACGCCCGCCGCTCGACCTGCGCGTCAACACGCTGCTTGCAACCGGCGAGAAGGTCGCGGCCGAGCTGCGCCGCACCGGTGCGCGACCGACGCCGTTGGCGCCGCACGGATTGCGCATCGCGCCGATCGAAGGCGCCGGCCGCCACCCCAACGTCCAGGCCGAGCCGGCCTTCCGGAAGGGCTGGTTCGAGGTCCAGGACGAGGGCTCCCAGCTTGTGGCCCATCTTGCCGGTGCGTCGCCGGGGACACAGGTGCTCGATTTCTGCGCCGGCGCCGGCGGCAAGACGCTGGCGCTTGCCGCCGCGATGGAGAACCGCGGCCAGGTTTTCGCCCATGACGCCGAGAAGCAGCGCCTGGCGCCGATCTTCGAGCGGCTGCGCCGCTCGGGCGCGCGCAATGTCCAGACGATCGCGGAGCGCGACGCCCTCGCCCCGCTCGCCGACCGCATGGATCTGGTTGTCGTCGACGCGCCCTGCACCGGCAGCGGCACATGGCGGCGCCGGCCCGACGCCAAATGGCGGCTGACGGCGCGCCAGCTCGATCTGAGGCTGCAGGAGCAGCGGCAGATCCTCGGCGATGC
>CAYYZC010000151.1:5089-7694 GCA_964475605.1 uncultured Chelativorans sp.
CCGGCCTGACCGGAACGGTGCGGCGCCGGGCCCGCTGGCTCACCAAACGACCCTGCTGCGTTGCACAATTCCCGCTTGCACTGCATTTAGCCGGTGCATTATTCGAAAGGCGCAGCGAGGAGATCGGCCATGGCGAACGAACTTGTTCCGGACGGTGATTTCGAGGAGCGTGTTCGGGAAAGCTTCGCGCGGCAGAAGGTCATGGAGACGATGGGCGCGCGGCTGACGCTCGTCACGCCCGGCATCGTCGAGATCGAGATGGACTATCGCGAGGAGCTGACCCAGCAGCATGGCTTCCTCCATGCCGGCGTCATCTCGGCGGCACTCGATTCGGCCTGCGGCTATGCCGCCTATTCGCTGATGCCGGCCGAGGCGGCCGTGCTGACGATCGAGTTCAAGGTCAATCTGCTGGCGCCCGGCCGCGGCGACCGCTTCCTGTTCCGCGGCACGGTGACCAAGCCGGGGCGCACCATCATCGTCGCCGACGGCCAGGCCTATGCCCATATCGGCGACGACAAGCCGAAGCTCGTCGCCACCATGACCGGCACGATGATGGTCGTGGCGGGCCGCGACGGCCTGCGCGGCTGAGCGGGCGGGCGCCGTGGAGCTCCTGTCCGCAGGCGGCCGCACGATCCTTTTCGCGTTGGCGGCGGATGCCGAATACGGGCCGCATCTCAGGCGCCGCTTCGTGCCGCTTATGATCGGCGTCGGGCCGGTCGAGGCGGCGATCGCGGTCGCGTCGACCCTCGCCGCCATGCAATCTTCCGGCCGGCTGCCCGATCTCGTCGTCTCGCTCGGCTCGGCCGGGAGCAGGGTGCTCGAGCAGACGGAAGTCTATCAGGCGATATCGGTCGGCTATCGCGACATGGATGCAAGCTTGCTGGGCTTCGAGAAAGGCGTGACGCCGTTCCTCGACCTGCCGCACACCGTCCCGCTGCCGATCCGCATCGCAGGGGTGCCGGAGGCGACGCTGTCGACCGGCGCCGGCATCATCTCCGGCGCGGCCTATGACGGCATCGCGGCCGACATGGTCGACATGGAGACCTTCGCCGTGCTGCGGGCCTGCCAGCGCTTCGCGGTGCCGCTGGTCGCCCTGCGCGGCATTTCGGACGGCAAGGCGGAATTGCGCCATGTCGGCGACTGGACCGAATATCTTCACATCATCGACGAGAAGCTGGCGGCAGCGGTCGACCTGCTCCTCGACCAGTTGGCGGACGGCAGCATCGCGCTGGTCCGCTGAGATTGCACCAAGCTTGCGGAATCAGCTCCGTTTCTCTATGCGCTCGCCATGACCACATCCGCTCATCCAGAAACCGTCCTGATCGTCGATTTCGGCAGTCAGGTGACCCAGCTCATCGCAAGGCGCGTGCGCGAGGCCGGCGTCTATTCCGAGATCGTGCCGTTCCAGCTGGCGGACGAGGCCTTCGAGCGCATCGGCCCCAAGGCGGTGATCCTGTCGGGCGGGCCGGCCTCGGCCGGCGAGACGGGAAGCCCGCGCGTCCCGCAGCGCATCTTCGAGGCAGGCGTTCCCGTGCTCGGCATCTGCTATGGCGAGCAGATCATGTGCGCCCAGCTCGGCGGCAGGGTCGAGGGCAGCCATCACCGCGAGTTCGGACGCGCCTTCCTCGAAATCGACGGCGAATGCGCGCTCTTCGACGGCGTCTGGCCCAGGGGCACGCGCCACCAGGTCTGGATGAGCCATGGCGACCGCGTCACCGCGCTGCCCGAGGGTTTCCGCGTCGTCGGCACCTCGACCGGCGCGCCCTTCGCGGCGATCGCCGACGAGAAGCGGAAATTCTACGGCGTCCAGTTCCATCCGGAGGTCGTGCATACGCCGGACGGCGCCAGGCTCCTCGCCAATTTCGTCCTTCGCGTCGCCGGGCTGACGGGCGACTGGACCATGGCGGCCTATCGCGACCAGGCGGTGGAGGCGATCCGCGCCCAGGTCGGCGAGGGCAGGGTGCTCTGCGCGCTTTCTGGCGGCGTCGATTCCTCCGTCGCCGCCATCCTCATTCATGAGGCGATCGGCGAGCGATTGACCTGCGTGCTGGTCGACCACGGCCTGATGCGCAAGAACGAGGCGGCCGAGGTGGTCGCCATGTTCCGCGAGCACTACAACATCCCGCTCGTCCATGTCGACGCGGCCGACCTCTTCATCGGCGCGCTCGAAGGCGAGACCGACCCGGAAGGGAAGCGCAAGACGATCGGCCGGCTCTTCATCGAGGTGTTCGAGGCGGAGGCGAAGAAGCTCGCCGAGGCCGGCCGCCCGGCCGGTTTCCTCGCCCAGGGCACGCTCTATCCGGATGTGATCGAAAGCGTCTCCTTCACCGGCGGACCCTCGGTGACGATCAAGTCGCACCACAATGTCGGCGGCCTGCCCGAGCGCATGAACCTGCGCCTCGTCGAGCCGCTGCGCGAGCTCTTCAAGGACGAGGTGCGCGCGCTCGGCCGCGAGGTCGGCCTGCCGGAGAGCTTCATCGGCCGCCATCCCTTTCCGGGTCCGGGACTGGCGATCCGCTGCCCCGGCGGCATCACGCGCGAGAAGCTGGAGATCCTGCGCGAGGCCGACGCGATCTATCTCGACGAGATCCGCAAGGCCGGCCTC
>CAYYZC010000152.1:0-7654 GCA_964475605.1 uncultured Chelativorans sp.
TCGGCAAAGGGGCTGCGGCCTTGCACCGCGATGCCGAACCAGACGGTTCCGACCGGCTTCTCTTTGCTGCCGCCGTCAGGCCCGGCGATGCCGGTGACGGCGAGCGCGATCCCTGCGCGCGAGCGGGAAAGTGCGCCGGCGGCCATCTCCAGCGCCGTCTCCTGCGACACCGCGCCATGCAGGTCGAGCGTCTCCTCGGAGACGCCGAGCATGTCCGTCTTGGCCTCGTTTGAATAGGTGACGAAGCCGCGGTCGACCATCGAGGACGAGCCGGGAAAATCCGTCAGCAGCGAGATGATCTGGCCGCCGGTGCACGATTCGGCCGTCGCCACCAGGATCTTGCGGGCGCGGCAGGCCTCCAGGAAGGTCTCGGCCAGCTCTGAGATGGAACTCATTCGGGCAGTTCTCCGGGATAGACGACGGATACGGTTGCGATGGCCGCGATGCCTTCCCCGCGTCCGACGAAACCGAGCCGCTCGTTCGTCGTCGCCTTCACCGAGACGCGCGCCGCCACGATGCCGAGCATGCCGGCGATCGCCGCACACATTTGTGGGCGATGCGGTCCGATGCGCGGCGCCTCGCAGATCAGCGTGATGTCGGCATTGGCGAGGCGGCCGCCATTTTCACGCACGATGCGCATCGCCTCCTCCACGAAGATGCGCGAGGCGGCACCCTTCCAGCGCTGGTCGGAGGGCGGGAAATGGGTGCCGATGTCGCCGGCGCCGCAGGTGGCAAGCAGCGCGTCGGTCAGCGCATGGAGGCCGACATCGGCATCGGAATGGCCGGTCAGGCTGCGGTCATGTGCGATGCTGACCCCGCACAGCGTGACGTGATCGCCATCGCCGAAGGCGTGGACGTCGTAGCCGTTGCCGGTCCGCACATCGGGAAAGGAAGCGGGCGCCGCGGCGCCGAGACGTGCATTGGCCATGTCGATATCCCGCGCCCAGGTAATCTTGCCGTTCTCGGGCGAACCCTCGACGAGCCGTACCGGAATGCCGGCCCATTCCGCGATCGCCGCATCGTCGGTGAAGTCGTCGCGGCCGGCCGTGTGGGCGCGCTCATGGGCGTCGCGGATCGCGGCATAGGCGAAGCCCTGCGGCGTCTGCGCGGCGTGGAGCCCCGCCCGCGGAACCGTCTCGCCGACGAGGCCGCCCGTCCCTTCGCGCTTCAGCGTGTCGGAGACGGCGAGCGCCGGCAGGCTGCCATGCCCGCCTTCGGTGCCGGCGACGACACGTTCGATCAGCTCGACGTCGACGAAGGGGCGCACCGCATCGTGGATCAGCGCTATGTCCGGCGCGTGATCCGCCAGGGCGAGCAATGCCAGCCGGGTCGAGGCCTGGCGCGTGGCTCCGCCATGGACGGCGAAGACCTTTCCGCCCAACCCCTCGGCCGCGGCGGCGAAAAGCTCCTCGTCCTGCGGATGGATGGCGACGACGACCGCTTCGACGCGAGGATGAGCGAGGAAGGATCGCAACGTCCGGCGCAGCACCGGCTCGCCGCCGATGCGACGATATTGCTTCGGGCCTTCCTGCATCTGGCCCATGCGCTCGCCGCGGCCGGCGGCCACGATGACCACGCCGACCCTGGTCTGCCGCATCCCGGGCCCTGTTGCTTGTTGCATATTCATGGGTCGGAGGATTAGAGCCATGCTCGGCAACTGACCAGCCCTTTCCTGCGCCTCCGATTGCCGGTTGCAAGAAGCGGCGATTCTGGCTAATAGCTATGCACAATCCCAATCTGCATTGATTTTGTGCATGGATCACGCCGCCCGTCTTTCCGATCCGCTGGAGCTTCCGGGCGTCACGATCCGGAACCGCGTCTTCCTGGCGCCGATGTCCGGCATCACCGACGAGCCGTTCCGCCGCCGTGCGGCGGCGCATGGCGCCGGACTGGTCGTCTCGGAGATGGTCGCCAGCGGCGAGCTGACGAAGGGACGCCGCCAGTCGGGCCTGCGCATCAGGCGGCCCGACATCGACGTCCACACCGTTCAGCTTGCTGGCCGCGACGCCGGCCACCTCGCCGAGGCCGCGCGGATCGCGGTGGGCGAGGGCGGTGCCGACATCATCGACATCAATATGGGCTGTCCGGCCAGGAAGGTGACCGGCGGCTATTGCGGCTCGGCGCTGATGCGCGAGCCAGATCATGCGCTGCGGCTGATCGAGGCCGTCCTCGCCGCCGTTTCCGTACCGGTGACGGTCAAGATGCGGCTCGGCTGGGACGAGGGCGCGCTCAACGCGCCGTTCCTCGCCCGCCGCGCGCAGGAGGCGGGCATCGTGATGGTGACCGTCCATGGGCGCACGCGATGCCAGTTCTACAGGGGCAGGGCGGATTGGCGGGCGATCGCCCGCGTCAAGCAGGCGGTCTCCATTCCGGTCGTCGCCAATGGCGATATTGCGAGCGTAGCCGACATCCGGACCGCGCTCGAATGCTCCGGTGCCGACGCGGTCATGGTCGGCCGCGGCCATTACGGCGCACCATGGCTGGCCGGCGAGCTCGCGGCCGAGCCGGGCGCGACGGGAGCGCCGCGCGACATCTTCGCCTATGTCGCCGCCCATTACGAGGACATGCTGTCGCTCTACGGCATCGGGTCCGGCGTCCGCCAGGCCAGGAAGCATCTCGGCTGGTATCTCGACCGGCATGCGCCGGGCACGCCGCCCGGGCTGCGCCGCACCGTCATGACCGGCACCGAGCCGGCGCAAGTCCTGGACGCCCTGGCGGCCGCGCTCGACAACCCGCGTCCGGCCGTGCGGACGGAGGCTGCCTGAACATGGCGTTCGACACGGGCGACGGTGCTGCGGCGATCGTCCTCAACACGATCCGCCACCCCGTGCTGATGGTCGACGGCGACGGGCGCGTCGCCTTCGCCAATGCGGAAGCCGAGGATTTCTTCCGCTCCAGCGCCGCCATGCTGGCCCGCGACACGCTCGACCGGCTCATTCCGTTCGGCAGTCCTCTGCTCGGCCTGGTGGAGCAGGTCCGCAGGCAGCATTCGCCGGTCAACGAATACCGCGTCGACGTTTCCTCGCCGCGGATCGGGGCGGAGCGGCTGGTCGACCTCCATGTCGCGCCGGTCGCCGAGCTGCCTGGCGCGGTGGTGATCGTCTTCCAGGAGCGGTCGATGGCCGACAAGATCGACCGCCAGATGACGCATCGCGGTGCGGCGCGCTCCGTGACCGGGCTCGCCGCCATGCTCGCCCATGAGATCAAGAACCCGCTTTCCGGCATAAGGGGCGCGGCGCAGCTCCTCGATACGGCCGTCTCGGACGAGGACCGGGCGCTGACGCGGCTGATCACCGAGGAGACCGACCGCATCGTCTCGCTGGTCGACCGGATGGAGGTGTTTTCCGACGAGCGTCCCGTCGACCGCTGGCCGGTCAACATCCATGTCGTGCTCGACCACGTGAAGGCACTGGCGCGCAACGGCTTCGCCCGCCGCCTGCGCATCGTCGAGGACTACGACCCCTCGCTGCCGCCCGTCCATGCCAATCGCGACCAGCTCATCCAGGTCTTCCTCAACCTGGTCAAGAACGCCGCGGAAGCGCTCGGCGGCGATCCGGCCGGCGAGATCAGGCTGTCCACCGCCTTCCGGCCGGGGATCCGACTGTCGGTGCCCGGCACCCGCGACCGCGTCTCGCTGCCGCTCGAATTCTGCGTCCACGACAACGGCCCCGGCGTTCCGGACGACATCCTGCCGATCCTGTTCGACCCCTTCATCACCACCAAGCAGAACGGCTCGGGCCTCGGTCTCGCCCTCGTCGCCAAGATCGTCGGCGAGCATGGCGGCATCATCGAATGCGATTCGTCGCCGCGCGGCACGACCTTCCGCGTCCTGATGCCGGCCTGGAAGGAACCGCCAGGCACGATCCAAGCGAGCGAGGAAGGAACCGCGACATGAACGTGCGCGGCAACATATTGGTGGCCGACGACGATGCGGCCGTCCGCACCGTGCTCAACCAGGCGCTGTCGCGCGTCGGCCACGAGGTACGGGTGACGTCGAACGCCGCGACCCTGTGGCGCTGGATCGCGGCCGGCGAGGGCGATCTCGTCATCACCGACGTGGTCATGCCTGACGAGAACGCCTTCGACATGCTGCCGCGGATCAAGAAGGCCCGGCCCGAGCTGCCGGTCGTCGTCATGAGCGCCCAGAACACCTTCATGACGGCAATCAGGGCATCGGAGACCGGCGCCTACGAGTACCTGCCGAAACCGTTCGACCTGACCGAGCTGCTGACCATCGTCAGCCGGGCGCTGGCGGAGCCGAAGCGTCGCCCGCTCGACCTGCGCGCCGACGAACCGCCTGAATCGATGCCGCTGATCGGACGATCGGCGGCCATGCAGGACATCTACCGCATGCTGGCGCGGATGATGCAGACCGACCTGACGGTGATGATCAGCGGCGAATCGGGAACCGGCAAGGAGCTGGTTGCTCGCGCGCTGCACGAATACGGCCGCCGCCGCAACGGCCCCTTCGTCGCCATCAACATGGCGGCGATCCCGCGCGACCTGATCGAATCGGAGCTCTTCGGCCACGAGAAGGGCGCCTTCACCGGTGCGCAGGCCCGCTCGTCCGGCCGCTTCGAGCAGGCGGAGGGCGGCACGCTGTTCCTGGACGAGATCGGCGACATGCCGATGGAGGCGCAGACGCGCCTGCTCCGCGTCCTCCAGCAGGGCGAATACACCACGGTCGGCGGGCGCACGCCGATCCGCACCGACGTGCGCATCGTCGCGGCGACCAACAAGGATTTGCGCAGCCTGATCAACCAGGGCCTGTTCCGCGAGGACCTGTTCTACCGGCTCAACGTCGTGCCGCTACGCCTGCCGGCGCTGCGCGAGCGGGCTGAGGACATTCCCGATCTGGTGCGCCATTTCTTCAAGCTGGCGGAGAAGGAAGGGCTGCAGGCCAAGCGCATCTCGCAGGGCGGCATCGACCTGATGAAGCGCTATCCCTGGCCCGGCAATGTCCGCGAGCTGGAGAACCTGGTCAGGCGGCTCGCCGCACTCTATCCGCAGGAGGAGATCTCGGCGGAGACCATCGAGACGGAGTTGCGCACCGCGCCGCCCGATGCGCCTGCCGCAGGTGAGGCGCTGGGCGAGGGCATGACGATCGGCCAGGCGGTCGAGCAGAATTTGCAGCGCTATTTCGCCGGTTTCGGCGACGAGCTGCCGCCGCCCGGCATCTATGACCGCGTGCTGGCGGAGGTCGAATATCCGCTGGTGCTCGCCTGCCTGACGGCGACGCGCGGCAACCAGATCAGGGCCGCCGAACTGCTGGGCTTGAACCGCAACACGCTTCGCAAGAAGATACGCGAACTGGGCGTGAACGTTTATCGCGGGTCGCGCTGATCGTGGAGCGCCTGTTTTTATCGGGCGGACCGAGCTTGTTGCATAATCGCCACATTGCGTTGCATAGATGCCACTTGGTGGACGGGTCGACGAAGGGCATCGGCGAGGATGACGCTGCAGAATCCTGCCATGACGGGCATCAGGCCTGAGGGGCCGGTGCGTGGGGACACGCGTCGGCTGGCGGCGATCTCCGGCATCGCGGCGATCTTCTGCGCGCTCATCGCGGCCGCCGTCTCCTTCGCCGTCCTGCTCGGGCTGACGCCGATCACGCCCGACGAGAAGACGACGCTGACGCTGATCGCCGTCAATGCAGGCTTCGTCCTGCTCCTGATCGGCCTCATCCTGCGAGAGGCGCACCGCATCGTGATGGCGCGCCGGCGAGGCAAGGCGGCGTCGCGGCTGCATGTGCGCATCGTCACCATGTTCTCGCTGGTCGCCGCGGTCCCGGCGCTCATGGTGGCGATCGTGGCCTCGGTGACGCTCGACATCGGTCTCGACCGCTGGTTCGAGATCCGCACGCGGGTGATCGTCAACTCGTCGCTGTCGATCGCGGAAGCCTATGTGCGCGAGAATGCCCGCAGCCTGCAGGGCACGACGCTTTCCATGGCCTACGACCTCGACGCCAACCGCACGCTCTACAATCTCGACCGCACCGGTTTCCGCGTCCTGATGAGCCGGCAGGCGGCCGGCCGCGGGCTCGATCATGCGGCGCTGATCCGGGCCGATGGCTCGATGATCATGCAGGCGGAGACCGACGCCGATTTCGCCATTCCCGAGCCGCCGATCGAGGCGGTGCGGACCGCGTCCGACGGGCTGCCGGTGCTGATCGAGCCGCGTGTGCGCAACCTCGTCGGCGCCATCATCAGGCTGCGCGAGATCGAGGACGTCTATCTCTACACGATCCGCACCGTCGATTCGGAGATGGTCCGGGCCCGCCAGCTCGTGCGCGCCAACACCGAGGAATACCGTGCGCTCGAGGACAACCGCCTGACAACGCAGGTCGCCTTCGCGCTGATCTATCTCGGCGTCACGCTGATCGTCGTGCTGTCGGCGATCTGGACCGGCATCGCCGTCGCCGACCGGCTGGTGCGGCCGATCCGCCAGCTCATCGGCGCGGCCGACGAGGTCGCCACCGGCAATCTCGACGTGGCGGTGCCGGTGCGCGCCTCCGACGGCGACGTCGCCTCGCTGGGCGACACGTTCAACAAGATGATCTACCAGCTCAAGTCGCAGCGCAACGAGCTGCTGACGGCGAAGGACCAGATCGACGAGCGGCGGCGCTTCACCGAGGCGGTGCTGGCTGGCGTGACGGCCGGCGTCATCGGCGTCGACGAGGAAGGCACGATCCGCATCGTCAACCGCTCGGTCGAGAAGATCCTGGCGATCCGCAACCAGACAGCGATCGGGCGCCGGCTCGGCGAGATGCTGCCGCAGATCGGCGCCGTCTTCGAGGCCTGCCGCAGCTCGGGCAAGCCGGTCCATCGCGAGCAGGTCGCCTTCTATCGCGGCGGCGCGGAGCGAACCTTCAACGTCCAGGTGACGAGCGAGGAAAGCGCCGGCGAGAGCGCCTCCTTCGTCGTCACGATCGACGACATCACCGATCTGGTCGAGGCGCAGCGCTCCACCGCATGGGCCGACGTGGCGCGGCGCATCGCGCACGAGATCAAGAACCCGCTGACGCCGATCCAGCTCTCGGCCGAGCGCCTCCGCCGCCGCTTCGGGCGTATCATCGCCGAGGACCGTGAGATCTTCGACCAGTGCACGGAGACGATCATCCGCCAGGTCGGCGATATCGGGCGCATGGTCGACGAATTCTCCGCCTTTGCGCGCATGCCGAAGCCCGAGATGAAGCCGATCGACCTGCGCGAGCCGCTGCGCGAAGCGTCGTTCCTGGTCGAGATGGGCCGCAGCGACATCCGCTTCGAGCGGCAGTTCGGCGATCAGCCGCTGATGGGCAGCTTCGACAGCCGGCTGCTCGGCCAGGCCTTCGGCAATCTGATCAAGAATGCCAGCGAGGCGATCGACGCGGCCGAGCGGGAGACCGGGAACAATGATGGCGCCATCCTGATCCGCGCGCGGGCGCAGGGCGCCGAAATCGTCGTCGACATCATAGACAACGGCAAGGGCCTGCCGCGCGAGAACCGGCAGCGCCTGCTCGAGCCCTATATGACGACCCGCGAGAAGGGCACCGGGCTCGGCCTTGCGATCGTCAAGAAGATCGCCGAGGACCACGGCGGCCGCCTCGAGCTTCACGACGCGCCGCCGGAGCTGTTCGGCGGGCGCGGCGCTATGGTCCGCCTCGTCGTTCCGC
>CAYYZC010000153.1:0-4216 GCA_964475605.1 uncultured Chelativorans sp.
CGATCGTGTCGTTCATCCGGTTGAGGCAGCGCAGGAAGGTCGACTTGCCGCAGCCCGAGGGGCCGATGAAGGCGGTGACCGCCTTCTCCGGCACGTCGATCGAAACGCCGAACAGCGCCTGCTTGCTGCCGTAGAAGACATTGACGTCGCGCGTCTTGACGCGCACCGGCCGCAGCGTCCGGTCCGGCGTACGCACGGTGGCGGACTGGGTCGAATAGAGGTCGGACTGGCCGACGATCTCCTGGGCCGGCATATGCATGTCGGACGTCTCCGATTTCAGCTCGTTGTTCACTTGCGACGCTCCAGCCTTGACCGCAGGAAGATGGCGATTGCGTTCAATCCTATCATCAGGCCGAGCAGCACGATGATGGCAGCCGAGGTCCGCGCCTCGAAGAAGTTGCGGTTCTCGTTGCCCTGCCAGAGGAAGATCTGGACCGGCAGCGCCGTCGACTGGTCGAATGGCGAGCTCGGCACCTGCGCGACGAAGGCGTTCATGCCTATCAGGAGCAGCGGCGCCGTCTCGCCGAGCGCCTGCGCCACGCCGATGATGGTCGCCGTCAGGATGCCCGGATAGGTGAGCGGCAGCACATGGTGGAACACGGTCTGGGTGCGCGACGCACCGAGGCCGAGCGCGGCCTGACGCAGCGACGGCGGCACGGCGCGCAGCGACGACCGCGTCGCGATGATGATCGTCGGCAGCGTCATCAGGGTCAGCACCAGGCCGCCGACGATCGGCGCCGAGAGCGGCAGGTGGAAATAGTTGATGAAGACCGCCGCGCCCAGCAGGCCGAAGACGATCGACGGCACCGCCGCCAGATTGTTGATGTTGACCTCGATCAGGTCGGTAAAGCGGTTCTTGGGCGCGAACTCCTCCAGATAGATCGCGCTCGCCACCCCGATCGGCACCGCCAGCACGACGACGATCAGCATCATGTAGAGCGAGCCGAGGAAGGCGCCTGCAAGCCCCGCGCTCGCCGGCGCGGAGCGGGAGTCGACATTGGTGAAGATGTGCCAGGCGAAGGCGAGCTCCATGCTGCCGTTCTCGACCAACCTGTCGATCAGCGCGCGGGCCTCGGGCGAAAGCTGCTGCTGGCTGTCCGGCAGGTCGCGGTCGATATTGCCCTTGATCCAGTTGTCGGCATCCGCCGAGGCGAGCATCTCGACCGTGACGGTCTTGCCGAGCAGGCCCGGATCGGCGACGAACATGTCGCGCAACTGGTAGCGGTTGCTGGTCTCGACGGCCTTGAGCGCGGCGCGCTGGTCGATCTCCATGTCGGGAGCCGCCGCCTGCACGCTTTCGACGACGATGCGGTTCCAGTTGACCAGCGTCGCGTCGCGCTCCCAGCCGAGCAGCTCCTTGCGATAGCTCGCGGCCGACTGGCCCTCCTGCAGGACGGGCTTGGGCCCGACATCGATCACCTCGGGGTCGAAATAGGCCTCCGTGGTGAGCGTCGCCTGCATGAAGGCGGGAAGCCCTTTCGACAGGACGATGACGAACAGGATCGCGACGAAGCCGAGGGCGGCGAGGACCGCCGCGATGCCGTAGGCCCGGAACCGCCATTCGCGGGCATGGCGCCGCTTCAGGCCGGCACGCACGCGCCCGAGACGTTCGGCGGCGAGCCTGGCTTCGCTGTCGGCCGGGGAAAGGGAGGTGTCAGCCATCTCTACTCATATTGCTCCCTGTAGCGGCGCACGATGTAGAGCGCGGCGACATTGAGGATCAGCGTCATCACGAACAGCGTCAGGCCGAGCGCGAAGGCGACGAGCGATTGCGGAGACGCGAAGTCGGTGTCGCCGGTAAGCTGGTTGACGATCGTCACCGTCACCGTGGAGACCGGCTCGCCGGGATTGAGGCGCAGATAGGGGCTGTTGCCGGCCGCCAGCACGACGATCATCGTCTCGCCGATGGCGCGGCTGACCGCGAGCAGGAAGGCGCCCACGATGCCCGGCAGCGCCGCCGGCAGCACGACGCGCCTGATCGTCTCCGATTGCGTCGCGCCGAGGCCGAGCGAGCCGTCGCGCATGGCGATCGGCACCTGCCGGATGATGTCGTCCGACAGCGACGAGATGAACGGGATGATCATGATCCCCATGACGAGGCCGGCCGTCAGCGCGCTGGTGGCGCGAATGTCGAGGCCGAGCGCCTGGCCGAGCGTCGCCAGGAACGGACCGACGGTGACCAGGGCGAAGAAGCCGTAGACGATGGTCGGAATGCCGGCGAGGATCTCGATGATCGGCTTGACGGTGTTGCGCACCTTCGGATGCGCGTATTGCGACAGGTAGACGGCGGCCATCAGGCCGATCGGCAGCGCGACGAGCATGGCGATCGTCGCCACCATGATCGTTCCCCACAGCAGCGGCAGCAGGCCGTAGTCGCCGGTGCCGGCGCCCACCGTCGAGAAGCGCGGGTTCCACACGGTGCCGAAGAAGAAATCGATCGGATTGATGAAGGTGAAGAAGCGCACCGCCTCGACCAGCAGCGAGGCGACGATGCCGAGCGTCGTCATGATGGCGACGACCGAGCAGCCGATCAGAAGGAGGCGTACCACCCGCTCGACCTCGTTGCGCGCCCTGAGGCCGGTGGCGATCCGCTTGCGGGCGAGGAATGCGCCGAGCGCGCCGGTGCCTGCGGCGGCGGCGATGATGAGCGCGAAGGTGAGCGTCCTGAACTCGCGCAGCGCCTGCGCCGCCTGCTGCTCATAGGCTTGCGTCTCGCCGGCGACGCCGAATCCGGATTCGATCTGCCGGATGCGTCCGACGACCACATCGAGGTCGCGGGTTTGAAGCCCGGCGACCTCCGGCGGAAGCTGGGCGACGATATAGGCGCGCGACGCGCTGTCGCCGAAGCCGGCCCATACCGAGATGATCAGCAGCGCCGGGACCAGCGCCCATATCGCGACCAGCGCGCCGTGATAGCCCGGCCTGGAATGAAGCCTGGCGCCGTCCGATGCGGCGAGGCCGCGGCTCCTCGCCCAGCCGAGCTGGTAGGAGACGCCGAGAAGCGCCAGCAGGATCGCGGCGACAATGGCTGTGTTCACGTCGGAAGCGCTCCCGAGCGCATGTTCCGCTGGAAAGGCGCGGCCGGCCCGGCGATCCGGCCCGCCCGCACCTTATAGCTCATCCGAGCCGCCTTTTACTCGGCTTCCACCTGGACGGCGTTCTCGAAATCCTCGAGCTCCTGGCCGCGGAACTCCTCGGAAGCCGGGATCAGTCCGCCCTCCTCGAGGCGTCCGCCCGTGCCCGCCATCTGCTCGGAGAGGAAGAAGGCGACATATTCCTCGATGCCGGGGATGACGCCGACATGCGCGCCCTTGACGTAGAACATCAGCGGCCGCGACACCGGATACTCGCCCGAGGCGATCGTATCGATGCTTGGTTCGACGCCGGAGACGGTCGCGACCTTCAGCGTGTCGCGGTTCTGGTCGTAGAAGCTGAGGCCGAAGACGCCGACCGTGGCGGGGTTCGACTGGAGCCGCGACAGCGTCTCCGTATAGTCGCCGGCGATCTCGGTGACGACGTCCTGGCGGAAGGTGAGGCAGGCCGCTTCCGTCTCCTCCTCGCTCATCTCGGGAAGCTCGGCCTGCTCGCAGCCGGGAAGGACGACATTCTCCTCGAACACCTCGCGCGTGCCGTGATTGCCGGCGGGGATGGCGAGCGCGATCTCCTGGTCGGGCAGCGACGGATCGATCTCGCTCCAGCTCTTGTAGGGGTTCGTCGCCATCTGGCCGTCGACGGGAAGCCGGGCGGCGAGGGCCTTGTAGACATGCACCGGCTCCAGCGCGAAATCGCCCTGGCCGGCGCCGGTGGCGAAGACGATGCCGTCATAGCCGATGACGATCTCGCGGATGTCGTCGACGCCTGCGGCCGCGCAGGCCTCGATCTCGCCGGCGCGGATCGGGCGCGACGAGTTGGCGATGTCGATCGTGTTCTCGCCAACGCCCTCGCAGAACTGGCGCAGCCCGCCCGACGAGCCGCCGGAGCCGACGACCGGCGTCCTGAATTCGGGGAAGGCGTTGCCGAATTCCTCGGCGACGATGCTGGCGAAGGGCAGGACGGTCGACGAGCCCGCGATCTGGATCGTGTCGCGCGACTGCGAGGCAGCGACGCCGACCGAGGCGGCGGCGGCAAGCGAGGCCACCGAAGCCGTGAGGAAGAACCTGTTCATATAGCCTACTCCTGTCCGGAAAATCCGTTGGACGCCTTGAAGCGTCGGGAG
>CAYYZC010000153.1:4316-7593 GCA_964475605.1 uncultured Chelativorans sp.
TGGATGCCCCCACCCTCTTCGTGATGATGATCGTGGTGACCGTGGCGGTGGCGCTTCTGCTCATCTGGGCCTGGCTGCAGAACCGCCGCGTCGAGGCCCTCGCCTGGTGGGGCGTGGCCTATCTCCTGGCAGCGGCCGGCAGCGCCCTCATACCGCCTCGCGGCCTGATCCCCGACTGGCTCAGCATCGATCTGGCCAATGCTTTGGTGTTCGGCGGATACGCACTGGCATGGATGGGCGCGCGCGTCTTCAACGGGCGGACGGTGCGCCCGATCTTTTTCCTCGGCCTGCTCGTCTGGCTTGCGGCGTGCCAGTTCGAAGCCTTTCACTCATCCCTTGCGGCCCGGGCGACGCTCGGCTCGCTCCTGATCGGCGGCTATTCCCTCCTGACGGCATGGGAGTTCTGGCGCGCGGAAGAGCCGCTGGCGTCGCGTTCCGCCGCCGTGTTCTGCCTCAGCGTTCACGGCCTCGTCTTCTTCTCGCGCCTGCCGGCCATGATGCTGAGCCCGGCCAGCGAAGGCACGCAGCCGCTGAGCGGCTACTGGTTCGCATTCGTCGCCTTCGAGGGGATCGTGTTTTCGATCGCCGCCGCGTTCCTGCTCCTCGCCATGGCGAAGGAGCGCGAGGAACTGCGCCACAAGACCGCCTCCCTCACCGACCCGCTGACCGGGGCCTTCAATCGACGCGCCTTCATCAACCAGGCAGAGCGGCTGATGGGCAGGGTACGAAGGGACGACGGCACGATCGCCCTCCTGCTGTTCGATCTGGATCACTTCAAGAAGATCAACGACACCTATGGGCACCAGACAGGCGACGAGGTCCTGAGGCTGTTCTGCCAGACCGCATCGGCGCATCTGCGTCCCAACGACGTTTTCGGCCGCCTGGGCGGCGAGGAGTTCGCCGCCATGCTCCCGGAAGCCGACATGGCGCATGCGCGCAAGGTGGCCGACAGGATCTCGGCGGCGTTCGCCGCTGCCACGCAAGACCTCGCCCGTTCCGGCCTGCAGGCGACGGTCAGTGCCGGCATCGCAGGATTGCAGCCGCACCACGTTTCGATCGCCGACCTGCTGACCGCCGCCGATCAAGGGCTCTACAAGGCAAAGCGGATGGGGCGGAACCGGGTCGAGCACGAGCTTGCCCCCCGCTTCGTGCCCGCGCCGATATTCTCGCCGCCGATGGCGGAAGAAACGGTGTAGGCGCTTTCAGGCCTCGACAGGAAGGGTCCGCGCCCCGCTGTCCGACCCGCGCCTGCTCAGCCGGCCTGCGCACCCTGCGTTTCCGTTTCCGCGATCCAGCGGTCGAGCTTCTCGACCAGCGCCCGGGGGCTGATCGGCTTCGACAGATAGTCGTCCATGCCGGCCTCCAGGCACTTCTCGCGGTCGCCCTTGAGCGCGTGCGCCGTGACCCCGATGATCGGGACATGCCCGCCGACCGTCTCCTCGCGGCGGCGGATCTGCTGCGTCGCCTCAAGCCCGTTCATCTCCGGCATCGAGACGTCCATCAGGATCAGGCGCGGGTTCATCTGGCGCTGCGCCTCGACCGCCGCCTGGCCGTTGCCGACGAGCTCGAAGCTGAGCCCCGTCTCGCCCAGTATCTGGGTGAAGACGAGCTGGTTCACCTCGTTGTCTTCCGCGACGAGGATGTCGACCCGATGCGTATTGCCGGCAGGCCTACGCTGCGGGAAGCGCTTCTCGACGATCTCCGCCCCGGCCGCGTCCGCGGCGGCTCGCTGCGGCTCCGCCTTTCGCTCGGGCACCGCGCCCGGCCCGCTGCGATGCTTCTGGATCGCGCCGACCAGCGCCTCCAGCAAGGCGGAGGAGCGGGCGGGCTTGATCAGATGCGCGTCGATCTCGCAGGAGCGGTAGCCCGACTGGCTCAGCGACTGGTCGACCGAGGTCAGCATGACGATCGGCGTCGCCGCGATCTCCGGCGTCTCGCGCACCACCCGCGCCACCTCCGCGCCGGTCATGCCGGGCATCTGGTAGTCGAGGATCATGCAGTCGACCTCGGCACCCATCGCGGCGACCGCCTTCAGCACGGCGATCCCTTCGGGCCCGTCCACCGCCGCGCAGGCGTCGAATCCCCATGCCCGCGCCTGCTCGAGCAGGATCGAGCGGTTGATCTCGTTGTCGTCGACGATGAGGATGCGCGCGCCCGTGACATCGATCGGCATGACCTTTCCCCTTCCGCTGCCCTCGGCGCGCGGCAGCTCGACGGTGAACCAGAAGGTCGAGCCCTCGCCTTCGACGCTCTCGACGCCGATCTCGCCGCCCATCATCTGGACCAGCCGCGAGGTGATGGCGAGGCCTAGGCCGGTGCCCTCGTGGCGTCTTGTCGAGGAAGCGTCGACCTGGCTGAACTTGTCGAAGACGAGCCCGACCTTGTCGGCCGGGATGCCGATGCCGGTATCGATCACCCGCACCAGGAGCCGCGTGCCCTCGCCCGCGGCCTCGCCGGTCACGTCGACCAGCACATGGCCCGAATCGGTGAACTTGACCGCATTGCCCATCAGGTTGGTGATGATCTGCCGGAACCGGCCGACATCGCCGACATAGCTGTCGTGCAGGCGCGGCTGCACCCGCACGATCAGTTCCAGGTCCTTTTCCTTGGCCCGCGTCGAGACCAGCGTCGCGACGTCCTCGATCGCCTCGGCGAGCCGGAACGGCGCCGGGTCGAGAACGAGCTGCCCGGCATCGATCTTGGAGAAGTCGAGTATGTCGTTGATGATCGTCAGCAGCGCATTGCCCGACTTGCCGATGATGTCGACGAAGGTGCGCTGCTTGCTGTCGAGCTCCGATTTGGCGAGCAGCTCCGCCATGCCCAGCACACCGTTCATCGGCGTGCGGATCTCATGGCTCATATTGGCGAGGAATTCCGTCTTGGCGCGGTCTGCCAGCACCGCCTTCTGCCGCGCTTCCTGTAGCTCGGCCTCGCGCTGCTTGATGTCGGTGATCTCGACGCGGATGCCGATGAAGGAGCCGTCGGGCATATGCGCGTCGTAGACCTGGAACCAGCGGCCGTCGCTATGGGCCCGCTCATAGGCGTGATAGGGCTTCCGGTGCTGCTCCATATAGGCTTCGAGCCAGGCTTCCTTGTCCGCGTCGTAGAGCGCGTCGACCTCGGCATCGCCGCTGGAGCGGAAATAGCCGAGATCGCGGCCGATCTCCATCGCGCGGCGGAACGTGCAGCCGGGCTCCCACGCCGGCTCGAGCCCCGGCAGCATGTCCTGCAGGCGCCGGTTGGCGAGCACGAAGCGGTCGTCGCTGTCATAGAGGAT
>CAYYZC010000154.1:0-7554 GCA_964475605.1 uncultured Chelativorans sp.
ACCTGCGACCCCCTCGTCCCGAACGAGGTGCGCTACCAGGCTGCGCTACACTCCGCGACCAGACCGCGGGCTTATAGCGTTGCTCCCGCCGCGGTGCAAGCGGTTGGTGAGGAGAAGCCTCCGCCGGGACGGATATGATCGGGCCCGGACAACTACTGGTATTCCACACTTGCCACCGAGCTCATATCTTGACAACTCGGATTTTTAAACTTCTACATTTCCGCCTTTAATGTCTTCATTTGGGCGGGGGTCTTCAAATGCTTTCCAAGGCAGGTTCTCCTACACTCTCTCATGCCGCAGGCTCAGGTATAACCGTCGGCGAGGTAGCCTCTCTCGTTCCTATACTGACGAGCTTCGACTTTTCGTCGATCGACTGGAACGAAGTGCGCAAATATCTGTCGGATGCCGGCCTGTACTCGTCGGAAGTCGCAGCCGTCATCGATCAGTTCGCTTCCGGAAATTTCTCCAGCCTTTTCTACGCGATCGATCTCGTCAACACGATCTCGTCTCTCTACCCGGCGAACATGTCCTATGAGGACGCCGTGACGGACTATTTCGGCAGCGGCGATGCCGACTACAGCGCGCTGCTTCCCGACGAGCCGGTCCCCAGCGATATAAGCTGGCCGGACGAAGGCACCGATCTCGGTCAGGTCAATTCACCCAAGGTGTTCTTCGACCTCGGCACCGACATGTGGCAGCTCGACGTCGACGTCGACAGCGCATGGGTCAAGGACGAGCTGCGCGAGTTCGCCATCTCCAAGACCGTCGGCAGCTTCTTCGACCAGGCGGAGCAATATCTGATCGGCGTCGGAGAGCGGTTCGGCCTGCCCAACCTCTACCAGCAGGTCAAGCAGGCAAAGAAACTCTACAACGACATCACCAACTTCCACACCAACATGTTCAATTCGATCGACAAGGCGATCGACGGCGAAATCTCGCCCTACGAGTTCGACGACCAGATCAACAACCATTCGTTGAACTTCGTCGAAAACCTCACCGGCGCTCCGGACAACATCAAGGACGGCGTCCGCAGCATCGGCAGCGGCATCATCGACCGGCTGTTCGGCGGCGGCGACGGCGACAAGATGGAAATGGGGGCGGCCGGCGACGGCGGCTCGTTCCACCTTGCCTTCTCGCCCGTCACCGGCAGTTTCCGCGGCAGCAACGGCGTCGACGGGATCGTCGGCGGCGCCGGCCGCGACAAGATCAAGGGGCTGAAGGGCGCCGACCTTCTGCACGGTCTCGAAGGCAAGGACCACATCGTCGGCGGCGGGGGCGCCGACACGCTGATCGGCGGCAGGGGCGCCGACACGCTGATCGGCGGCGCCGGCAAGGACAAGCTGCTCGGCGGCCAGGGCGCCGACCGGTTCGTCTTCAAGGCCAAGAAGGATTCGCCGTCCAAGAAGAAGGCCGATGTGATCCTCGATTTCAGGCAGAAGCAGGACGACAAGCTCGTCCTCAAGAAGATCGACGCCAAAAAGGGCAAGGGCAACCAGAAATTCGACTTCATCGGCGACGATGATTTCTCCGGCAAGAAGGGCGAGTTGCGCTTCGACCACAAGAACAAGAAGACCTTCGTCTACGGAGACACCAATGGCGACGGCAACGCCGATTTCGTCTTCCAGCTCAAGGGCAAGATCGACCTGGTGAAGGACGACTTCGTCCTCTGAATTCCGGCTCGTTCCCCGGCAAGGCGCGGCCCGCTCGCGCCTTGCACCGTCCCGATCCTGTGCCGGCGCCTGCGTTCATATGCCTGTGGCCGCGGACCCTCGTCAGCCGCCCGGAAGTCTGGTAACAGCGACCACCTGACGGGCGGCAAGAGCACGACGAGACCGGGAAATCATGCAGTTCATAGACCTGAAGACGCAGCGAGAACGCATCGAGGCGCAGATCTCGGCGGCGATCGACCATGTGCTCGAGGACGGCCGCTTCATCCTCGGCCCCAAGGTGGCGGAGTTCGAAGCCGGTCTCGCCGCCTATGTCGGGGTCAAGCACGCGGTCGCCTGCGCCAACGGCACCGACGCGCTTCTGCTGCCGCTGATGGCGCATGGGATCGGGCCGGGCGATGCAGTCTTCGTGCCGAGCTTCACCTTCGCCGCCACTGCCGAGGTCGTGGCATTGCGAGGCGCCGAGCCGGTCTTCGTCGACGTCGATCCCGACAGCTACAATATCGACGCCGCCAGCCTCGAGGCGGCCATCGCGATGATCGTCGAGAAAGGGCGGCTGACGCCGCGCGCCATCATCCCGGTCGACCTGTTCGGCCAGGCGGCAGACTATGGCGCCGTCGACGCGATCGCCGAAAAGCACGGCCTGCTGGTGATCGAGGACGCGGCGCAGTCGATCGGCGGGTCGGCCGGCAACACGATGTGCGGCGCCTTCGGCCATGTCGCGTCGACGAGCTTCTATCCGGCGAAGCCGCTCGGCTGTTATGGCGACGGCGGCGCGATCTTCACCAATGACGACGAGCTGGCGGAGCGGTTGCGCTCGCTGGCCTTCCACGGCAAGGGCGAGACGCAATACGACAATGTCGCTATCGGCATCAATTCGCGCCTCGACACGCTGCAGGCTTCGATCCTGATCGAGAAGCTCGCCATCCTCGAGGACGAGATGGAGAGCCGCAGCGCGCTCGCTGCCAATTACGGCGACCTGCTGTCGCCCTGGGTGAAGACGCCGCGCCTTGCGGAGCGCCATCGCTCCGCCTGGGCGCAATACACGATCGAGACCGACCGCCGCGACGAGCTCAAGCAGCATCTTGGCACGGAAGGCATCCCCTCCGTCATCTACTACGTCAAGCCGCTCCACCTGCAGCAGGCCTACAGGGACTATCCGCGCGCGCCGGGCGGGCTGGATGTCTCGGAAGAGCTCTCCGGGCGGGTGCTCAGCCTGCCGATGCATCCATATCTGCGACGCGACGAGCAGGAGCGCATCGCAGAGGCATTCTCCGCTTTCTTCGGCAGCTAGTCCGGTGGTCTCGGGCGCGGCCGTCGCACTCGCCTTCGTGGCTGCAGCGCTGCTCGGCGCGGCCGCCCTTGCCGCGGCCCTCCGCCTGCTCCACGCCTTCGGCCACGCCCATCCGACCGAGCGCGGCAACCACAAGGCGCCGACGCCGCAGATCGGCGGCATCGCGCTGGTGCCCGTATGGTGCGCGGTCCTGCTCGCCGCATCGCTCGGCTGGGTCGAGGTGCCGGTCTTCACCGAGCCCTCCTTCCTGGCGGCGATGCTGCTCCTCACCGCGACCGGCATCGTCGACGACCAGCGCCATCTCGGCGCGGCGATCAAGCTGACGGCGCAGTTCGCCGCAGCACTTCTCGCAGCACACGCCTTCTACGGTCTGGTCGAAACGGCCGGCCTGCCGGTGCTGCCCGTGCTTGCCATCGCGGTCGTGGCGCTGGTGGCGATCACCAACCTCACCAATTTCATCGACGGTCTCGATTTGATGGCGGCCTCGACGGTCGGCATTCCGGCGGCCGGCTTCGCGGCGATCGCGGTCCTTGGGCTGGTGACGGAAGCCTTCGCGCTGCCCGCCGCGGCGCTGGCCGGTGTCATGGCCGCCTTCGCATTCTTCAACTGGCCGCCGGCCCGCCTCTTCCTCGGCGATGGCGGCAGCCAGCCCTTCGGCCTCCTGCTCGGCACGATGGCGGTGGTCGCGGCGCTCCAGGCCAATCTCTTCGCCGGCCTGCTGGTGCCCGCCTATATCCTGCTCGACGGCATCTTCACGCTGATCAGGCGGTCGCTCGGCGGTGAGCCGTTCTGGAAGCCGCATTCGAAGCATGTCTACCAGCGTTCCTATCGCGGCGGCCGGTCGGTGCTCCAGGTGATCGGCTTCGTGGCCGGATTCGGCGTGCTCGCCGCCATAGCGACCTGGCTCGCCGCGTCCGCCTCGCCGGTACCGGCGGCGGCCGTCTTTCTCGCCGTCTGTATCCTGTGGGCGCTACTCGCGCGGCTGATGACGAGGGCTCGCGGCTGAGCCGCCCTCCTACTGGCGGATGAACTCGAAGATATGGCGCCTGAGCGCGGCCTCGTCACGCTCGGCGAGCATGCGGTCGAGCTCGGCCAGCGCCTCGGGAATGGCGTTCGCGAGCTGCGTACGGCGCTTGGCGCGCAGGATCTTCGGATGCGCCGTCGGCGTGACGTGTTCCGGATCGTAGAACAATTCCTCGAACAGCTTCTCGCCGTTGCGCGTGCCGATCACCGCGATCTCGATATCGCCCTCCGGGTTCTCGCGCTTGCGCACGCTGAGCCCCGCCAGCAGGATCATGTCCTCGGCGAGGTCCCTGATGCTCACCGGCTCGCCCATCTCCAGCAGCAATATGTCGCCGCTCTCGCACAGACCCGTCGCCTGGATGATCAGCTCCGTCGCCTCGCGCACCGACATGAAATAGCGCTTCATGTTCTCGTCGGTGATCGTGACCGGCCCGCCCGCGGCGATCTGCTCCTTGAACAGCGGCACGACCGAGCCGCTGGAGCCCAGCACGTTGCCGAAGCGCACCGACGCATAGCGCGTATCCGCGCCGGACCGGCTGGCGACCATGCCGCAATGGCGCACGATCAGCTCCGCCCAGCGCTTCGTCGCCCCCATCACGCTGGTCGGACGCACGGCCTTGTCGGACGAGATCAGGATGAAGTTCTCGACGCCGCATCTGAGCGCCGCCTCGGCCATCATCTTCGTTCCGAGCACGTTGTTGCGGATGCCCTCGACGACGTTCTCCTCCACCATCGGGACGTGCTTGTAGGCGGCGCAGTGATAGATCGTGCGCACCTGGTGCTTCTTCAGCACCGCCTCGACCAGCGCGCCGTCGAGCGCCGTGCCCAGCACGGGAACCAGCTCCAGCTCGACATCGCGCTTCAGCTCGCGGTCGATCTCGTAGAGGCCGTGCTCGTCGAAGTCGAACAGGACGAGCTTGGAAGGGCGAAGCTGCGCGACCGTCCGGCAGAGCTCCGAGCCGATCGAGCCGGCCGCGCCCGAGACGAGGATGACGTTGTCCTTGACGATCGACTGCATCAGCGCCGTGTCGGCCGGCACCTGCGAGCGCCCGAGCAGGTCGTCGATGTCGATGTCGCGCAGATAGCTGACGAGATATTTGCCGGCCGCAAGATCGGAGATCGCCGGCAGGATGCGGAACTTGGCCTTGTGCGTGCTGAGCTGCGCGATCAGCTCGCGCCGGCGCGCATTGCTGTTGGTGGGCGAGGTCAGGATGACCTCCTCGACCGCATGCAGCCTGATCAGCTTCTCCAGGGCCGCGGCCGGATGGACCCTGATGCCGAGCAGTTCCATTCCGTGCAGCGAATGATCGTCGCTGACGAAGGCGACGACCTTGCGCTCGTTCGTCGTCTTCAGCGCGTTGACGAGCTGCATCGCCGCCTGGTCGGTGCCGTAGATGATCGTCGGTACCGCCGTCGGCTTGGTCGCCCTTCGCGACCAGATCAGCCATTTGGCGCCGAAGCGGCTGCCGACGATGACGAGCATCGCCAGCGCCCAGAAGATGAGCGGGATCGAGCGCGGAACACCCGCCGCACCCGTCATCTCGGTCAGGAAGGCGAGCATCACCCACAGCAATGTCGCGACGGTGACAGCGCTGAAGATGGTCCAGATCGCGCGCTCCGGCAGGTAGCGGATGACGGCGCGGTAGAGGCCCAGCCTTATGAAGATCGGGATGGCGATGACGGGCACGGCCGCCATCACCAGCGCCTGTTCCGCGCTTGGCCTGAAAAGGCGGTCGAAGCGCAGCGAATAGGCGACCCAGACGACGAAGAGCAGGGCGAGGATGTCGAAGCCGATCAGGATGAACTGCTTGCCGTAGCGCGGCAGCGGGCCGCCGGCGCGCGGCAGAAGCGCGCCCGGCCTGGCGCCCGACGCCTTGCCGGCTTTGGGAGTTCCCGCAGCGGTTGCGCGAGCCGCCTCATTCGCCTGCGCGGACTTTCCGTCCGACGAGGGGCGTTCCGTTCTTCGTTGTTGGTCCAGCATCCGAGAAACTGATTCCGTCGCAGGCGGCAAACCTTCGCGTGCCTGCGCAGCAGACGATTTCGGCGCGAACAAGGACAGGCCGATCGAAGCCGCCCTTTTTTCGAGGAAATCCGGCGAAGCACCGTAATCGAACCGCTTTATACGCTGCGTATAGAAAAGACAAACGCGTAAACACGCCCGGTATCGGCCAATATCCGCCCGCCGCGGCCGCAGGGGCGGTTCGCCCTTGCGGGATCGGCTGATGACGTTCATATGGCGGGCGAAGCGCCGGCAGGCATAGCTGCCCGCATCCCCCGTCCGAACAATCTCCACCCGACCGGAAGATGCAGAAGAATTATCGGATCATCCGCTTCCTCAATCGCGAGCACAGTGCGGCGACGAAGTCGCTGCTGGCGGCGGCGGCCTGGGGAGCGGTGGCGACGGCGACGCTCGACCTGCGGCTGGCCCGCCGCATCGGCGCCACCGTGTGGCGCGGCGACTTCAAGTCGTCGCTGCGCCAGACGCAGTGGTTCATGCGCCGCGGCTGGTATCGCCTCGGCGTGATCTCCGACCCGTTCCTCGATTTCACGGAAAATCTCGACGAGGCGGAGCTGGAGGCGCTGCTCGACTTCCTCGACCGGCGCGAGAACGAGGCGGAAGCGTTCGAGCTTGCGACCGACCGGCTCTACGCGCTGGGGCGCCTGGCGCATCTGGCGCTCGAGACCGGCAATGCCGGCCTGTTCGCCCGCCGGCTCGATGCCTATGGGCGGCAGGCCGACCGGGCGCTCTCCCTGCTGCCGCTCCGCGAAGCGAATCCGGCGCAGGCAGGGGGCCGAAAAGGAAACGGCAGGCGCGCCGATTTCTCGTCCGCGGATGCCGACGGCGCGCTGCAGGATTTCGCCCGCATCGCCCGGGACATATCGCTCGACTGGTATGCGATCTCCGGCACCCTGCTCGGCATCGTGCGCGAGGGCGGCTGGCTGCCGCATGACTACGACATCGACCTCGGCGTCGACGCCGCCGGGCTCGATTTCGAGGCGCTGCAAAAGGCGTTCTCGACGCTTCCCTGCTTCACCGTCAAGCGCGTCGACCATCAGTTGCGCATCGCGCGCGGCGGCGACGGGAGCCGCCGCGTCGAATGGCTGCCGGTGATGCTCAAGCTCATCCACCGCACCGGCATCAATGTCGACGTCTTCGTCCACCATCTGGAGGACGGCGTCTGCTGGCACGGCTCGATGATCCACCGCTGGGACAACACGCCCTTCGAGATCGCCGAATACAGGCTCGGCCCGGTCGCCGTGCCGGGCCCTGCGGATGCCGATCTCTACCTGACCGAGAACTACGGCGCGTGGCGGGTCCCGGTGACGGAGTTCAGCAGCACGACGGGCACGCCCAATCTCGGCGTCGTGCGCAATCTCTTCTCGCCGGCGCTCTTCATCAAGCGCATCGGCATGGGCCTGCGCGCGGGCGATCTGGCGGGAGCCGACCAGATGATGGCCAGGCTGCGCGCTGCCGGCGCCGTCGTCGACGACGCAGGCGTCCCACGCTTCAATCCGGACTTCGTATGATCTTCAGCCGAGCAGCTTTCAGCGCCTCGACGATCCGGCCGG
>CAYYZC010000155.1:0-1602 GCA_964475605.1 uncultured Chelativorans sp.
GAGCGCTCCAGCAGCGTCTTGGCGATGAAGAGGCCGAGGCCGAGGCCGCCGCCGGCGCGCGCCGGGCGCGTGCTGACATAGGGCTCGCCGATCCGGTCGATGATCTCGGAGGGGAAGCCAGGCCCGTCGTCCAGCACCTGAAGGTTGACCGCCGCCTCATCCCAGCTCCAGCGCAGCGTCACCGTCTCATGCGCGAAATCGACCGCGTTCTCGATCAGATTGCCGAGCCCGTAGAGGACGCCGGGATTGCGCCTTCCGACCGGCTCCGGCCCGGTGCGCTCGCCCGGCTCGAGATTGATCCGGATGCCGAAATCGCGATGCGGGGCAATCACCTCCTCGATCATCGAGGTGAAGGGCAGGCGCGCCAGATGCTCCTCGCTTTCGGCCGACAGGCTGGTGAGGCGCTTGAGGATCTCGCGACAGCGCTCGCTCTGCGAGCGCAGCAGCGTCACGTCCTCCCTGAAGCGCGGATCGTTGCCCAGCGCGCGTTCCATCTCGCGGGCGACGAGGGCGATGGTCGCAAGCGGCGTGCCGAGCTCGTGGGCGGCGGCCGCCGCGAGGCCGTCGATCGCCGACAGATGCTGCTCGCGCTGGAGAACCAGCTCGGTCGCCGACAGCGCATTGGCGAGCAGCCGCGCCTCCTCGGCGACGCGATAGGCGTAGACGGCGGTGAAGGCGATCGAGGAGACGACCGCCATCCACATGCCGGCGACATAGAGGATCGGCATCGCCAGCGTGATGCCGGCATACCAGGGCAGCGGCAGGTGGAAGAAGGCGAGCAGCGTCGCCATCGCCACGACCAGCAGGCCGAGCAGCGCGGTGAGGCGCAGCGGCAGCGAGGTCGCCGAGATGACGACCGGCACCGTCATCAGCAGCGAGAACGGGTTCGTCAGCCCGCCGGTCATGAACAGCAGGCCGGCGAGCTGCAATGCGTCGAAAGTCAGGATGCCGAGCGCTGCCGGCGGCGGCAGGCGATAGGTCGCGTGATGGCGGAAGGCCAGGAACAGGTTCAGCCAGGCCGAGCAGGCGATCAGCGCGAAGCAGAGGCTGACCGGCATCGGGAATTCGAGCCAGTAGGCGACGATCAGCACCGCCGCGCTCTGGCCGACGACCGCAAGCCAGCGCAGGCGGATCAGCGTGTTGAGCCGCAGATGATGGATGCGGGTCGGTTCGGGCTGGCTCAGCGTCTCGGGCATGGCAGGTTTATGCGCGCGCGGCACCGCTTCGCCAATAGGCTATTTCACGCGCAGGATCGCTATCTGCCGCGCGGCTTGGCCCGGTTCGTCGCAGCCGCCAGGCGCGGATCCTCCGGCCAGACATGCTTCGGATAGCGGCCGCGCATCTCGGCGCGGACGTCGCTCCAGGAGCCGCGCCAGAAGCCGGGCAGGTCGCGTGTGGTCTGGATCGGGCGATGCGCCGGCGACAGCAGCTCCAGCGTCAGCGGGATCCTTCCCCCCGCGATCGAAGGGTGCTCGTCGAGGCCGAAGAGCTCCTGGACGCGGATCGCCAGCACCGGCTCGCCGCCGTCATAGCGGATCGGGACACGACTGCCCGACGGCGCGTCGAAATGGGTCGGCGCCAGCTCGCCGATCCGGCGCTGCA
>CAYYZC010000155.1:1702-7451 GCA_964475605.1 uncultured Chelativorans sp.
GCCGCCATGGCGCGGTCGGCATCGTCGCCGGACGGCGGCGGCAGGTTGCGCTCCGAAAGCACGATCGCGCCGAGCCGCACCGTCTCGCGCCCCCGCAGGCTTCGCCGCTCCGGATCGAAGATCGCTTCCCGCCGCGTCTCCAGCCGGTCGCCGGCCATGCCGCGCAGCTCGGCCTCCGAAATCGCGGCGGCGGAAAGGATGCGGGCATTCTGCGCCTTGCCCGCGAGGTCGGCGACGACGAGCCAGGGCTCGCCGGCCAGCCGCTCCGCCGCATCGAGCGTGGCGCCGCGGCCATTGGCAAGCAGGAAGCGGCCATGCTCGCCGCGCGCCCTGGCGATACGGTCGGGATAGGCGAAGACGAGCAGGCCGCCCGCGGAGAGCGCCCCGCCTTTGTGTGGAAGGCCCGTCTCCTGCGCCAGCCTCTTCGCCATCTGCCTCGCGGCCTGCGCGCGGGGGGACCGATCGGAGCGGAAGCGCGACAGGCGCTGCTCCAGGTCGATGGAATTGCCGCCCAGGCCGCGCTCCATCAGCAGCATCGATAGCTCTGCCGCGGCAAGCCCGTCGCCTTGACCGGCAACCTCGATGACCATGTGGGCGAGGCGCACCGGCAGCGACAGGCCCCGCATCGCCTCGCCGCGCGGCGTCAGTCGACCGGCCTCGTCCAGCGCATCCAGTTGCCGCAGCAGCGACCGTGCTTCGGCCAGCGCCGGGGCCGGCGGCGGATCGAGGAAGGCGAGCATCGCCGGGTCGGTGACGCCGAAGGCGGCGCAGTCGAGCACCAGCCTCGACAGGTCGGCCTGCGCGATCTCGGGCGGCGCGAAGGCGGGGAGCGCGGCCGTCTGCTCCTCGCGCCACAGCCTGATCGCGATGCCGGGTCCGGTTCGCCCGGCGCGGCCGGCGCGCTGTTCGGCCGAGGCGCGCGAGACGCGCACCGTCTCCAGCCGCGTCAGGCCCGTCGACGGCTCGTAGCGCGGCAGGCGCGACAGGCCGCCGTCGACGACGATGCGCACGCCGTCGATGGTGATCGAGGTCTCGGCGATGCTCGTCGCCAGCACGATCTTGCGCCGGCCGGGCGAAGCCGGCCTGATCGCGGCGTCCTGGTCGCGCATGTCGAGCGCGCCGTAGAGCGGGATCACATCGACATCGGACGGCAGGCGGTCGAGCCGTTCGGCCGTCCGCTCGATCTCGCGCTGGCCGGGCAGGAAGGCGAGCACGCTGCCGGGCTCTTCCGCGATCGCCTGGCGCACCGCCTCGGCGACGGCCTGCTCGACCGGCAGCGCGGGCGGCCGTGGCCGGTAGCGGATCTCGACCGGAAAGCTGCGGCCGGCGCTTTCGATCACCGGCGCATCGCCGAGGATCCGCGACACGCGGGCGCCGTCGAGCGTCGCCGACATCGCCAGCAGCCGCAGGTCCGGCCGCAGGCCGGCCTGCACGTCGAGGGCCAGCGCGAGGCCGAAATCGGCGTCGAGCGAGCGCTCGTGGAACTCGTCGAACAGGATCGCGGCGACGCCCGGCAGCTCCGGATCGTCGAGGATCATCCGCGCCAGAACGCCTTCGGTGGCGACCAGGATGCGCGTTTGCGCCGACACCCGGCTTTCCATGCGCATGACGTAGCCGACCGTCCGGCCCGGCTCCTCGCCGAGCAGCGAGGCCATGCGGCGGGCGGCGGCGCGGGCGGCGAGGCGGCGCGGCTCCAGCACCACGATGCGGCCCTGCCTTGCCCAGCCCGCCTGCTCCAGCGCCAGCGGGACGAGCGTCGTCTTGCCGGCGCCGGGCGGGGCGACCAGCACCGCATTGGGCCCGGCCTCGAGCGCGCCGAGCAGATCGGACAGGATCCCGGTGACCGGCAGGTCCGGCAGCGCCGCCATGCTCATCGGCCGATGCGGACCACATCGCCGCCGGCGGCATCGGCATCGGCCTCGTCATGGGTGACGAGCACGGTCGGCAGGCCGTGCTCCCGCGCCCGCGAGAAGACCAGCTCGCGCATCTGCCGGCGAAGTCCGGCATCGAGCTTGGAGAAGGGCTCGTCGAGAAGCAGCGCGCGCGGCCGCGAGACGAGCACGCGGGCCAGCGCCACCCGCGCCTTCTGGCCGCCCGACAGCGTGTCGGGATCGCGCGTGCCGAGGCCGGCGAGCCCGACCCCTTCCAGCGCCTGCCCGGCGATCTCGTGCCGATGCGCCCGGCCCTTTTCGGCCTCGGGCAATGCGAACACCAGATTGCCCGCGACCGACATATGCGGGAAGAGCAGCGGATCCTGGAACAGGATTCCCACGCGCCGCTCCTCGGGCGCAATGCCGGTCACGTCGCTGCCGTCGATCCGCACCCGGCCTTCGGCCCGGAAGGCGGGATCGAGGAAGCCGGCGACGAAGGCGAGCAGGGTCGACTTGCCGGAACCGGACGGCCCCATCACGGTCAGCACCCGGCCAGGCCCGACATGGCGGTCGATCGCGACAAGGCATTTTCCGCCCTGCATGATCCGCACATGGTCCAGATAGAGGCCGCTCCGCTCCATCCCCGCCCTTCTCAAAGCCGCATGGCGCGGCGGTGGCGGAATATCATCGCCGGCACGAAGGTCGCAATCGCAAAGCCGATGACGGGAAGCAGCATCTGAAGGAAGGCGTAGACGCCGATCACCCGCCGGTTGCCGCCGGAGGCGAGCGCGACCGCTTCCGTGGTGACGGTGGGCAGCCGCCCCGCCCCGACCAGCACGGTCGGCAGATAGAGGCCGATCGAGACGGCGAAGCCGACGGCGCCGGCGACCAGCAGCGGCCGCAGCATCATCGGCAGGCGGACCGCGAGAAGGCTGCGCCAGCGGCTCTTTCCCAGCCCCGCCGCGATCGCGTCATAACGGCGGTCATGGGCCCGCCAAGGGTCGGACAGCGACAGGAACACGTAAGGCAGCACGAAGACGAGATGGGCGAAGACGAGGGCGGCCGTGGTCGCCATCACGCCCGAGACCAGGAGCAGGTATTGCAGCCCGAACAGGAAGGCCGGCTGCGGCACGATCAGCGGCAGATAGAGCAGCGACGATGCGCGGCCCGAAGGGCGGCCGGCATCGTCCTCCCTGACGAGGCACAGCACCGTCAGCAGCAGGGCGATGAACGCGGCGAGCGCGGCGACGAGCAGCGTCGTCGCCAGCGGTCCGCCGATGCGCGGCAGCGCGGTTTGCCAGGTTCGCAGGGTGAACCCGGCCGGCAGGGCATCCGGGAACTGCCACAGCCCTGCGACCGACCAGACGGCAAGCGTCGCCAGTCCGGCGAAGACCGAGAGGCCGGCCGTCGTCATCAATAGAAGGCCGAAGCCCTGCGCCCAGCGGTCGCGCCGCAGCCTGCGCCCGGCAAGCGCCAGACGATCGCGCAGCGCCGCGCCCGCCCGCTCCAGGCCCAGCCAGACGCAAAGGGCGAGGCCCGTCACGGCGAGTTGCAGCAGCGCGCCGGCCGAGGCGAGATGGCGCATGGTGAGGTCGGGATCGTTCATCCAGCCGAGCAGCCGCACTGCCAGCGTCGGCGGCACGGTCGGGCCGAGGATGGCCGCCACGTCGACCACCGAGCTGGCAAACGCGATGACGGCGAAGACGGCAAGCCGGACCTGCCGGTAGATCGCCGGCCAGGCGAGATAGAAGAAGCCGGCGAGCCGGCCGTAGCCGAGCGCGGCGGCGAGCCTTCGGGTGCGGTCGAGATCGACCTGCTGCAGGGCAGCTAGCGTCATCAGCAGCAGGAAGGGCGTTTCCTTGGCGATCAGTCCGAAGGTCATCGACAATCCCCATGGATCGTTGATGATATGGAGGTCCGGCGGGCGCTCCCAGCCGCTGAGCTCCGGCGAGACCAGCCGCGCCAGGAAGCCCGACGGCGCGATCAGGAAGGCGAGGCCGAAGGCGGCCGCCGCATGCGGCACCGAGAGCAGCGGCGAAAGCAGATGCTGCATGCGCCGGAACAGCCTCGTCCCCGCCCAGCCGGCGACGAAGAGAGCCACCAGCGTCAGCGACAATGCCGAGGAGAGCAGCCCGGCGAGAAGGCTGATCGCCGCCGAGCGGCCGATGCCGGGCTGCGCGGCCAGTTCGGCGACGTGAACCAACGACCATTCCGTGCTGCCGAGCACCGGCAGGTAGCCGAAGGCGGGTCCGATCGTGCCCAGCAGGCCGAACAGGATCGGGCCGGCGAGGACCAGGACGGTCAGCGGCGGCCCGAGCCGCGCGGCGATGGCGAGCCCGCCCGATGCGGAGTTTGGCTGTCCGGGCAATTCCAGCGCCCTAATTTGCGACCCCGTAGCGGCGCAGCCATTCCTGTTCCAACCGGTCCATCCAGCTCGGATGCGGCTCCGGCAGCGCCGGGCCCAATTCCTCCGGCCGCAGCGTGGCTGCGCCGAGATCGATCGCCTCGAACCGGTCCCGCTCCTGCTGCGACAGCTTGTCCATGGCGAGCACGGTCGGGTCGCCCCAATAGGCCGGGTCCTGCTTGCGCGCCTGCGCCTCGGGCGAGAGCAGGAAGTTCGCCGCCACCATCGCGCCGGCTTTCGCCGTCGCATTGTAGGGGATGGCGACGAAATGGGTGTTGGCGAGCGTGCCTTGCGGGAAGGTGAAGGAGCGCACCGTATCGGGCAGCTCGCCGGCGGCGATCCCGGCCGACGCCTCGGCAGGATTGAAGGCGAAGATGATGTCGAGCTCGCCATCGGCGAGAAGCTGCTTCATCGCCGGATAATTCTGCGGGAACGCCTGGCCGGAACGCCACATGAGCGGATGCAGTGCGTCGAGATAGTCGAAAAGCGGCGCCGTCACCGTCTCGAACTCCGCCTCCTCGACCGGGTCGAGGAGCACCGAAGGATCCTCCACCAGCTCCGACAGGACCTGTTTCAGGAAGGAGGAGCCGACGAAATCGGGCGGCTGCGGATAGGAGAAGCGGCCGGGATCGGCATTCGCCCAGTCCAGCAGCTCCCCGGCCGACATCGGCAGTTCATCCGCCGGCGTGCGCGCCTCGTCGTAGAAGAAGACGAGCTTGGCCAGGCCCCAGGGGCTTTCGAGCCCTTCGACGGGAATGGTGAAGTCGGTGCGGATCGTCGGCTTGTCCTCGAAGTCGACATAGCGCCAGTTCGGCAGTTGCTCGGCCCAGCCGGGGGTGAGCAGCAGGTCCTGCCGCTTCATGGCAGCGAAATTCTCGCCGTTGATCCAGACGAGGTCGATCGAGCCGGTGTCGCCGCGGCCGGCGGCCTTTTCTGCGAGCACCGTGGCGACGGCGCTGGCGGTGTCGTCCAGCTTGACATGGACGAGCCGGACGCCGAAGCGCCGTTCGAGCTCGCCGGACGCCCATTCGAGATAGGCATTGATGTTCTGCGAGCCGCCCCAGGCGTTGAAATAGACGGTCTCGCCGCGCGCGTCGTCCAGCACGGCGTCCCAGTTCGAGGGGTCGGGCGCCTGCGCAGAGGCGGAACCGAGCCCGGCCAGCAGCACCGCGGCGGCGATCAATCCCCTCAGCATCGCATTCCTCCCGCTTCCCGCTCAGACAGCGTCGCACCGGTTGAGCACGAGCCAGGCGAGGGCGTCAACGCACGCGGCCTGGCGCAAGGTCAACAAGGCGTGAGAGGAGCCGGCGCGGCGGCGGGCGGGTCAGCCCTCCTCGTCCGGCCGGCGGGGCGGCCTGCGCAGACGCATCGCATAGGCGCGGTAGATCAGGAACGCCACCAGCAGCAAGGCGAGGATCGCGGGAATGATCATCAGGTCCATGGCTGACCTCCTTTGCCGGAGAAACGCGCCATG
>CAYYZC010000156.1:0-1121 GCA_964475605.1 uncultured Chelativorans sp.
GCCCAGCGCAAGCACATGGAAGCCTTCGTCGAGCGCTTCCGCTACAAGGCCTCGAAGGCAAGGCAGGCGCAGTCGCGGCTGAAGGCGCTGGAGAAGATGAAGCCGGTCGCGTCGGCCGTGAACGACACGGTGACGCCCTTCCGCTTTCCCGATCCGGTCAAGGCGGTAGCCTCGCCGATCGTGGCTGTCGAGGGCGGCGCGGTCGGCTACGAAGCTGGCCGGCCGGTGCTGAAAAAACTCAACCTGCGTATCGACAATGACGACCGCATCGCGCTGCTCGGCGCCAACGGCAACGGCAAGTCGACCTTCGCCAAGCTGCTCTCCGACCGCCTCCGGCTGGAGGCCGGCACGATGACGGTCGCGCCGGGGCTCAAGGTGGCGATGTTCGCCCAGCACCAGCTCGACGACCTGAGGCCGGAAGAGAGCGCGGTCCAGCATGTGCGCCGCCTGATGCCCGAGGCGGCGGAGGCGAAGGTGCGCTCGCGCGTCGCACGCATGGGACTGACCACGGAGAAGATGGATACGCCGGCGCGCGACCTTTCCGGCGGCGAGAAGGCGCGCCTGCTGATGGGCATCGCCGCCTTCGAGGGTCCGAACCTGCTGATCCTCGACGAGCCGACCAACCATCTCGACATCGACAGCCGCGAATCGCTGATGGAGGCGCTCAACGATTTCACCGGCGCCGTCATCCTGATCAGCCACGACCGGCACCTGATCGAGGCGACCGTCGACCGGCTGTGGCTTGTCAAGGACGGCACCGTCTCCAGTTTCGACGGCGATGTCTCCGACTATCGCAGCCTCGTCACCGGCGGGCAGTCGGACCGCAGGGAGCGCCGCGAGGCCGACCGGCAGTCGAAGGCCGACAAGCGCCGCGAAGCCGCGCAGCGGCGGGCCGCGCTCGAGCCGGTGGCGAAGGAGATCAAGGCGACGGAAGGGCTGATCGAGCGGCTGCGCAAGCGCATCGAAGGCATCGAGAGCGAGCTCGCCGACGCAGCGCTCTACGAGCGGGAGCCGCAGAAGGCGCAAACGCTCTCCAGGGAGCGGGCGAAGCTCGCCGGCCAGCTCGCCCTGCAGGAGGACAAATGGCTCGAACTGTCGAGCGAGTACGAAGCGGCGATGGC
>CAYYZC010000156.1:1221-7370 GCA_964475605.1 uncultured Chelativorans sp.
CCCTGCAGGAGGACAAATGGCTCGAACTGTCGAGCGAGTACGAAGCGGCGATGGCTGGTTGACCCGGGGTTTGTGAAGCACGATCTTTCCCGAAAGCCGGTTCCGACTTTCGGGGTCGTGCTTCAGGCCTTGCGCTCCCAGCGGCCTTCCGGGGTCTGCTGCCAGTAGGTGACGGCGTGGCCGGCCTCCTTCATCGCCTTCCAATGGCCGCGTGCGCGCGCGAGCTGGTCCTCGTCATGGCCGTCGAACATGAAGACGGCGCGCTGATAGGCCGACAGATCGGGCGGCTCGGCGCCGTCGACGAGGAAGCGGACATCGGCCGCGTTGAGATTGCCGGCCCCGGAGGTCAGCAGGATCGGCTGCTCGGCCGCATGCGGCTCGCTCTCCAGCCCGTGGGCGAGGAAGGCATCGTCGCGCCACGTCCACAGATGCGCGTCGAGCCAGTCGCGCCTTTCCTCGCCGCCGGTCTGCACCACCACCTTCCAGCCGCGCGCGACGCTCTTCTCCAGCAATGGCGGCAGCGCCCGCTCCAGCGACGAGTCGGTCAGGTGGTAGAAGAGGATTTCAGTCATGGGCCGGTGCTCGCCGTATCGCTACTACCTCTCGTAGTGCTCGCTCACCAGCCGGTCGAGCAGACGCACGCCGAAGCCCGAGGCCCAGGACTGGCTGACCTCGGTATTGGGCGAGCCCATGGCGGTGCCGGCGACGTCGAGATGGGCCCAGGGGGTCTCCTTGACGAAGCGCTGCAGGAACTGGGCCGCGGTGATCGCGCCGGCATAGCGGCCGCCGATATTCTTCATGTCCGCATTCTTGGAATCGAGCAGCTTGTCGTATTCGGGCGCCAGCGGCATGCGCCAGACCTTCTCTCCCGTCGCCTGCCCGGCCGCCGTCAGGCGTCCCGCAAGCTCGTCATCGTTGGAGAACAGGCCGGCATGGTGATGCCCGAGCGCGACGATGATGGCGCCGGTGAGCGTGGCGAGATTGACCATGAATTCCGGCTTGAAGCGGTCGTTGCAGTACCAGAGCGCGTCGGCGAGCACGAGGCGCCCTTCGGCGTCGGTGTTGAGCACCTCGATCGTCTGGCCCGACATGGAGGTGACGATGTCGCCGGGGCGCTGCGCATTGCCGTCGACCATGTTCTCGACCAGGCCGATGACGCCGACCACATTAGCCTTGGCGTTGCGCGCGGCCAGCGCATGCATCAGGCCGACGACCGCGGCGGCGCCGCCCATGTCGCCCTTCATGTCCTCCATGCCGGCGGCCGGCTTGATCGAGATGCCGCCGCTGTCGAAGACAACGCCCTTGCCGATGAAGGCGAGCGGCTTCTGCTTCGGCTTGCCGCCGTTCCACTGCATCACGGCAAGCCGCGGCGGGCGCACCGAGCCCTGCGCGACGCCGAGGAGTGCTGCCATGCCGAGCTTGCGCATCTCCTTCTCGGTCAGGATCTCGACCTTGACGCCGAGCTTCTCCAGCTCCTTGGCGCGATTGGCGAACTCGACGGGACCGAGCACGTTGGCCGGCTCGTTGACGAGATCGCGGGCGAGCATGACGCCGTCGGCGATCGCCTCGAGCGGCGCGAAGGCGCGCTTCGCGGCAGCCGGATTGGCGCACATGATCGTCACCTTGAGCGGCTTGTCGTCGCCCTTCTGCTCGTTCTCGTCGCGCCTGGTCTTGTATTTGTCGAAACCATAGGAGCGCATCAGCGCACCGAAGGCGATCCGGGCTGCGGCCTGGGGCGAGACCTCGATGCCCTTGACCTCGGCGACGATCGCCGCCTCGGCCGACTTCTTCACCGCCGCGAGCGCGGCGCCGCCGATCCTGCTCCATGCCTGATCGTCGAGCGCTGGCGGCTTGCCGGCGCCGATGGCGACGAGACGGTCGAGATCGGAGCCCGCCGGCGCGATCACGTCGAGCGGGGCGACCAGCTTGCCGTTGAAGCGGGCGATCTTCGCCGCGCGGCCGAGCACGTCCTGCGGGTCGGCGAGCGAGGCCGAATCGCCCAGCCCCGAATTCTCGGCCCACAGCAGCACGGCGCTGCCCTTCTTCGGTGCTGCGATCTTGGCGAATGCGAATGTCGGGCGGCTGGCCATGTTTCTTCCGTTCCATCTGATGCTGAAAAGCTGCGCGGGCGATGTTGTGCTTTTTTGCCGCCTTGGCAAGCCGTGGCGCTCAGCTTAGCTGCCGGGGCGGTCGTGCAACAAGTCGCGGCCTCTTCGTTCCGGCGCGTCCGTTAACCTTGTTTGTTTCCGGTTTCTTCGCCAAAGTCGGTCTTTGATCGGCTGAGACGAGGGTGAAGACAGCCGCGTTGCGATTATTCGCGCCGCGGACGAGGCGGGTGCGGCGTGGCGGGCGCCGCATGCTCGCCCGATTTGGGACCGAAAAGCGCGACACATGAAGGTCGTCGAACTCTATATCATGCGGCGTGCGCTGGGCATCTTCGCGGCCACGCTGTTCTGGGTGCTCGCCATCGTCTGGACCACCCAGGTCCTGACCCGCATCGACGTCGTGACCGGCAACAACCAGTCGGCCGCGACATTCTTCGAGATCGCCTGGCTGGTGCTGCCGGCCGTCATCCCGATCGTCACGCCCTTTGCCGTCGGCATCGCCGTCGCGCAGACCCTGTCGACGATGAACACCGATTCGGAGCTGGTCGTGCTGAGCGCCGCCGGCGCACCGCGCACGACCGTGTTCCGCCCGATCCTGATCATCGCCGTGGCGGCGTCGATCGCCTCCTTCGCGATCAACAATTTCGTTGAGCCCTATTCGCGCGAGCGGCTGCGCAACGTGCTCTCCGAAGCGCGCTCCGACCTGATTACGACGGTGATCCAGGAAGGCAGGTTCGAGAAGGTCGACGACGGGCTGGTAATCCAGGTCAGCGAGCGGCTGCCGGACGGGCGGCTCGGCGGCATCTTCGTCTCCGATACGCGCGAGGACGATGTCGAGCTGATCTACTATGCCCAGCAGGGCGTGCCGGTCGAGCTCAACGGCCAGCATCTTCTGGTCATGCATGACGGCGTCGTCCATCGCAAGAACGCGCAGGGCGAGATATCGGTCGTGCGCTACCAGTCCTACGCCTTCGACCTGTCGGAATTCTCGCCCGCATCGTCTGGGCCGGTGATGCGGCCGAAGGACCGGACGATCCCCTATCTGCTCAATCCCGACCCGGACGACCGGGTCTACAAGCATTCGCCGCAGAGCTTCCGGGCCGAGCTCCACCGCCGCTTCTCCGAATGGCTCTATCCGATGGTCTTCGCGCTGATCGCGCTCGCCGTCGCCGGCGATTCGCGCTCCTTCCGCGAGGCACGCATCCACCCGCTGCTGACGACGATGACCCTGGCGCTGGTCTTCCGCTGGGCCGGCTTCTTCGCCTCCGGCAAGTCCGAGGTCAGTCCCGCCTTCGTGCCGGTCGTCTATGCGGTGCCGATCGGCGCCTCGCTGCTGGCGCTCTACTTCATCGCCAACAACAAGCAGATGGAACTGCCGGCCTCGGCGATCGAGCGCGGAATGCAGATGGCGCAGAACCTGCTGCGCGGTCTCGCATCGCGCTTTCCGCTGCTGCGCAGCCGCACCGCACCGGGAAGCGCGCAATGATCGGCATCACCCTCGGGCGCTATTTTTTCGCACGCTACATCCAGATCACCTTCTGGTTCTTCACCGGCGTCTTCGCGCTCATCTTCATCATCAACTTCACCGAGCTGTCGTCGCGGACCGCCGACCTCAAGGGCTACACCGTCTCCTGGGCGCTCGCCGTCTCGTCGCTGCAGGTGCCAATGATCATGCTGCAGGCGGTGCCCTTCATCGGGCTGGTCTCCGGCATGGCGACGCTGATCTCGCTCAACCGCAAATACGAGCTGGTGGTGGCGCGCGCGGCCGGCGTCTCGGCGTGGCAGTTCCTGACGCCGGTGTGCCTCGGCGCGCTGATGTTCGGGCTGGCGAGCCTGTTCGTCCTCAACCCGATCGCAGCGCACGGCTTCTCGCAGGCGCAGGCCCTGGAGGCCGAGCTGCGCTCGGGACGCTCCAACGACGACGACACCGTGCCCTGGCTCAAGCAGCGGACGGCCGAAGGCGAGACGATCATCGGCGCCGACCATGTGACGCGGCGCGGGCTCGAGCTGGTCGGCGCGACTGTGCTGCGCCTCAATACGGACGGCGACATCTCGGAGCGGCTGGAGGCGGAGCGCGTCGTGCTCCGTAACGGGCACTGGCGACTGCACAAGGTGACGCGCTTCGTCGAAGGGGAGATGCCCGAAGACATCGAATCGATGCGGATCGCCACCAATCTCGCTCCCGAATTCGTCCAGGAGCGCCTTGCCCGGCCGGAATCGCTGTCGATCTTCGAGCTGCCGCGTAAGATCGCCGCAGCCCGCTCCTTCGGGCTCAGCGCCAATGCCTTCGCGACGCATTTCCATGCGCTCGTCGCCCTGCCGGCGCTGCTCGTCGCGATGACGCTGATCGCCGCCACGGTGTCCATGCGCTTCGCCCGGATGGGACAGTCCGCAACCATCATTCTGGGTGGAATCCTCGCCGGCTTTCTGCTTTATGTCGTCACGGTTCTGGTGAAAGCGTTCGGGGAAGCCGGATTCGTCCCGCCGATGGCTGCGGCGTGGTTTCCGGTACTGGTGGCGGGCTTCGTGGGGGTTACGTTCCTGTTGTACAAAGAGGACGGATAGTGCGCGAAAGAGCTGATTTCTGGCTTCGCGCTCGCCGGGCATTTGCTGCCGGCGTCAGCGTCCTCGCATGCGCGTCGGCGCTCGCCTTCGTTTTGCCCGGTGCGTGGGCGCAGGACCTCGGCATCTCCGAGCAGGAGATCTCGCGCGACGCCGAGATGCTGCTGGAGGCCGATCAGCTCATCTACGATAACGACAACAGCACGATCACCGCCGCAGGCAGCGTGCAGATCGAATATGACGGCAACCGGCTGGTTGCCGAGCGCGTCACCTACAATCGCGACACGTCGCGGCTGATCGCCAGCGGCCGCGTCGAGCTCGTCCAGCCGGACGGCACCAAGATCTATTCCGAAGAGATCGACATCACCGACGATTTCCGCGACGGCTTCGTGCAGACGCTGCGCGTGGAAACGATCGATGGGCAAACAGCGGAGAAGGTCTATTTCGGCGCCGACAGCGCGCAGCGCGAGGGCGGCAACGTCACCACCTTCAACTACGGCGTCTATACCGCTTGCGAGCCCTGCGAGGAGAACCCGGAGCGGCCGCCGATCTGGCGCGTGAAGTCGCAGAAGATCATCTGGAACGGCAAGGAGAAGACGATCCGCTTCGAGCAGGCGCGCTTCGAGCTGTTCGGCATGCCGATCGCCTACCTGCCCTATTTCGTCACCGCCGACCCGACGGTGGAGCGCAAGTCCGGCTTCCTGATCCCGGGCTATTTCGGCAACGACTATCTCGGCCACGGCGTCCAGGTGCCGTATTATCTGGCGCTGTCGCCGACCTACGACTTGACGCTCTATGCGACCGGCTTCTCCAAGCAAGGCTTCCTCGGCCAGGCGGAGTGGCGGCAGCGCTTCAACAATGGCGAGTATTCGATCCGCATCGCCGGCATCAAGCAGCGCGATCCGGACGCCTTCTACGAGGATCCGGACAATCCGACCTATGCCGCCCTGCGCGCACCGACGCGGGTGGAGAACGAGGATTTCCGCGGCGGCATCGCGACCTCGGGCCGCTTCGAGATCAATCCGCGCTGGACCTTCGGCTGGGACGTGCTGGTGCAGACGGACAAGAAGTTCGCCTACGACTACCAGATCCCAGGATACCGGGACCGGGTGATCAATTCCAACATCTACCTGACCGGCATCGACGACCGGAACCATTTGGACATCAGCGTCAATCGATTTACAGTTCAAGAGGCCTATCGCGACAACCGTCTCGACACGGGAGAGCCGATCGCCAGTGCCTCCAATCCGAAGCAGCCCTGGGTGCTGCCGCAGATCGACTATGCGCTGACGGCACCCGAACCTGTCGCAGGCGGCGAGCTGACCTTCGACATGAACCTGCACTCGCTCTATCGCGAGCGCCTCGATAGGCAGAATTTCAGCCCGCTCGACGCGGACGGCAGCGACCGCCTCTCGGTGCGCGGCATCGAGGGCAATTCCACCCGCCTGACGATGGAGACGGAGTGGAAGCGCACCTTGATCG
>CAYYZC010000157.1:0-7360 GCA_964475605.1 uncultured Chelativorans sp.
TCGTCGTCGCCTCGTCGAACCCGACCGACATCCTCGGCATGGTCGCATGGGCGTTTAGCTTCGCCTGCTCCGGCCTGTTCTTCCCGCTCGTCCTCGGCATCTGGTGGAAGCGGGCCAACCGCCACGGGGCGCTGGCCGGCATGATCGTCGGCTTCGCGGCCGGAGGGGGCTATCTCCTCCATCTCCAGACCGGCGGCGCGCCGGTCCTCGGCCTCGACGACCTGCGCTTCGGCGTGGCCGGCATGGCGGCGAGCCTCGTCTCGATGGTGGTCGTGACGCTGGCGACCCCGGCGCCCGGCGCGGAGATCCGGCGCATGGTGGAAGAGACCCGCATCCCGGCCGGCAAGTCGGTCCTCGCCGCCGGCCACTGAGCGGCCCTGCCTACCCCAGCGCCTTCACCAGCCGCGTCGCCGCATCCATCTCGCGCCAGCGCAAGGCGCGGCGGGCGGCGGCTTCGTCATCTTCGCCCCATTGCGCGACGTTCCAGTCCTCGTCGACATGGGCGGCGGCCCAGGCGGCCTGCGCATCGACCTCGCCGTCCTCGAGCGCCAGCGCCAGCAGGGCCGAACCGGTCAGCGTCGTCATCACATGGAGGCAGGCGAGACGCAGCGGATCGGGGCGCTGGCCCAGATGGATGCCGACGGCGCCGATGCTCTCGCGCGGCTGCTCGACATGCATGACGCCCTCGGCGAGATAGAAGCGCGCGCCGAGCCGCGAGCGCGCCCAGTCGAGCACGGGGTCCCAGGCGTCCGACTGGCGGTCGACCAATGGCTGCGGCGCATCGGCGCGATAGCAGATCATGTCGGACGACGCGAAGCGCATGATGTCCTCGATCACCGCCTGCGGGTCGCGTGCAACCCCGTCGATCGCGGTGTTGGCGATGCGGTAGACCGGCATGTCCGTCGGATCGATCTCGTCCTTCTGGCGCGTGAACTCGTCGGCCAGCAACCGGGCGGCAGCTTCGGTCGGGAACGCCAGAACGGCGCGGCCCGGCGTCCGCGCCGCCCGGCCGTCGAGATGCACTTCATAGGGCCCGTCCGCGGACTGGGCGATGTCCGCCCGCTCATAGAAGCGCTTCGGCAGGGGCTTGCGCATCTGGTCCTGCGCGCGGCGCACGGGGTCGGGATCGGACCGGTGGCGCCCCGCCTCCAGATCGCTCATCAGGTCACGCATCGTTCTGCTCCTCAACCGGGCGGCGAGCGCCGCACCGGACGGTTGACGATCACCAGCCCCACTGCGATCAGCCCCAAAGCAGTGAAGATGCGCCACGAGATCGGCTCGTCAAGGATCAGCCAGCCGCAAAGCACGCCGAAGGCCGGCGACAGGAAGGCGAAGCTCGACAGGCCGGAGGCCGGATACTGGCGCACCAGCCAGAACCAGAGCACATAGGTGAAGGCGACGATGACGATCCCCTGGAACAGCAGCGCGGAGACCGCGAGCGTCGAGACGTCGCGCAGCAGCGAGCCCGCGACGGGCACGAAGGGGACGACGAAGAAGGTCGAGACGAGGAGCTGGTAGAGCAGCGTCTTCTCCGCGCTCGCATCGTTGAGGCGCGACTTCTTGATCAGGATGAGCGTGGCGGCCCAGACCGCGCCGGCGGCAAGGCACATCATGTCGCCGCGCAGCGCGGCGGGATCGGGAAGGCTGAGCTCGTCGGAGAAGACCATCACGATGCCGGCAAAGGCGAGCAGCAGGCCGAGGAACTTGCGCAGGCTGAAGCTTTCGCCGAGCAGGAAATGGCCGCCGAGCAGTACCCAGAACGGCATCGTGTTCAGCATCAGCGTGCCGCGCGCGACCGTCGTCAGGTCGAGGCCCAGAAAGAGCAGCAGGAACTCGGTGCCGAACAGCACGCCGGCGGCGATGCCGGGCCACAGCGTGCCGTCGCGCCCGAAGATCGGGATGCGGCGATAGCGGCACCACAGATAGACTAGCACGCAGCCGATCGCGGAACGTACCACCACCGCGAATACCGGATTGAAGCCGGTGTTGCCGATCTTCACGGCGACCTGATTGAGGCCCCAGGAGAAAGTGAGGCCGATCATCATCGCCACGGCAAGGCCGTCGATGGCGCTGCGGCGCCGGGAAGCCTGAACCAGTTCGCTCATGTCCCGGTCTCCGCGTCCGCCTCGTCGAAACCGAGCAGGTTCCAGCTCTGGCGCATATGGGGCGGCAGCGGCGCGGTGACGTCGATCTCGCCGCCGCCCGGATGCGGGATCACGATGCGCCGCGCATGGAGATGCAGCCTGTTCTGGATGCCGCCGGGGAACTCCCAGTTCTGGTCGGCCTCGAAATATTTCGCATCGCCGATGATCGGGCAGCCGATATGGGCGGCGTGAACGCGTAGCTGGTGGGTGCGGCCCGTATAGGGCTCCATCTCCAGCCAGCACAGCGCCTGTCCGGCCTGCTCGACCAGCCGGTAGAAGGAGACGGCATGGTCCGCACTCTCCTCGCCATGACGCGCGACCCGCATGCGGTCGCCGTCGGGCGTGGCCTCCTTGACGATCCAGGTCGAGATCTTGTCCTGCCGCTTGCGTGGCACGCCCTTGACCAGTGCCCAATAGGTCTTGCGGGCGTCGCGGCCCCGAAAGGCTTCCGCCAGCTTCATCGCGGCGAGACGGCTCTTCGCCACGACGAGCACGCCGGAGGTGTCGCGGTCGAGCCGGTGGACGAGACGCGGCTTTTCGCCCTTGCGGTTGCGCAGCACCTCCATCATGCCGTCGACATGGCGAGAGACGCCGGAGCCGCCCTGGACGGCGAGGCCGGCCGGCTTGTTGAAGACGATCACCTTGTCGTCTTCGTGGAGCGTCATCTTGCGGAGCAGGTCGAGATCGCCCTGCCCGCGCATCTCGCCGGGCGACAGGCCCTCGCCCTTGCGATCCACCTCCATCGGCGGCACGCGCACCACCTGCCCCGGCTCGATGCGCGTGTCGGCCTTGGCGCGACCGCCGTCGACACGGATCTGGCCCGAGCGCAGCAGCTTCTGCAGATGGCCGAAGCCGAGGCCGGGATAGTGCAGCTTGAACCAGCGGTCGAGCCGCATGCCCGCCTCGTCGGCCTTCACCTCGATCTGCTCGACGCCTGCCAATGCCTTCAACCCAATGCCAGCCGGCCCAGCATCAATCCGGCAATCAGCGCCGCCAAGGCGAAGGCGACGCTGCCTGCGGCATAGGCCAATGCGGACAGGAAGGCGCCGCGCTCCCACAGCACGACGACATCGAGCGAATAGGCGGAAAAGGTGGTGAAGCCGCTGAGCACGCCCGTCCCCAGGAACAGGCGCAGTTCCGTCGTGCTGCCGCCGAAGCGCCGTGCCAGAACGGCGGCGAGCAGCCCCATCAGGAACGAGCCGACAAGGTTGACCGCCATGGTTCCCCACGGAAAGGCGGGGCCGGCGAGCCTGAAGGCGGCCATATTGACGGCGTGCCGTGCCGAAGCACCGATGGCGCCGCCGGCAGCGACGAGGATCAGATGAAGCATCGGCTCCTATTGGACGCCGCCGCCGCCTTCGTCAATGGCCGCAGGGTGGTCCACGAGGCTTCGGGGAACGCCTCCGCCGCCGCCTCTCTCCCGGCCAGCCGTGAAACCGCTACGATCCGCCGCCCTGCCGCTCGCGGCGCAGCCTAGCCCAGTAGTCGAGCCGCTTGCGCAGCTCGCGCTCGAAGCCGCGGTCGGGCGGGTCGTAGAAGGAGTGGCGGCCGAGCGCCTCGGGGAAATAATCCTGGCCGGAGAAGGCGTCCGGCGCGTCGTGATCGTATCGATAGCCGGAGCCGTAGCCTTCGCTCTTCATCAGCTTCGTCGGCGCATTGAGGATATGTTTCGGCGGCGGCAGCGAGCCGTTCTCCCTGGCCGTGCGCATCGCGGCGCCGAAGGCCTTGTAGACGGCGTTCGACTTGGGAGCGGCGGCCAGATAGACGCAAGCCTGCGCCAGCGCCAGCTCGCCCTCCGGCGAGCCGAGATAATCGTAGGCGTCCTTGGCGGCATTGGCGATGACGAGCGCCTGCGGGTCGGCGAGCCCGATATCCTCGATCGCCATGCGCACCAGCCTGCGGCCGATATAGAGCGGGTCCTCGCCGGCGTCGAACATGCGGGCCAGATAATAGAGCGAGGCATCGGGATCGGAGCCGCGCACCGATTTATGCAGCGCCGAGATCAGATTGTAGTGCCCGTCCTGGCTCTTGTCGTAGACCGGCGCGCGGCGCTGGACGATGCGCTGCAATTCCTCGGCATCGAATGTCTCGTCGCCGCCGGCAGCGCGCCAGACCTCCTCGGCAAGCGTGAGTGCCGCGCGCCCGTCGCCATCGGCCATGCGCACCAGAACGGCGCGCGCCTCTTCCGTCAGCGGCAGCTCCTTGCTCTCGGCAGCTTCGGCGCGGTCGAGCAATTGCGCGATACTGTCTTGCCCGAGCGCGTGAAAGGTGAGCACGCGGGCGCGCGACAGGAGGGCGGCATTGAGCTCGAAGGAAGGGTTCTCGGTGGTGGCGCCGACCAGCGTGACGGTGCCGTCCTCCATGACCGGCAGGAAGGAATCCTGCTGGGCCCGGTTGAAGCGGTGGATCTCGTCGACGAAGAGCAGCGTCTGGCGGCCATTGGCGCGCCGCAGCCTCGCCGCCTCGAACACCTTCTTGAGATCGGCGACGCCGGAAAAGATCGCCGAGATCTGCTCGAAGGCGAGATCGCCTTCGCCGGCGAGAAGGCGCGCCACCGTTGTCTTGCCGGTCCCCGGCGGACCCCAGAAGATCATCGAGCCGAGCGAGCCGGAGCGGATCATGCGCGTCAGCGCGCCGTCAGGTCCGGTCAGGTGCTCCTGGCCGACGACCTCGGACAGCGTCTTCGGGCGCAGCCGATCGGCCAGCGGCCGCCCCGGCGGCGGGGCGGCTGGCTCTGCGGGGTCGAAAAGGTCGGGCATCGTTCTGCCTGTTCAGGTCCTCGCCGTGTGCAAGCGCTGCTAATACCGCAAGACCTGGTTGATCAGCTTGCCGTCGCGCTCGATGGTCAGGCGCCACCAGCGCGTATCGCCGGCAGCCAGGCGCTGGAGCTGCTCGGCAGTCTCGACCGTCTCGCCGTTCACCTCGCGGACGATGTCGCGCGGGCGCAGGCCGAGCTGTGCGGCAGGCGAGCGCCGGTCGACATCGAGGATCGCCACGCCCTCGGCGTCGCCGCGGAGCCGCAGGCGCTGCGCCAGGCGCGGCGACAGCGCCGCCACCTTCGCCCCGGCGAACGGGCTGGTGCCTTCGATCGTCACGTCGCCGCCGGAGGCTCCGGCCGGGGCGCGCTCCAGGACCAGCGCCATTTCCTTCTCGCTGCCGCTGCTGAGAACGGAGAGCTGCGCCGTGCTGCCGATGGCCTCGGTGGCAAGGCGATAGCCGAGCGCGTCGGGATGCTCGACCTGGGCGTCATTGAAGGAAAGCACCACGTCGCCCGGGCGCAGCCCCGCCTTCTCGGCCGGACCGCCGGCGGCGACATCGACGACCAGCACGCCCATCGGGCGCGGCAGGCCGAGCGCCTCGGCGACATCCGGGGAGACGTTCTCGAAGGTCGCGCCGACATAGGGACGCTCGAAATAGTCGAGCCCGGCCATCGCCGAGGCGACCACCGACCTGACGATCTTCGAGGGGATGGCGAAGCCGATGCCGATCGAGCCGCCGGTGCGGCTGTAGATGGCGGTGTTGATGCCGACCACCTCGCCGTCCATGTCGATCAGCGCGCCGCCGGAATTGCCGGGATTGATGGCGGCATCGGTCTGGATGAAGAAGCCGAAATCGTTGACCCCGATATGGGTGCGTGCCAATGCCGAGACGATGCCGCTGGTGGTCGTCTGGCCGACGCCGAACGGATTGCCGATGGCAAGCACGAGGTCGCCGACCTCGAGCGCGTCGGAATCGCCGAGCCGGGCGACCGGGAACGGCTCCGGCCCCTCGATCTTGAGCACGGCGAGGTCGAGCGACTCGTCCTTGAGCAGGATCTCGCTCTCATATTCCTTGCCCTCCGCGGTGGCGACGCGAACCTGGTCGGCGCCGCGGATGACGTGGAAATTGGTCACCACATAGCCGGCCTCGTCGACGATCACGCCCGAGCCGAGCGACGACTGGACGCGCGGCGGCATCTGGCGGCCGAAGAACTGCTCGAAGAACGGATCGCCCTCGAAGGGCGACCGGACCTCGACCTGCTGGGACGCATAGACATTGACCACGGCAGGCGCGGTCTCGGCGACCAGGGGCGCGAAGGAGAGCTTGATCTGCTCGCGCGCGAAGGGAACGCGGCGTTCCGCCGTCGGCTCGCCGCCGGTGGTGTTGCCGCGCAGCACCTCCTCGAACACGTCGGCAAGGCCGCCGCCCGTATCGTCCTGCGCATAGGCCACGATCCCGATCGGACCGACGGCGAGCGCGGCAAGCATGAGAAGGCGAAAAAGCGGCTTTCCCCAATGGCGCATGGCGATTCCCCTGACCATCATGATGGCCGGCATAATGCGAATGATTGTGCAGATTGAAAGGCCGCCGCGATGTCGCAGCGCCCGAAAAGAAAAAGGCTCCGCGAGGGCGGAGCCTTTCTATGTCCTTCGACCGGATTCCGCTCAGGCGGCTTCGGCCTCGACACTGGCCTGCTCGGCCTCGGTGCGGGCGCGATCGGCTGCGCCCTTGGCCGACACGTCGCGATCGACGAATTCGATCACCGCCATCGGCGCGTTGTCGCCATGGCGGAAGCCCGCCTTCATGATGCGCAGATAGCCGCCATTGCGCTCGGCATAGCGCGGCGCGACCGTGTCGAACAGGCGCTTGGTGGCCGCTTCGGAACGGATCGAGGCCGCGACCTGGCGGCGCGCATGGAGGTCGCCGCGCTTGCCCAGCGTGACGAGCTTCTCGACGATCGGACGCAACTCCTTGGCTTTCGGCAAGGTCGTGACGATCTGCTCGTGCTCGATGAGCGACGCGGCCATATTGGCGAACAGCGCCTTGCGGTGGCTTGCGGTCCGGTTCAGCTTGCGGCCGGATTTTCCGTGGCGCATGGCTTTTCTCCTAGATTGGCGCGGCGCGCCTCGTTGTGCATCGGCGGATGGTCAATGGAAAAATGGTGAATGGTCAAAGCCCGACGGCGCCGCTGCGCCTGCCATTCACTGTTCACCATTCACAATTCACCACTCAATACTGATCCTCGTAGCGCTTGGCGAGGTCCTCGATATTGTCCGGCGGCCAGTCCGGAACCTCCATGCCGAGATGGAGGCCCATCGAGGCCAGCACTTCCTTGATCTCGTTGAGCGACTTCCGGCCGAAATTCGGCGTGCGCAGCATCTCGGCTTCCGTCTTCTGGATCAGGTCGCCGATATAGACGATGTTGTCGTTCTTCAGGCAGTTCGCCGAACGGACCG
>CAYYZC010000158.1:0-7322 GCA_964475605.1 uncultured Chelativorans sp.
CTTCCTCGAATGGCTGCGCGACGACAATTTCACCTTCCTCGGCATGCGCGAGTTCCGCTATTCGGGCGGCGAGAAGAGCGGCACGCTGGATCGTGCCGGCAAGCCCGGAATGGGCATTCTCGGCGACCCGAACGTGCTGGTGCTGCGCCGCGGCAACGAAGCGGTGACGACGACGCCCGAGATCCGTGCCTTCCTGCACGGTCCCGACCCGCTCATCGTCACCAAGGCCAACGCCAAGTCGGCCGTCCACCGGCGCATCTATCTCGACTATATCGGCGTCAAGACCTTCGACGGCAAAGGCAAGCTCACCGGTGAGTTGCGCATCGTCGGCCTCTTCACCTCGTCGGCCTATACGCGCTCGGTGATGAAGATCCCCTATCTGCGCTCCAAGGCCAATGCGGTGATCGTCCGCTCGGGCTTCGACCCGCACGACCATTCCGGCAAGGCGCTGATCAACGTGCTGGAATCCTACCCGCGCGACGAGCTGTTCCAGATCAGCGTGCCGATCCTGCGCAAGCATGCCGAGGCCATCCTGGCGCTCGGCGAGCGGCCGCGCGTGCGCGTGCTCTACCGTGTCGACCAGTTCGACCGTTTCGTCTCGATCCTCGTCTTCGTGCCGCGCGACCGCTACGATTCCGATGTCCGCGAGCGCATCGGCGATTTCCTGAAGAATGCCTTCGACGGCCGTCTTTCGGCCTACTATCCCGCCTTTCCGGAAGGCGCGCTCGCCCGCGTCCACTTCATCATCGGGCGCTCCGGCGGCAAGACGCCGAAGGTCGAGACTGCCGATCTGGAAGCCGGCCTGCGCGACATCGTGCGCACCTGGGAGGACGCGTTGCGGGACGCCGCGACCGATCTCGGCGCCGACAAGACGCTGACGACGATCGCCTCGCGCTTCCCGCAGAGCTACCGCAACAGCTTCCCGGCCGCCACCGCCTTGCGCGATGCCGGGCGCATCCTGTCGATCGGCGAGGACAATCCGATCGCCATCGATTTCTACCGGCTCGCCGAGGATTCCGACGTCAGCGCCGGCCTGAAGATCTACCACCGCGAGGCCCCCGTCGCGCTGTCGCGCCGGGTGCCGCTGCTCGAGAATATGGGCTTCCGGGTCATCAGCGAGCGCACCTTCGAGGTTCCCGGCGACGCTGCCGACGTGGCCGTGTTCGTGCACGACATGGAGCTGGAGAACGCCTACGGCCAGCCGATCGACCTCGCCGACGGCGGCGCGCTGTTCGAGGAGGTGTTCCTGTCGATCTGGTACGGCGGCGCCGACAATGACGGCTATGCCGCGCTCGCCCAGACGGCGGGCCTCAGAGCCCGCCATATAGGCCTGCTCAGGGCCTATGGCCGCTATCTCCAGCAGGCCGGCATCCCGCAGAGCCAGGACTTCATCGCCGCCGTCCTCAACCGCTATCCCGACATCGCGCGCTCGCTGTTCCAGCTCTTCGAGGCACGCTTCGATCCGCACCGGCGCAAGGAGAGCGAGGTCGCCGCGCGCCATCTCCAGGCTGCGCTGAAGGACGCGCTCGACGCGGTGCCCAATCTCGACGACGACACCATCCTGCGCCGCTTCATCAACCTGATCGATTCGACGCTGCGCACCAACTACTACGCCGCCGCCACCGGCGAGGCCCATTCGCTCGCCCTCAAGCTCGATTCGCGCGCCATCGCCGCCCTGCCGGAGCCGCGGCCCTGGCGCGAGATCTTCGTCTACGGTCCGGAGGTCGAGGGCGTCCATCTGCGCTTCGGCGCCGTCGCGCGCGGCGGGCTGCGCTGGTCGGACCGCGCCCAGGACTACCGCACCGAGGTGCTCGGCCTGGTCAAGGCGCAGCAGGTCAAGAACGCCGTCATCGTGCCGGTCGGCGCCAAGGGCGGCTTCTATCCCAAGCAGCTTCCGGCCGGCGGCAGCCGCGCCGAGATCTTCGAGGCCGGCAAGAAGGCCTATGTCAATTTCATCACCTCGCTGCTGTCGATCACCGACAATCTGGAAGGCGACCGGGTGGTGCCGCCTTCCGACACGGTCCGTCATGACGGCGACGATCCCTATTTCGTGGTCGCCGCCGACAAGGGCACCGCGACCTTCTCCGACACTGCCAATGCGATCAGCCAGGCGCATGATTTCTGGCTCGACGACGCCTTCGCCAGCGGCGGCTCGGCCGGCTACGACCACAAGAAGATGGGCATCACGGCGCGCGGCGGCTGGGAGGCGGTCAAGCGGCATTTCCGCGAGATGAACCGCGACATCCAGTCGGAGCCCTTCACCGTCGTCGGCGTCGGGGACATGTCCGGCGACGTCTTCGGCAACGGCATGCTGCTGTCGCGCTGCATCCGCCTGATCGCCGCCTTCGACCACCGCGACATCTTCATCGATCCCGATCCCGACCCGGCCTCCTCGTTCGACGAACGCAAGCGCCTGTTCGAGATGAGCCAGTCGAGCTGGCAGGATTACGACCGCTCGAAACTGTCCGCAGGCGGCATCATCGTCTCGCGCAGCCAGAAATCGGTCACGCTGTCGGCCGAAGCCGCCGCCGCGATCGGGCTCGCGAAGACGACCGCCTCCCCGTTCGAGATCATGAACGCCATCCTCAAGGCGGATGTCGACCTGCTCTGGTTCGGCGGCATCGGCACCTATGTCCGCGGCGCGAACGAGAGCAATGGCGATGTCGGCGACCGCGCCAACGACGCGATCCGCGTCACCGCGCAGGAGATCGGCGCCAAGGTCGTCGGCGAAGGCGCCAATCTCGGCATGACCCAGCGCGCCCGCATCGACTACGGGCTTGCCGGCGGGCGCTGCAACTCCGACGCGATCGACAATTCGGCCGGCGTCAATTCCTCCGACGTCGAGGTCAACATCAAGATCGCGCTCGCCGCCGCGATGCGCAAGAAAACGCTGACCCGGCCCGACCGCAACACGCTGCTCGCCGACATGACCGAGGACGTGGCGCGCCTCGTGCTCCACAACAATTACGAGCAGACGCTGGCGCTCTCGCTGACGCGCAAGCGCGGCCTTGCCGATCTCGACCATCAGGAACGGCTGATGGAGACGCTGGAGGGCCGCGGCGAGCTCGACCGCGCCGTCGAGGTCCTGCCCGGCACCAGCGCGGTCGCCGAGCGGCGCGCGCGCAGCGAGCCGCTTACCCGCGCCGAGATCGGCGTGCTGCTCGCCTATGCCAAGCTCGTGCTCTTCGACGACATCGTCGGGTCGCAGCTTCCCGACGATCCGCACTACCGGGACGACCTGCTCGCCTATTTCCCGCCGCGCATGGCCAGGGACTATGCGCAGGAGATCGAAGGCCACCGGCTGCGGCGAGAGATCATCGCCACCCTGCTCGCCAATGACGTCATCAATCGCGGCGGGCCGGCCTTCGTCAACCGCATGCAGGACCTCACCGGCCGCCCCGTCGCAGAGATCGTCGCCGCCTTCACCGTCGTCCGCGACGGCTACGAGCTGCCTGCGCTCTATGCCGAGATCGATGCGCTCGACAACAGGATCGACGGCGAGGCGCAGCTCGAGCTCTACCAGTCGGTCGGTCGGCTGGTTCACACGGCGACCGCCTGGTTCCTCAAGAACGAGGACGGGGAGGCGGCGATCGGCGAGCGCATCGCGGCACTGCTCAAGGCGCGCAAGGCGCTGGAGCCGAAGCTGGAGGCGCTGCTTCCCGCCTTCACCCGCGAGCGCCTGGAGGCGCGAACCCACCAGACCTTCAAGCTCGGCGCGCCGCAGGAGCTGGCGCATCGGCTGGCCTTCCTCCACATAGCCGAGCTGATCCCCGACATCGCCCGCGTCGCCGAGCATGCCGGCGCCGATCTGCTGCGCGCGGCGAAGGCCTTCTTCGGCATCACCGACGCGTTCCGCATCGGCCGCATCTCCGACGCCGCCCGCAGCATCATGCCGTCGGACTATTATGACGGGCTGGCGCTGTCGCGCGCGGTCGAGACGATCGGCGCGGCGCGGCGCGGCATGGCGACAGCGGCGCTGACCCAGGCCTCCGGCGATGCCGAGCCGGCCGATGCCTGGCTCGAAGCCGGCGGCGAGCGGCTGGCGCGTACGCGCGAGCGGCTGCAATTGCTGACGGAAAGCGGCGACATCACCGTTTCCCGGCTCACCGTCGCCTCCGGCCTGATGGCGGATCTGGTCGACATGCCCTGATGCCGTGGGAGCGCCGATGACCATGGAGGAGGGCGCGACGGCCTCTCGGAAGGCGATCTGGGGCTGGATGCTGTTCGACTGGGCGCAGCAGCCGTTCCACACGCTGATCATCACCTTCGTCTTCGCGCCCTATTTCGCCTCCGCCGTCGCCCCAGATGCCGCGCGCGGCCAGGAATTGTGGGGCGTGGCGACGGGGATCGGCGGGCTGCTGATCGCCTTCTCCTCGCCGGTGCTCGGCGCGATCGCCGATACGACGGGTCCGCGCAAGCCGTGGATCCTGTTCTTCTCCGCGCTGGGAATCGTCGGCTGCTGGGCGCTCTGGTTCGCCGTTCCCGCCATGGAGACGATGGCGCCGGTTCTCTTCGCCATCGCGCTCGCCGTCTTCGGCATCGAATATGCCGCCGTGTTCAACAATGCGATGATGCCGACGCTGGTGCCGCGCTCCGAGCTCGGGCGCCTGTCCGGCTCGGCCTGGGGCTTCGGCTATTTCGGCGGCCTGCTGACGCTGATCCTCGTCCTCGGCTTCCTCGCCGCTTCGCCCGAGACCGGCCGCACCCTGCTCGGTCTGGAGCCGCTCTTCGGCCTCGACCCGCAGATGCGCGAGGGCGACCGCGCCGCAGGCCCGCTCACCGCGATCTGGTATGCCGTCTTCATCCTGCCGATGCTGTTCTTCACGCCTGACGTGGCGCGCCGGCCTTCCGTCTCGGGCGCCGTCGGCGCCGGGCTGCGGCGGCTCGGCCGGACCTTGCGGGACCTGCCCGGCCAGCGCAGCTATTTCAGCTTCCTGATGTCGAGCATGCTTTACCGCGACGCGCTCAACGCGCTCTATGCCTTCGGCGGCATCTATGCCGCCGGTGTCCTCGGCTGGTCGATCATCCAGATCGGCATCTTCGGCATCATCACCAATCTGACGGGCGCCGCCGGCGCATGGCTCGGCGGCCGCGCCGACCGGGCCTATGGCCCGAAGGCGGTGGTGATGGCATCGATCCTGATCCTGACCTTCTGTTCGCTGCTGGTCATCTCGACGACGCAGACGGAGGTGCTTTTCGTCGGCATCGCCGCCGCTCCCGGCGGGACCAGCCTGCCGGACATCGTCTTCTATGCGGCCGGCGCGCTGATCGGCGCGGCCGGCGGATCGATCCAGGCGGCCTCGCGGACGCTTCTCGTCGACCAGGTCGACCGCGACCATGTCACCGAGGCGTTCGGCCTCTATGCGCTGTCCGGCAAGGCGACGACCTTCATCGGCCCGCTGGCGATCGCGTTCGCCACCGGCTTCTTCGCGCAGGAGACGTTCGGCCTGACCAGCGAGGATGCGCAGCGCCTCGGCGTCACGCCGATCATCGTGCTGTTCCTGATCGGGCTCGTCCTGCTGCCCCGGGTGCAGAGCAGGAACTATGAGGCCTCCGCCTGACGCCCCCAGCCTACGTGCCGGCATTGCGGGATGAATGATGCGGCGCGATGCGGTTGGTCACATGAGAAGCAATGTCGGCAAGGCGGACATCATGAACACCGCACGCAGCTAGCTTCTCAGGATTTTCGCCATCGGCCTGCCTTTGGCGAGTTCATCGATCAGCTTGTCCAGGTAGCGGATTTCCTGCATGAGCGGGTCCTGGATATCCTCGACCCGAACCCCGCAGATCACTCCTGTGATCAACGATCGCGAGGGATTCATCCGAGGCGCCTGCGCAAAGAAGTCCTCGAAGGTCGTCTTCCTTGCCAACTCCTCGTCAAGCGCCTCCTGGCTGTAGCCTGTCAGCCAGCGGATGATTTCATCGACTTCGGCTTTCGTGCGGCTCTTTTTCTCCGCTTTCGCGACATAGTGCGGATAGACGCTCGCGACGCTGATTGAATAAATACGATGCTTCGCCATGCTTCCTCCCCGGCGTTCATGCGCCTGAAAACAGAAGACCCCGCGAGCCTTGGCGACTCGCGAGGTCCAACGAAGATACCCTGTATTCGAGCTGAAGCCTGGCGTGATCGCCTCAGGCGGCCTCTTCCTGCTCGGTCTCGGGCTCCTGGTTGTCGGCCTTGCCGCCGCGCCGCGGACCCTTGTTGAGGTTGACCTCGATCAGCCGCACCGCCTCGGTGTCGGACATGCGGTTGACCGCCGCGATCTCGCGCGCCATGCGGTCGAGCGCGGCTTCGTAGAGCTGACGCTCCGAATAGGACTGCTCGGGCTGGTTCTCGGCACGGTAAAGGTCGCGAACCACTTCCGAGATCGAGATCAGGTCGCCGGAATTGATCTTGGCGTCGTATTCCTGGGCGCGGCGCGACCACATGGTGCGCTTCACGCGGGCCCGGCCCTGCACCACCTTGAGCGCGCGGTCGACATAGTCGCCTTCGGAAAGCTTGCGCATGCCCACAGACGTGGCCTTCGCCACCGGGACCTTCAGGCGCATCTTGTCCTTCTGGAAATCGATCACGAACAGTTCCAGCTTGTGTCCGGCGACTTCCTGCTCCTCGATCGCGACGATCTGTCCCACGCCATGCGCCGGATAGACGATGTGCTCGCCGGTCTTGAAGCCCTGCCGTGTCGCGGATTTCTTCTGGGTCGCCATACGCCCTGCACTCCTTCTTGTCACACCAGCCGGAGAGGCCGATCTTCTCGAGCTCGACCGGCATCGCCGGACTATCGCGCCAGGACTGGTTTCGAGCCTTCATGCGCTCCGCCCGCATGCGGACGCGGAACGATGATGCCGGACCGGCTGGTCCGGAGGTTGGCTCTGGCCCTTTCAGTGATTACAGCGTTCGCGCCATAGATCGACGAGTGTCACTGGCATGTCGCTGTTATGTAACATAAAAGTGCGAAAGAATCAACTATTTGCCGCAGCAGCGAAGAAGCCGCCGCCGGCATGTCCGCTTTTCCGGCGGTTTTCTTCCGTTTCCGTCGGGGAAACGCCTGCCCGGCTCCGTCAGTCGCCCTCGCCGGGCTCCGCCGAGAAATATTTGGTCAGCTTGTCCTCGACCCCGTCGAAATCCTTGGCGTCGCCCGGCGGTTCCTTCTTGGCCGTGATATTGGGCCATTTCGACGCGTAGTCGGCATTGAGCTCGAGCCATTTCTCGAGGCCCGGCTCGGTATCCGGCTTGATCGCCTCGGCCGGGCATTCCGGCTCGCAGACGCCGCAGTCGATGCACTCGTCGGGATGGATGACGAGCATGTTCTCGCCTTCGT
>CAYYZC010000159.1:0-7254 GCA_964475605.1 uncultured Chelativorans sp.
GCGTCTGTTGCGTCATCATCTCAGCCTCGGATTGAGCGCATCGCGCAGCCAGTCGCCGAGCAGGTTGACGGCGAGCGCCAGCATCACCAGCGTGATCGAGGGGAACAGGATGATCCACCATTCGCCGGAGAACAGGAATTGCTGGCCGATGCGGATCAGCGTCCCCAGCGAAGGCTGGGTCGGCGGCACGCCGACGCCGAGATAGGAGAGCGTCGCCTCCTCGATGATCGCCAGCGCCAGGCCGATGGTGGCGATCACCAGCACCGGTCCCATCACGTTGGGCAGCACGTGGCGGACCAGGATGACGAGCGGGTGGACGCCCATGATGCGCGCCGCAGACACGTAGTCCTTCTGCCGCTCGACCATGGTCGCGCCGCGCACGGTGCGCGCGAACTGCGCCCAGTTGGCGAGACCGATCGCCAGGATCAGCACATAGACGGCGGCGTTCTCCTGCTGGCTCGGCGGAATGACGCCGCGCGCGATGCCGAAGATCAGCAGCGCGATCAGGATCGCCGGGAAGGAGAGCTGCACGTCGGCGATGCGCATGATGACGGTGTCCGACTTGCCGCCGGCATAGCCGGCGAGCAGGCCGAGCGAGACGCCGATCGCCATGGCCAGGAACGTCGCCGACATGCCGACCAGGATCGACACGCCGCTGCCATAGAGGATGGTCGACAGCACGTCGCGGCCCTGGTGGTCGCTGCCGAGCAGGAAGTAGTGGCCCGCCATCGACGTCGACATGGGCGGGGTGAAGCCGTCCATCAGGTTGAGGCTCGCCGGGTTGAACGGGTCGTAGGGCGCGATCAGGGGCGCGAAGACCGCCGCCAGCACCATCGCCAGCGTGACGAAGGCTGCGACGATCGTCACCGGCGAGGTCCGGAACGAATAGAAGACGTCCGAATCCCAGATCCGGTAGAGCCGTCCGGGCGGGCGCGGCACCGGCTTCGGCGCGTGCGGCGGGGTCGTCGCCCTGGCCGGGGTGGGAGCGATTGCCATGGCTATCTCCCCGCCCCGATCGACTGGACGCGCAGCCGCGGATCGACCGCGTAGTAGAGGACGTCGACGATCAGGTTGATCACGACGAAGACGAAGGCGATGAACATGAGATAGGCGGCCATGACGGGCACGTCGACGACGCGCACCGAATTGACGAACAGCGAGCCCACCCCCGGCCACTGGAACACCGTCTCGGTGACGATCGCGAAGGCGATGACGGAGCCGAGCTGCAGGCCGGTGATGGTGATCACCGGCACCAGCGTGTTCTTCAGCGCATGGCCGAAATTGACGGCGCGGCTGGAAAGGCCGCGGGCGCGGGCGAAGCGGATATAGTCCTGGCGCAGCACTTCCAGCATCTCTGAGCGCACCAGCCGCATGATCAGCGTGAGTTGGAACAGCGACAGCGTGATCGCCGGCAGGATCAGCGACTGCCGCCCGCTCGGCGTCAGCAGCCCGGTCGACCACCAGCCCAGATCGACGACGCGGCCGCGCCCGAACGAGGGCAGCCATTGCAGCTCGACGGCGAAGACGTAGATCAGGCCGATGCCGATCAGGAAGGTCGGCAACGAGACGCCGATCAGCGACAGCGTCATGATCAGGGCGGTGCTGGCGCTGCGCGGGCGCAGCGCGGTGAAGACGCCGAGCACGAGGCCGAACACCAGCGCGATGAGCGCCGAGGCGACGGCAAGCTCCAGCGTCGCCGGCAGGCGGCTGGCGATCAGCTCATTGACCGGCTGCTGCAGGCGGTAGGAGATGCCGAACTCGCCCTGCACGGCACCGGCGATGAAGCGGGCGAACTGGGTGTAGAAGGGGTCGTTGAGGCCGAGCCGCTCGCGCAGCGCCTCGATATCGGCAATGTTCGCCTCCTGCCCCACCAGATTGGCGATCGGATCGCCGACATAGCGGAACAGCATGAAGGAGATGAGCGCCACCACCAGCATCACGACGATGGACTGGGCGAGGCGGCGGAGGATGAAGGCCAGCATGTCAGCGATCTCCGGATCGCGCAGTCCCGACCATGAGCCAGACGGGGACGGCGCGCCCGGCAATCAGGTGCGCGCCCACCCGCGGTCCGCCGCCGTCGGGATGATGCGATGGAAGACGGATCCGCCGCGCGGGTTGCGCGGCGGATCCGGTCCGGACCGGCGGGACTATTCGCTGCTGCCGAAGGTCACGTCGGACATCGCCGGCTGGTTCTCCGGATGGACAGCCAGGGTGATGTCGTCACGCATCGCATAGGCGAGGACCTGGTTGTGGACCGCCAGCAGGACCCGATCGGCTTTGACCACATCCCAGATCTCGGCGATCGTCGCGTCGCGAGCCTCCAGATCGGTCTCCGTTCCCAGCGACTTGATCTGCTCGTCCAGCTCGGGGTTGGAATACAGGCCGACATTGTAGGCGCCGTAATGCCCCTCCTTGGTGTGGATCAGGTCGTTGAAGATATAGGCCGAATCGAAGGTCGGCACGCCCCAGCCGAGCAGGTAGAAGTCGGTCTCCGAATTGATGACCAGGGGCGAGTGCTGCGCGATCGGCCGCGAGGCGAGCGTCACCTTGATGCCGATCTGGCCGAGCATGCCGACGACGGCCTGCGAGATCGCCTCGTCATTGACGTAGCGGTCGTTGGGCGTGTCGAGCGTCACCGTGAATCCGTCCGGATAGCCGGCCTCGGCGAGAAGCTCCCTGGCCCGGTCCAGATCCGGCGCGGCGCAGGCGTCGAGCTCCTCCGTCCAGCCGTTGACGAAGGGCGGCGTGGCGATGCAGGTCGGGATCGACTGGCCGCGCATGACCACCTTCTGGATGGCGTCGCGGTCGATCGCCAGATGGATCGCCTCGCGCACCAGCGGATCGGCGAACGGATTCCCCTCGGTCACGTCCGAGGAGGCCAGCGGCTCGTCGGTCATCTTGTAGCCGAAATAGATGACGCGGTTCTCAGGACCGGTCTCGACCTTGATGCCGTCCGTCGCCGACAGGCGCTCCACGTCCTGCACCGGCACGTCCTGCACGATGTCGACCTCGCCGGAAAGCAGCGCGGCGATGCGGGTCGCGTCCTCGGCGATCGGCAGGTAGATGATCTCGGTGACCTCGGGCTTCTTCTCGGCCCAGTGGTTCTCGTTGATCGTCAGCACCGAGCGTACGTCGGGCTCGCGCGATTCCAGGATGTAGGGCCCGGTGCCGTTGGTGTTGCGCACGGCATAGTTGTCCCCGCCGGCGCCGAAATTCTGCACCTCGACGACGTCGTGCTCCTCCGACCAGCCCTTGTCCATGATGAAGGTGTTGGTCAAATTGTTCGGGTAGAGCGGCGAAGGCCCGCGCATCTGGACCTCGACCGTATGGTCGTCGACCGCGGTCACGCTTTCGACATCGGCGTGGAGCTGGCGCATGTTGGAGTTTTCCGAACGCGCGCGGTCGAGCGAGAAGACGACGTCCTCGGCCGTGAATTCCTCCCCGCCGTGGAAGGTGACGCCCTCGCGCAGCTCGAACACCCAGACGCTGTCGTCGCCTTCCTTGATGTACCATTCCGTCGCCAGCCGCGGCTGCAGCGCGCCCTCGACGTCGCGATCCACCAGCGTCTCGTAGATATGATGATTGAAGGTGTGGGTCGGGCCCTGGTTCTGCGAATGCGGATCCAGCGTCAGCGCGTCCGAGACGCGCGCCCAGCGGACCGTCTCGGCCGACGCCGGCAGGGCAGCAGCGCACATGGCGACCACGCTGGCAGTGAAAAGAATCTTACGCATGTCGTCTCCCACTCGTTTGGATTATTTTTCGATGTTCCCGTGATGCTCGGATGGACCGCCTCCCACGATTGGGAACGTACCTTATTCGAGGGTTCCGCATTTGAAAAGCATCCGGCAGGCGCTTCCCGCATTACCTATCGACACGCCTTAAATCCCTGCTGGAAAAAGCTTTTCAGGTACACGCCGTCAGGAAGCGGAGTGCGGGGTCGGCGCCGGCCCGATCGCGATCGGAGCGAGGCGGGCGGCCGGCTCCGGCAAAAGACCTGCCTGCCGCGAGGAACCGCGCCCGCGCCAGGCTGTTATGACGTTGCGGCACCGGCATTGCGGGCCGCAGCCGGGAACGGAAGCCGATGCCCTCCACCACATTTTCCGTCAATGGCGAGAGCCGAACGGTCGAGGCCGACGTCAGGACGAGCCTGCTCGACGCGCTGCGCGAAAATCTCGGCCTCACCGGAAGCAAGAAGGGCTGCGATCACGGCCAGTGCGGCGCCTGCACCGTCATCGTCAACGGCAGGCGCATCAATTCCTGCCTGTCGCTCGCGATCACCCATGAAGGCGACGAGATCGTCACCGTCGAAGGCCTGGCCGAGGGCGAGGCCCTGAGCCCGCTGCAGCACGCCTTCATCGCGCATGACGCCTTCCAGTGCGGCTATTGCACGCCCGGCCAGCTCTGCGCGGCGACGGCGCTGCTGGCCGAGATCGAGGCTGGCGAGCCGAGCGTCGTTTCAGGCGGCGGCGTCGCGATCGATGCGGAGATCCGCGAGCGGATGAGCGGCAATCTGTGCCGTTGCGGCGCCTACGACAACATCGTCGACGCCATACTGGACGCCCGCGAGGCCGCGTCATGAGGCCGTTCAGCTACGAGCGCGCTGCCGATCCGCAGCAGGCGCTGTCGGCCGGCGCGCGCTTCCTCGGCGGCGGAACCAATTTGATCGACCTGATGAAGCTGGAGATCGAGACGCCCGAGCGGCTCGTCGACGTCTCGCGCATCAGCCGGGAGATCGAGGAGACGGAGGACGGCCTGGCGATCGGCGCCGGCGTCACCAATTCGGCGCTCGCCGCCCACCCGTTGGTCCGCGAGCGCTATCCGCTGCTGTCGGCGGCGATCCTCGCCGGCGCCAGCCAGCAATTGCGCAACAAGGCGACGACCGGCGGCAATTTCCTGCAGCGGACCCGTTGCCAGTATTTCTACGACACGGCGCGCGCCTGCAACAAGCGCAGCCCCGGCTCGGGCTGCGACGCGCTCGACGGCTTCAACCGCTTCCATGCGATCCTCGGCGCCAGCGAGAATTGCATCGCCGTCCATCCCTCCGACATGGCGGTGGCGATGGTGGCGCTCGACGCGGCCATCCACACCATCGCCGCCGACGGCTCCCGCCTCACGCTCGCCGCCGACGAGTTGCTGCGCCTGCCGGGCGACACGCCGCATGTGGAGCACCGGCTCGAGCCGGGCGAACTGATCGTCGGCGTCACCTTGCCGCCCGGCCCGCCGGCGCGCCAGTCCTACCGCAAGGTGCGCGACCGCGCCTCCTATGCCTTCGCGCTCGTCTCGCTGGCGCTCGCCGCCGACCTCGACGGCGGGACGATGCGCAATGTCCGCATCGTGCTCGGCGGCGTCGCCCACAAGCCGTGGCGTGCAAGCGGCGCGGAAGAGCTGCTCGAAGGCAAGCCGGCCTCGCCCGGGCTCTTCGACGAAGCGGCGGAAACGGCGCTGGAAGGCGCAATCGGGCGCGGACGCAACGACTACAAGATCCCGCTCGCCAGGCGGCTGATCCGCGCCGGCCTGCGCGACCTGGTCGGGAACGGGGCCGGAGCGGAGCGATGAACGAGACGCCGCGCACCAACTGGATCGGGCGTCCAATGGACCGGGTCGACGGCGTTGCCAAGGTGACCGGCCGCGCCGTCTACGCCGCCGATCATCGTGGCGAGCACCCGGCTGCGATCGGCTGCATCGTCGAGGCGCCTACGGCCAGGGGCCGCATCAGCCGCATCGACACCGCCGAAGCCGAACGCGCCGACGGCGTGCTCCTGGTGCTTACCCATGAGAACGCGCCGCCGCAGGCGCCTTTCGGCACCCCCGAAGGCGACGGCCGCTTCGTCATCTCCCATGCGGTGCTGGAGAACGACCGCGTCCGCTATCACGGCGCGCCGGTGGCGCTGGTCGTCGCCGGGACGCTCGAGCAGGCACGCCATGCCGCCAATCTCGTGCGCTGCGAATTCGATGCCGGCGAAGGCGTGTTCGACGCCGAGGCGCATGAGGAGGAGGCGGAAGCGCCGGAAAGCCTCGACGGCGCCTCGGAAGCCGACAGCGACACCGGCGATTTCGACGCCGCCTTCGCCGGCTCCGACATACAGTTCGAGGCGGTCTATCGCACGCCTTCGCAACATGCCGCGGCGATGGAGCCGCATGCGACGGTCGCCGAATGGGTGGGCGGCAAGCTCGTCGTCCATATGGCGGTGCAGATCCTCGCCGATGCCAAGAAGGGGTTCGCCAATACGCTTCGGATCGATCCTGCGGACGTGCATATCCGCTCGCCCTTCATCGGCGGCGGCTTCGGCTCCAAGCTCGGCATCCACAACGAGGCGGTGCTGGCGGCGCTCGCGGCCCGGAAGCTCGACCGGCCGGTGCGCATCGCCCAGTCGCGGCGCAACGTCTTCGCCAACGGCCCGCACCGCACCGCGCACCGCCAGACGGTGCGGCTCGGCGCCGACACCGACGGCAGGCTGCGCGCCGTCGCCCATGAATCGCTGGCGGCGATGTCGCGCGGCTATCCCTTCGCCGAGGCCGTCGCCTCGCCGACCAAGGGCAGCTATGCGACCGACACGCTGCGGACCCGTCATCGCGTCGTCCCGGCCGACATCCCCAAGGTCGATTCGATGCGCGCTCCCGGCGAGGCGATCGGCACGCTGGCGATCGAGGCGGCGATCGACGAGATGGCCGAACGCTGCGGCATCGACCCGGTCGAGTTCCGCCTGCGCAACGAGCCCGAGAGCGATCCGGCGACGCATCGGCCCTTCTCGACACGCACGCTTGCCCGCTGCCTGCGCGAGGGCGCGGAACGCTTCGGCTGGGAGAGCGGCGTGGTGAAGCCGGGCGGCAGGCGCGACGGCAACTGGCTCGTCGGCCGCGGCGTCGCGGCTGCGATCCGGCCCAACTTCATCGAGGAGGCGGGCGCGGCGGCGCATCTTTCGCGCGATGGCCGCCTGACGCTCGAGCTCGACATGACCGATATCGGCACCGGCACCTACACGATCCTGACCCAGGTCGCGGCCGAGCGGCTCGGCATGGATCCGGCCCGCGTCACGGTCGAGCTCGGCGACAGCGATTTTCCCGAAACCTGCGGGTCTGGCGGCTCGGCCGGCGCCGGCAGCACCGCCTCGGCCGTCACGGACGCCTGCGTGCGGCTCGGCGAGATGCTTGTCGCCCATGCCGCCGGCGCCGATCCGGAATGGGAAGGCGTCAACTCAATCGAGATGCGGATCGCCGGCGACACGCTTGCCGTGGGCGAGCGCCGCATCGGGC
>CAYYZC010000160.1:0-5607 GCA_964475605.1 uncultured Chelativorans sp.
TCGGCAGCGAGGGCGAGCCGACCTATGCCGGGGCGCTTTCCTTCATGCGGCGGAAATTCACCAAGAACGTGAAGGGTGCGGATGCGGTGGTGTGGGGCATCCCGTTCGATGCGGCCGTCTCCAACCGGCCCGGCGCGCGGTTCGGACCGCAGGCGATCCGCCGCGCCTCGACGATCTTCGACGTCGACCCGCAATATCCCTTCGCGCGTGACCTGTTCGAGCAGATGGCGGTGGTCGACTATGGCGACTGCCTGCTCGATCACGGCAATCACGGCAAGACGCCGCGGCTGATCGAGCGCGAAGCGGCGCGGATCCTCCGCCACGGCCCGTTCCTGGTCACGCTCGGCGGCGACCATTTCGTCACATGGCCGCTGCTCAAGGCGCATGCGGAAAAATACGGGCCGCTCGCGCTGGTGCAGTTCGACGCCCATCAGGACACATGGTTCGACGACGGCCGGCGCATCGACCATGGCTCCTTCGTCGGCCGCGCGGTGCGCGCCGGCATCGTCGATCCAGCCCATTCGATCCAGATCGGAATCCGCACCCATGCGCCGGAGGATTGCGGCATCCGGATCATCCATGGCTACGAGGTCGAAGAGATGAAGGCGGCCGAGATCGCCGAAGCGATCGTCGCGCGCACGGGCGGGCGCAAGACCTATGTCACCTTCGACATCGACTGCCTCGACCCGGCTTTCGCGCCGGGCACCGGCACGCCGGTCGCCGGCGGCCCCTCCTCGGCCAGGATCTTCTCCGTGCTGCGCAAGCTGGGCGGGCTCGACATGGTCGGGGCCGACGTGGTCGAGGTTGCGCCGGCCTACGATCATGCCGATATCACGGCAATCGCCGGGGCAACCGTGGCGATGCATTATCTCGGCCTGTTGGCGGAGCGACGTGCGGCGAGTTGAGAGACAGATTCAAGCGGCTCGGAAGCCGATTCCGGTTCCCGCCGCAAACCCTTGATCCTGAATCACTATCGGATGGACGATGAGACCCAAGATCTTCATTGACGGCGAGCACGGAACGACCGGCCTTCAGATCCGCACGCGGCTTGCCGACCGCGACGACATCGAGATCATCTCCGTGCCGGCGGAGCGACGCAAGGACGCCACGGCACGGGCGGACTTTCTCAACGCCGCCGATATCGCGATCCTGTGCCTGCCGGACGACGCGGCGAAGGAAAGCGTCGGCCTGATCGGGAACGAGGACACGCGCGTCATCGACGCCTCGACCGCCCATCGCGTCGCCGAGGGCTGGACCTATGGCTTCCCCGAGATGGACAAGGGCCAGGCGGCTGCGATCGCCGGCTCGAAGCGGGTCGCCAATCCCGGCTGCTGGCCGCAGGGGCCGATCGCCATGCTGCGCCCGCTGATCGCGGCCGGCCTGCTGCCGGCCGACCTGCCGGTCACGATGAACGGCATCTCGGGCTATAGCGGCGGCGGCCGGTCGATGGTCGAGGACTATGAGGGCAAAGGGGACGCGGCGCCCGTTTTCCTCCCCTACGGGCTCACCTTCAGGCACAAGCACGTGCCGGAGCTGCGCTTCTATGCCGGCCTGTCGCACGATCCGCTGATGCAGCCGGTGGTCGGCAATTTCGCGCAGGGCATGATCACCGCCGTGCCGCTGCAGCTCGAAACGCTCGACCGCGTTCCCAAGGGCGCCGAGCTTCATGCCGCGCTTGCCGACCATTACGGCTCGATCGAGAATGGCTGCGTTGCGGTCGCGCCGCTGGCGCCCGGCGAGCGGCTGCCGGAGCTCGAGCCGCAGGTGCATAACGGCACCAACCGCATGACGCTGCACGTCTTCGCCAATGACGAGCGGGCGCAGGCGCTGCTGCTTGCCGTCTACGACAATCTCGGCAAGGGCGCGTCGGGCGCGGCCGTCCAGAACATGGATCTGATGCTCGGCTCGAAGGGCTGAGGCCAGATCTTCAGGCCGCGACCTCGACCTGTGTCGGCAGCGGATAGCTGCCGCGCGCGGCGCGCCAATGGGCGGCGGCGAAGCCGAGCACCACGATCGCCATGATGTGGTGCGTCAGGGCCGGATCGAAGGCTGCGATCGACAGCAGCGTCACGACGCCGATCGCGGCCTGCGCGGTGACGAGCAGGAAGAGCAGCGCGGCACGGCGGCGGTGCGTCGCCCCTTCCCGCCGCCATGCGCCGACGACGTGCCATGCGGCGGCGGCGAACAGGACATAGGCGCCGAGCCGGTGCACGAACTGGACCGTCTTCGAGTTCTCGAAGAAGTTCGTCCAGGCCGGCGTCATGGTCAGAAGGCCGTCGGGCCACAGCGAACCGTCCATCAGCGGCCAGGTGTTGAAGGTCATCCCAGCATCGAGCCCGGCGACCAGAGCGCCGAGATAGATCTGCCCCAGCGTGAGCAGCAGCAGGATGCCGGCCTCGCGCCGTGTCCTCGCCCCGGCCGGACCGGCCGAATGCGGCGCCAGCCCGCGCGCGATCAGCATGGTCGCGGTGAAGATCAGGCAGGCGAGGACGAGATGGACGGCGAGCCGGTACTGGCTGACGCTGACCCGCTCGGCAAGGCCCGAGGCCACCATCCACCAGCCGATCGCCCCCTGCAGGCCGCCTAGCGCCAGCAGTCCCAGCAGCTTCGGCTTCAGATGCGCCTCGAGGCGCCCGGTGAGCCAGAAGAAGGCGAGCGGCAGCGCGACGAGGAAACCGACGCCGCGGGCAAGGAAGCGGTGCGCCCATTCCCACCAGAAGATCGTCTTGAACTCCGCCAGCTCCATGCCCCGGTTGAGCTGGTCATATTGCGGTATCTGCCTGTATTTCTTGAATTCCTCCGCCCATTGCGCGGCGTCGAGCGGCGGGATGACGCCGTGGATGGGCCGCCATTCGGTGATCGAGAGGCCGGAACCGGTCAGTCGGGTGACGCCGCCGACGACGAACAGAGCGAACAGCGCGATGAGGACGAGATAGAGCCAGTATCTGACCTGCCTGCGATTGTGCTCCTCGCGCTCGCGGCTTTCGAGCGGCCCGGCATTCACGGCGGCGGAGACGGACATCTTTTCGCGGTTTCCCGATGGTGACGATGCGCGAGTGGTGGCCGATCAATGCAACCAATTCAAGTCGAGCACGCGCGCGACATGCGGTCGCGGCGCCGGCCCCGCGACGATTGGGATTTGCGCTTTCGTGTATGCGGGCCTATCTCGTCGGCCAAGGAGAGGCCGCATGCCTGTACGCCTGAAGAAGCTGATCGGAACGGTGCTCCTCGTCGTGCTCGTCGTGATCTATGCGATCGTGGCGACGATCGTCGCCGTGGCGCAGCTTGCCGAGGCCGGCCCGCTCGTCCATCTCGGCTATTTCCTCCTGACCGGCCTGCTGTGGGTGCTGCCGGCGATGCTGATCATCAAATGGATGGAGAAGCCGCCGCGGACCTCCGGGCAGGGCTGATCACATCGTGACCATGGTGCGCCCGGCATTGGCGAGCGGCGTGGTGACGCCCGACAGCATGGTCGAGACGTAGCCGACCCTCTGGAAGCGGCCGTTGATCGATATGCGCGGCAGGGCGTGCATATGCTCGACATGGCCCGCCTGGATGAGGCCGTGGCGCGTCGTCACCGCGGAGGCAAAGCCGAGCTCGCGGGCAAGACCCGCCTCGCGATCGCCGGCCGCATCGGCATTGCCGTAGGGATAGGCGAAATGGCGCGGCCTCTCGCCGGTCTCGGCCTCGATGATGCGCGCGGATTCGGCCATCTCTTGACGGGCCGTCTCCTCGTCGAGCCGCGCCAGCTTGTAGTGGTTGACGGTATGGGCGCCGATCGTGATCAGCCGGTGCGCCGCGATCTTCCGCACCTCGTCCCAGTTCATGAAGGCACGCCCGCCCGCCGCGACGAGGTCGCCCGCGCCGAGCCCGTGGAGGATGCCCTGCTGCTCCTCCTCCCGGACGTCGACCGTCAGAAGCTTCTCCAGATGCGGCGCCGCCTCCTTCTTCGCAGCGGTGTCGGGACAGTCGAGCACCACGCTTCCATCCGGCGTGGCGATCTCGATCCGGTCCTTGCGGACGAGCAACTGCTCGATCGTATCCCACCAGGGCAGCGTCTCGCCGCTGGTAAGGCCGGGAGCGACATAGATCGTGGCAGGCGCCTCATGCGCCTCGAAGACCGGAAGCGCCTCTTCGAGATTGTCGCGATAGCCGTCGTCGAGCGTGATCGCGGCGAAGCGCGGCGAACCGGACCGGCCCGTTGCGATCTGCTCGACCGCCTCGTCCAGCGAAACGAGCGCGTAGTCGAGGCGCTTCAGCTCGCCCAGGACCTGGTCGAGAAAGCCGGGCGTGATCGCCAGGTGATCGTTGATGCCGAGCGGCGAGATATCGGCGTCGCTCACGCGGTGCAGCATGATGATCGCGCCCATTCCCCCGATCAGCGGGCGGCTCGCCTCCGCAAGCCCGGAAAAGCGGGCCGCGTGCATCACCAGCTTGCGCGTAATCTCACGAGCGTCGAGCATTCATTCACCTTTTGCCTATACCGTCCCGGCAGCATCGAGCGTGCCTCCCAGGCCGCCGAGGTTAGGACCGAAGGATTGAGGTATGGTTGACGCTGCAGCCGCCGGATCGGCGAGGGTCGCGCCCCATGCGATGACGGGCGAGACCGCCCTGCTCGACCGCGGCATCGCGGCGAGCGTGAGTGGCGCCGACAGCGATGCGCTCGTCGATTACCGGCGATATTGCGAGCAATGCGTCTTCGCGCCGCCGCAGAGTCCGACCTGGACCGAGGCGTGGATCGCTGCGACCGACGCCGACGTCTTCCTCGCCACGCTGTGGCGCGGCGAGCAGAGAGCGCTGACCATCCCGCTGGAAGTCGTCCCGGAAGGCCCGTTCCGGATCGCACGCTTCCCTGGCGGCAGCCATGCCAATGGCAACCTTGCCGCAGCACCGCGCTCGGCGCGCCGCAATGTCGATGCGGCCGAGCTGCGTGCCGTCATGGAGGCGGTCCGCGCCGCGCGCCCCGATGTCGACGCGCTGGCGCTGCAACGGCAGAATCCGGGCCAGGACGGCTACGACAACCCGCTCGCCGCGACGGCGAGCCGCACCAGCCCCAATATCTCACTGGCGGTCGATCTCGAAGGCGGCTTCGACAAGCTGATGGAACGCGCCAGCGGCAAGCGCAAGCGCAAAAAATACCGGTTCCAGCTCCGCAAATTCGAGGAACAGGGCGGTTTCCGGCTGATCGAAGCCCGCACGGAAGAAGAGGTCGACCGGCTGCTCGGCGAGTTCTTCGAGATGAAGGCGCAGCGCTTCCGGAAGAAGGGCATCCAGAACGTCTTCGGGCCACCCGAGGTGCAGGACTTCTTCCGTCGCCTCTACGGCAACGCGCTCACGGAGGAGGGACAGCCCTTCTCGCTGCACGGGCTCGAGGTCGGCGGCGAGCTGCGCGCCGTCAACGGGCTCAGCATCACGGGGCGGAAGATCGTCTGCGAGTTCGGCGGCATCCGCGACGAGGACAGCACGACCAGCCCCGGCTATTTCCTCGACTACACCAATATCGAGCAGGCCTGCGCGGCCGGCATGGACATCTACGATTTCAGCGTCGGCGACGAGGACTACAAGCGGAGCTGGTGCGAGATCGAGACCTGGCAGTTCGACACGATG
>CAYYZC010000160.1:5707-7176 GCA_964475605.1 uncultured Chelativorans sp.
ACGCGGATCAGCCTGTCATAGCCGCGCTCGGCAAGCTCTTCAGCGGTCGCCTCGATGTCTCCGCCCTCGGGTTCGATGACGCTGAGCAGGATCTCCGCATCGGCCTCGAAGACGCGCGCGATGCCCTCGGCATTGGCCGGCCCGCATTCCACCACGACCAGATCGTAGGCCGTCGTCAGCGAACCCATGATGATCGGCAGCCGGTCGACCGCCCGCATCGCCCGGCGCGGGTCGGCGGTGCCGATCGGAATCACATGGCAGTCCGAATAGAGGTCGCCGCGGATGATCTCGGAGAACTGGGCTTCGGAGGCGAGCAGGTTGGTGATGCCGGGAAAGCGTGCGCTCTCCAGCATCGACGCCGACGGGGCGCCCGAGCTAGTCAGGTCGAGGAAGAGGACGCGCAAGCCCGCATCGGCGATCTCGCGCGACACCATGACCGAGGTCGCCGACGCCTCGTCGCCCTCGGGCGAGACGAAGATGGCGCGCGCGGCGCCTGCCGCGATCAGCCGCTCGGCGGCGGCCTCGACGGAAAGCTCGGCGCGGTCGGCCGGCTCGGGTTCCCCTGCCTCGGCCATCGTTGCCGACGCCTCGTCGCTGGTTCCGGCAAATGCCGGCTCGGCGCGGCGCTCCGGCATGGTCACCTGGTCGACCGGCTCGACATAGGCGCCCGGCGCCGGGCGCATGGCGCGGCCGCTGAACAGCTCGCGCAGCAGCGTCACGATCGCCAGCACCAGGAGCGCGGCAACGAATGCAGCGGCGACGATCGGCACGACCTTGGGGAAATAGGGCTCGAAGGGCGCCGTGGCGCGGGAGAAGATGCGCGCGTCGACGGGAAGATAGTCGCCCTCGGTACGCGACAGGGCCTCGCGGTAGCGCACCAGATAGGATTCGAGCAGGGCCCGCTGGGAAGCGGCTTCGCGCTCCAGCGCGCGCAGGTCGACCTCGTCCTCGTTCGCCTGCGCCGCCTGCGCCTTGAGCTGGTTGAGGTTGGCGACGAGATCCTGCTCGCGCTGGCGCGCCGTCGCGACCTCGGCCTCGACGCCTTCCAGCACCTTGACGGCTTCCTGCCGGACCTGCTGGTCGAGTTCGGCAAGCTGGGCGTTCAGCGCGAGCATGCGCGGGTGGTTGGAGAGAAGCGTCGTCGACAGCTCCGCGATCTCGGCTCGGATCTGGACCTGCTGCTCGCGCAGGCGCTGGACGATCGCGGAGGCGAGCACGTCCGGCATCGTCGCGAGCGAGGCGCCGGTCGAGAGCGCCTGGCGGATGGCGGCCGCCCTGCCCTCGGCGGCCGAACGGTTGGCGCGCATGCGCGACAGCTCGCTCGAAAGCTCGGAGAGCTGCTGCTGCGCCAGCGTCGTGTTGTTCTGGCCGAGCATCAGATCGTACTGGGCGCGGTATTCGGCGACCTTCGCCTCTGCCTCCTGCACCCTTTCCCGCAGGTCGGCGATCTCCGGCTCCAGCCACTCCGT
>CAYYZC010000161.1:0-7138 GCA_964475605.1 uncultured Chelativorans sp.
CATCGTGCTGCGCGACCTCAGCACGCGGCAGAGCTCGCTGGAAGACATCTTCGTGCGCCTGGTGAGGGAACAGCGATGAACCTCCATGCGATCAAGGCGATCTACAAGTTCGAGATGGCGCGCTGGTGGCGCACCGCGCTGCAGAGCATCATCTCGCCAGTGGTCTCGACCTCGCTCTATTTCGTCGTCTTCGGGGCGGCGATCGGCTCACGCATCGAGGAGATCGACGGCGTCTCCTACGGCGCCTTCATCGTGCCCGGCCTGATCATGATGACCCTGGTGATGCAGGGCGTCTCGGCGGCCGCCTTCGGCATCTATTTCCCGAAATTCGTCGGCACGATCTACGAGATCCTGTCGGCGCCGATCTCCTTCGTCGAGGTCGTGCTCGGCTATGTCGGCGCGGCTGCAACGAAATCGACGCTTCTCGGCCTGATCATCCTGGCGACCGCGAGCCTGTTCGTCGAGCTCCATATCGAGCACCCGCTCTGGATGATCTTCTTCCTCGTCCTGACGTCGGTCACCTTCAGCATCTTCGGCTTCATCATCGGCATCTGGGCCGACAATTTCGAGAAGCTGCAGCTCATCCCGCTGCTCGTCGTCACGCCGCTGATCTTCCTCGGCGGCAGCTTCTACTCGATCAGCATGCTGCCGCCCTTCTGGCAGACGGTCAGCCATTTCAACCCGCTGCTCTATCTGATCAGCGGCTTCCGCTGGAGCTTCTACGAGATCTCCGACGTCAACGTCGTCATCAGCCTGGCGATGATCGTTCTCTTCCTGATCGCCTGCCTGGTGGGCGTGTGGTGGATATTCAAGTCGGGCTACAAGCTGAAGAGCTGAGGGCCGGGGCTTGCCAATGGCCGCTATTGCTGTATAGAGGCGCCCAATCTGCCGGTCCCAGCCGGGGGCTGAACGGAGGGCCGCGTCCGCAAGCAAGGGCGCGTTCGAAGCCGAAAGGGCTTCTGCCTCCCGTGTCTCCGCTCTCGACCGTCTCCAGATGCTCTTTCTTCACCGCCCAGGCGGCAAGAGAAGTTGCAGAGGCTTAGCCGCTGGGGCCCGGACAGGGAAGTTGAAGAAAGGCAAGTCGCAATGACACTTTATGAGCATGTGTTTCTTGCCCGGCAGGACCTCTCGCCGCAGCAGGTCGAAGCGCTCGTGGATCAGTACAAGGGCGTGATCGAAGGCAATGGCGGATCGGTCGGCAGGGTCGAGAGCTGGGGGCTGAAGTCCCTCTCCTACCGCATCAAGAAGAACCGCAAGGCGCATTACACGCTGATGGACATCACCGCCCCCGCCCCGGCGATCGCCGAGATGGAGCGCCAGATGGGCCTGTCGGAAGACGTGCTGCGCTTCATGACGATCCGCGTCGAGGCGCATGAGGAAGGCCCCTCTGTGATGCTGCAGAAGCGCGACGACCGTGACCGCGGCCCGCGTGGCGATCGTGACCGTGGGGATCGTGACCGGGGCGATCGCGGCGACCGCGATCGTGGTCCGCGCCGTCCGCGCGAGCAGTCGGAAGGAGCCGAATGATGGTCGATATCAACCAGATCCCGACGCGCCGGCCGTTCCATCGCCGCCGCAAGACCTGCCCGTTCTCGGGCGCGAACGCGCCGCGCATCGACTACAAGGATGTGCGCCTGCTGCAGCGCTATATCTCCGAGCGCGGCAAGATCGTGCCGAGCCGCATCACGGCCGTCAGCCAGAAGAAGCAGCGCGAGCTCGCCAGGGCGATCAAGCGCGCCCGCTTCCTGGGCCTGCTGCCCTATGTGGTGAAATAGGTCAGGACCGGACCGCCCCTCATCCGGTTCGCGCAGCGGACCGGGCGGGGGACCAAAGACGCCGCTTCGGGAGCGGCTTTTCTTCCCGAGTTGGACGGCCGCGGCCGTCCTAACTGCCATGAGGCAGGACAGCGACCACGGCAAGACGCCGACTGCTCCCTGCCTTTCAGATCGCGCATCAGGCCCTTTTTCGGGCCCGACCATGCGGGAAAACAGCTTGGCCGCTTGCGGCCCTGAAAGGACAAGACGATGGAAATCATTCTTCTCGAACGCATCGCGCGGCTCGGCCAGGTGGGCGAGACCGTCAAGGTCAGGGACGGATTCGCCCGCAACTACCTGCTGCCGCAGGGCAAGGCGCTGCGTGCCAACGAGGCCAACAAGAAGCGCTTCGAAAGCCGGCGCGCCGAGCTCGAGGCGCGCGACCTTGAGCGCAAGTCGGAAGCCGAGAAGATCGCCGAGACGCTCGACGGGCAGAGCTTCGTCGTCGTGCGCTCGGCCGGCGAGACCGGCCAGCTCTACGGCTCTGTCTCGGCCCGCGACGTCTCCGAGCTGCTGGTCGCCGAAGGCTTCGCCGTCGGCCGCAACCAGGTCGAGCTCAACCACCCGATCAAGGCGATCGGCCTCACCAACGTCGTCATCTCGCTGCATCCGGAAGTCGAGGCGACCGTCACGCTCAACATCGCCCGCTCGGCCGACGAGGCGGAACGCCAGGCCGCCGGCGAGCGTCTCGACACGCTCGAGGCGATCTATGGCGAGGACGTGAACGAGAATGCGCGGCCGGACGCCTTCTTCGAGGAGGAAGAGCAGGAGGAAGTCCAAGAGGAAGTCCAGGGAGAGGAAGAGCAAGAATAGCGGCCCAGGCCGAACGACTGCGATCCCTGCGGCCCGGACCTCGCGTCCGGGCCGCTTTCGTTTCTGGACCAATCACTACACTTTGAAAGCTCGATCGGCGGCGCTATAGTCTATCCGGAATTGCAGGGTCAGTGCCGCATGAATTTGTTGCTGACATATGTCTGCCGGCGATTGTTCAAGTCCGGGTCCCTCATCGTCACGGATCCGGAGGGACGGGATCACAGCTTCGGTGACGGGACCGGAGAGCCCGTCCATATCCGGCTGAAGTCGCGCAAGGCCGAACGCGCCATCACCTTCAACCCGACGCTTGGCTTGCCCGAATCCTTCATGGACGGCAGCATCGAGATCGTCAAAGGCGACCTGCTCGGCTTCCTCCAGCTCGTCTACACCAATACCGGGCCGGGCGGTGCGGAGGGAACGGTGGCCGCGCTGCTGCATCTCTGGCACGGCGCCACTCGACGGCTGCAACAGATCAACACGGCCGGCCGCGCGCTGCGCAACGTCCATCACCATTACGACCTGTCGGGCGAGCTCTACCAGCTCTTCCTCGACCACGACATGCAATATTCCTGCGCCTATTTCGAGACGTCCGACGTGGTCCTCGACCAGGCGCAGGAGGCGAAGAAGCGGCATTTGACGGCGAAGCTGCGGCTGCGGCCGGGCGACCGGGTGCTCGACATCGGCTGCGGATGGGGCGGGCTCGGCCTGCATCTCGGCCGGCTCGGCGGCGAGGTGCTCGGCGTCACGCTCTCCACCGAGCAGCTCGAAGTGGCGCGCGAGCGGGCGCGGAACGAGGGGCTGCAGGACAATGTCAGCTTCGAGTTGCTGGACTACCGAAAGGTCGAAGGCCCGTTCGACCGCATCATCTCGGTCGGCATGTTCGAGCATGTCGGCCTCAACCACTACCGGACCTATTTCGACAAGTGCGCGCAGTTGCTCAAGCCGGACGGCGTCATGGTGCTGCACACGATCGGCCGCAGCGGCCCGCCTTCGGCGACGAACAGCTTCATCCGCAAATACATCTTCCCCGGCGGCTATATCCCGGCCCTGTCGGAGGTGATGCCGGCGATCGAGAAGTCCGGGCTGATGACGGCCGATATCGAGATCCTGCGGCTCCACTACGCCGAGACGCTGCGCAACTGGCGCGAACGTTTCATGGCGAATCGCGACCGCGCCGTCGAGCTCTACGACGAGAGATTCGCGCGGATGTGGGAATTCTACCTGACCGGATCGGAAGCCGCCTTCCGCTGGCAGGACCTCGTCGTCTTCCAGATCCAGCTCACGCGCCGCAACGACGTCCTGCCGATGACGCGCGACTATATCCAGCAGGATCGCGAAGGGCTGGCGAGCCGCGCCGCGCGGGGTCCGCGCCGCTATTCGGAAGCTGCCGAGTAGGACGCTTGACGCCAGCTTCCTCTATTTTCCTGTTTTGTTCTCCCTCGCGCGGCGCTAAGCTCGAAACGCGATTCGGGTCAATGAAATCCTGCGGTCTTTCCACGGTTGCCGGCAGGTCTGTGAATCCCGTGAACCGAGCGCCGATCGAAAGGATGTTTCCCGCCCACATCTGATAGGGCAAGGCCTCAAGGCGAGGGACGGGGCAGAGATGGCAGAGGCAGTCCGCAAGCTCAACGCGGCGGAAACACCGCTTTATCGCGAGGCGCCGAACAATATCGAGGCCGAGCAGGCGTTGCTCGGCGCGGTACTGGTCAACAACGACGCCTTCTACCGCGTCTCGGACTTCCTGAAGGCGAGCCATTTCTACGAGCCGCTGCACCGCAGGATCTTCGAGGTCGCAGGCGAGCTGATCCGGATGGGCAAGATGGCCAATCCGGTGACCATCAAGACCTTCCTGCCGGCCGACGACAAGGTCGGCGAGATGACGGTGGCGCAATATCTGGCGCGGCTGGCGGCCGAAGCGGTGACGATCATCAATGCCGCCGATTACGGCCGCGCCATCTACGACCTCGCCACCCGCCGGGCGCTGATCACGGTCGGCGAGGACATGGTCAACATCGCCTATGACGCACCCGTCGACATGTCGCCGACCGATCAGATCGAGGACGCCGAGCGGCGGCTGTTCGAGCTCGCCGAGACAGGGCGCTACGACGGCGGCTTCGAGACCTTCACCGAAGCCGTCTCCACGGCGATCGACATGGCGAGCGCTGCCTATCAGCGCGACGGCAAGCTCTCGGGCGTCGCCACCGGAATGCGCGACCTCGACCGGCGCATGGGCGGGCTGCAGCCCTCCGACCTGATCATCCTCGCCGGGCGGCCCGGCATGGGCAAGACCTCGCTTGCCACCAACATCGCCTTCAACATCGCCCAGGCCTACGAGCCGGTCCAGCAGGCCGACGGCTCCTTCAAGGCGAAGAACGGCGGCGTGGTCGGCTTCTTCTCGCTCGAAATGTCGTCGGAGCAGCTCGCCACCCGCATCATCTCCGAGCAGACCGAGATCGCGTCCTCCAAGATCAGGCGCGGCGAGATCACCGAGGCCGATTTCGAGAAGCTGGTCGGCTGCGCACAGATGATGCAGAAGCTGCCGCTCTTCATCGACCAGACCGGCGGCATCTCGATCGCCCAGCTCGCCGCACGCGCCAGGCGGCTGAAGCGCCAGCGCGGGCTCGACGTGCTGGTCATCGACTACGTTCAGCTCATGCAGGGCACCAGCGCGCGCGCCGCCCAGAACCGCGTCCAGGAGATAACCGAGATCACCACCGGCCTGAAAGCACTGGCCAAGGAGCTCGCAATCCCGATCATCGCGCTGTCGCAGCTCTCGCGTCAGGTCGAGAGCCGCGACGACAAGCGTCCCCAGCTCTCGGACCTGCGCGAATCGGGCTCGATCGAGCAGGACGCCGACGTGGTGCTGTTCGTCTATCGCGAGGAGTACTATCTGAAGAACAGGGAGCCGAAGCCCGGGGCGGACGAATACATGAAATGGGAGACCGAGATGAACGAAGCGCGCGGCAAGGCCGAGGTCATCGTCGCCAAGCAGCGCCACGGCCCGACCGGAACGGTCGGCCTCGGCTTCCAGGGCGAGTTCACCCGCTTCTTCGACCTCGCCGAGGACAGCCACCTTCCCGAGCGATTCTAGGAACAAGCCGCCCTGTCGACCAAGCTGCATGAAGCCCTGCACGAGCCCGATCCGCGGCTTGCCGGCGGCAGGCTGACGATCGATCTCGACGGGCTCGCCGAGAATTACCGCACCCTGGCGCGCCTTGCCGCACCCGCCGCCTGTGCAGGCGTGGTCAAGGCCGACGGCTACGGGCTCGGCCTCCACGTCGTCGCCCCGACACTGTGGAACAGCGGCTGCCGGCGCTTCTTCGTCGCGCTTCCGCATGAGGGTATCGCCTTGCGCGGGCTGCTGCCGGAGGCGGAGATCTTCGTGCTCTCCGGGCCGCTGTCGCCGGAAAGCATCGGCGCCTTCCTCGAAGCCGACCTGCGCCCGGTGCTCAACAGCCGCAGCGACGTCGCGCTGTGGGAGACGCATGGCTGGGCCGACGGGACGCCGCGGCCCTGCGCGCTCCACGTCGACACCGGCATGAACCGGCTCGGCCTGACCCTGGAGGAGGCTGAAGGCCTTGCGCGCGACAACGAGCTGACCCGCGCTCTCGCGCCGGTGCTGGTGATGAGCCATCTTGCCTGCGCCGACGATCCCGGCGATGCGCTCAACCTCCGGCAATTGGAGTTGTTTCAACGGGTTAGGCAGTTTTTCCCGGAAATCGAATCAAGTCTCTCGAATTCCGCCGGGATCTTCCTGGGCGCTGACTTCGCCTGCGATCTGGTGCGCCCGGGCATCGCGCTCTATGGCGGCATGGGCCGGATGCGCACGGTGGTCACGGCGGAGGCGCGGGTGCTCCAGGTGCGGACGGCGCTCGCCGGCGAAACGGCAAGCTATGGCGCATCGACCCTGCTGACGCGCGATTCCGTGATCGCCGTCGTCGGCGTCGGCTATGCCGACGGCTATCATCGTGCCGCTTCGGGCGCGGGCGTGGCGGCACGCGAAAGCGGCAGCCCCGGCGCGGAAGGGTTTCTCCACGGCCGGCGGGTGCCAGTGCTCGGCCGCATCACCATGGACCTGACGCTGTTCGACGTCACCGGACCCGGCGCCGACGAGGTCAATGTCGGCGACCATGTCGAGCTGTTCGGGCCGAACCTGCCGATCGAGGAAGCGGCGGCAGCGGCAGGGACTGTCCCCTACGAACTGCTCACCTCGCTCGGCCGCCGCTATGCGCGGCACTATGTCGGCAGCGAGGGGGCGGTGGAATGAAGATATTGGCCGATCAGATCGGAGGTGTCTCCACCCCTTTGCGCGCCCCTCTGTCCTACCGGACATCTCCCCCACGAGGGGGGCAACGTAGGGTGCTGCGCTTCCAGCCTAGGCGGCATTACCCCCATGGCTAAGACCCGCACCCAATTCGTCTGCCAGGCCTGCGGCACCGTGCACTCCCGCTGGGCGGGCAAGTGCGAGGCCTGCGGCGAGTGGAACACGCTGGTCGAGGAAGGCACGGCCG
>CAYYZC010000162.1:0-7130 GCA_964475605.1 uncultured Chelativorans sp.
TGACAGCCAATCTCCCCCCTTGAGGGGGAGATGTCCGGCAGGACAGAGGGGGGTGAACGTCACCGCTTCACCTCCCAGGTCGTGACGCGTTCGCCGGTGGCGGGGTCCTTGCCGTCCTTGAGCTGGATGCCGCGGCCCAGAAGCTCGTCGCGGATCTGGTCGGCCTCCGCCCAGTTCCTGTCGCGGATGAAGGCGAGGCGGCGCTCGATCGCGCTTTCGATCTCCCCGGCGGTGTCGGCGTCATGCGCCACGGCATCCGAAAGCGCGGCCGTCGAGAAGGCATCCAGCCTGTCGAGGCCGAGCAGGCCAAGGCCGGCACGCAGATGCAGCTTCGCCTCAGCAGATCCATCCTTCGCCTCGCGCGCCAGGCGATGCAATTCCTGGACGAAGGCCGAGGTGTTGAGATCGTCGAGCAGGGCGCCCGCGCCCGCCTGCCCGGCATCGACAGCCGCGGCAGGCGTGTCGGCGATCTCGCCGCCGTGGACCGCATCGGCCCAGCGCTGGAGGATCGCCTCCGCCTCCTCCAGCTTCCTCACGCTGAAATCGATCGGCTCGCGGTAATGCGTCATCAGCATGGCGAGGCGCAGGACCTCGCCTGACCATCTGCGGCCGCCGAACTTTTCCGTGTTCAGCAGCTCGTTGATGGTGACGAAATTGCCCTCGCTCTTCGCCATCTTGCGGCCCTCGACCTGGAGGAAGCCGTTGTGCATCCAGATCGAGGCCATCTTCTGCGTGCCGAGCGCGCAGCAGGACTGGGCGATCTCGTTCTCATGGTGCGGGAAGACGAGGTCGATGCCGCCGCCATGGATGTCGAACATGTTCTTCGCCGGGTCGTCGCAGGCGAGCCCGCCGCCGAAGGGCTCGAGCAGCTTCGCCATCGACATGGCGGAGCATTCGATATGCCAACCGGGCCGGCCCGGAACGGCGATGCCGGCGGGCGACGGCCAGCCCGGCTCACCTTCCTTCGACGGCTTCCAGAGAACGAAGTCCATCTCGTCGCGCTTGTAGGAGGCGACGTCGACGCGCGCGCCGGCGAGCATCTCGTCGAAGGGGCGGCGCGACAGAGCGCCATAGCGCGGGCCCTGTCGCCGGTTCATCTCCGAGGGCGAGAAGAGGACGTGGTCCTCCGCCACGTAGGCGACGCCGGTCTCGACCAGCCGGTCGATCATCGCGACCATCTCGCCGATATGCTCCGTGGCGCGCGGCTGGTGGTCGGGCGCGAGGCAGCCGAGTGCCGCGACGTCGGCCTGGAACTGCGCGTTCGTCGTCTCGGTGATCTTGCGGATCGACTCGTTCAGCTTCAGGCCGGGGAAGTCGCGCGCGGCCCGCGCGTTGATCTTGTCGTCGACATCCGTAATGTTGCGGACATAGGTGACATGGTCGGCGCCGTAGAGATGGCGCAACAGCCGGTAGAGCACGTCGAAGACGATCACCGGGCGGGCATTGCCGATATGGGCGAAGTCGTAGACCGTCGGCCCGCAGACATAGATGCGGACATTCCGGGCATCGAGGGGGCGGAAAACCTCCTTCGACCGCGTCAGCGTGTTGTAGAGCCTGAGCTCCGGCGTTCCAGACAAACGGTTTCTCCCACGGGCCATGGCCTGCCTGCTGGCCGGGGCGTTTCAGCTTGATGTGGAGAAGGCGAAAACGACCGGACCAGCGCGTGCGCTAGCCAATAATGCAGATGCCGATAATGGCGAAAGGCGTTTTCATGCCCGTCTTATCGCCGTCCCCGGCGGCTTCGTCAAGCAGCCTTCGGCGTGGGCGTGCCGTTGCGGCAATGCAACACCCGCACAAGAACAATGCAAAGTAAACCGTGCCGGCATTTACAGTGGTTCGATTTCATCAGATTGCCAAGCCGCAAACAAGATTTTGCCGAAATCAGTAACCATTTGCGTGAGGACGCAACCGGTTCCGGGAGAGAAGTTAATGAACACTCAAGAACGAGAAGAAGAACGAAAACGGGCCGAGCAGGCCGAACTGGCATCGAAATACCGCGCCATCGGGCCTGCCGCGATCGTCGCCGCGCTGCTCAGCGCCCATCGCGAAGCCAAGGCCAAGGCGCCGACGCCGCAGGTCGCCTGACGCCGCGGCGTCAGAGAAGCCTGAGCTGGTCGCCGTCGGAGGACGACGCATCCGTCGGCGGAAGAGCGGCGACATCGCCGATGGGCTCCTGGATCTCGGGGCCCATATTGCCGACCTTGTTGACGAGGTCGGAAACCGGAACAGCCTCGAAATAATCATCCTCGACGGGCGCCATGATGTCGGCGACATCGGCTGGCTCGTTCCGCACGCAGTCGAGCCAGCGGTCGTGGTCCTGCGGCTGCACCACCACCGGCATCCGTTCATGGATCGGGGCGAGCACGCCGTTGGCCGAGGTCGTCAGGATCGCCGCCGTATCGATCTCCGCGCCGCCCGGCTCGAGATAGGTCTCCATCAGCCCGCCGAAGGTGACCAGGCCGCCATGGCGGGGCCGGACCCAATAGGGCTGCGACCTCTTCTTGTCGAGCCGCTTCCACTCGTAGAAGCCCGAGGCGGGCACCAGGACGCGACGATGGCGCATGGCGGCACGGAAGCTCGCCTTGCCGGCCACCGTCTCCGAGCGCGCATTGACCAGCAGCGATATCTGCCGCGGATCCTTCACCCATGAGGGGATGAAGCCCCAGCGTACCAGAAGCGCCATCCGGCGCGGCAGGTTCGAACCCGGATCGCGCGCCGGCCCCGCCGTAACGACCAGGATGGGCTGGGTCGGCGCGATATTGTAGCGTGGCGGAAAGTCCTCGATGTCGAGCACGGCGAGGAGCTCGGCAAGTTCTTTCGCTGTAAGGCTGATCGCGTAGCGTGCGCACATGAGGCCGTTCCGATCGAAGATTCTTCCCGCGCCATTGTCGCGGCGCGGGATCGCTGCGTCCAGCGGCGGGCGCTCCATGCCAATCATGATTCGCCTGCGGACCGAAACTCTGTTAACCTTTCCCGATCGCCGGACCCCGATCATAGGCATCCAGCGCCTGAGAGACCGTTCCTTTGCAAGACGACATGAGGTTCCAAGCTCCCGCCTGACAACAGGAAGGTGCATCCGATGAGCATCCAGACACTGAGCAGACTTTCGATCAATTGTCCGATCTGCGGCGCGCACAATTCGATCACCGCAAGCGAAGTCTCGGAGGATGTGCAGGTCGGCTGCTCGAAATGCCGGGCTCTCATCGGCCCGTGGGGGGACGTGAAGAGAAAGTCGGAGAGCCAGGAACGCGGCGAGCGTCTCACCTGGGCGTAGCGAGCACACCACCCGACCGGAACGCGGCTTGACACCGGCATCGCGCCGACCGACACACGAGGCATGAGCCAGCTCAAGGCGTCGACGCACCACTCCGGCATCCGGCCATCGGCAGGGCCGCGGGCGGCCGCCTCGGTGGCGATCATGCGCGAGGGGCGCTTCCTCCTAGTCCGCCGCGGCCGCAGTCCGGCGCGCGGCCTCTACGCCTTTCCCGGCGGGCGCTGCGAGGACGGCGAGACGCCGGCCGATGCGGCACGCCGCGAGGTGCTGGAGGAGACGGGGCTGCATCTCGACCGGCTCGACCATTTCCGCGACCTCGACATTCCGGCCGACGATCCGGCCAGGATCGCGTTCCGCCTGTCCGTCTTCCGCGGCTGGATCTCCGGCGGCGAGGCGGTGGCGGCCGACGATGCGGATGCGGTAGGCTGGTTCAGCCTGCAGGAGATGCCGGGCCTGCCGACGATCGAGTCGGTGTCGGCGATCGCCGCCGAGATCTCCGCGGCGGAGGGCAAGGCGGGGTGACATGCCTTGCCCGCGCCAGATTCCCGGACAAGGAATAGGCATGCCGCGCCTCGCCCCTGCCCTGTTCGCCGCCTGCCTTCTCGCCATCGGCGCCCAGAGCGCATCGGCGCAGAGTTTCGGACGGCCCTTCGAGGACCGGCTGATCCGGATTTCGGAAATCCTCGGATCGCTGCACTTCCTGCGCAATCTGTGCGGGGAGGCCGGCGACGACTGGCGCGTCCGGATGGAAGACCTGCTCGCCGCCGAGCAGCCCGACCCGGCGCGCCGTGCGCGTTTCGTCGCCAGCTTCAACCACGGCTACCGGACCTTCGAGACCACCTACACCTCCTGCACGCCTTCGGCGATCGCCGCCATCCGGCTCTACATGAAGGAAGGCGAGGAGCTTGCCCGCGACACGGCGCTCCGGTTCGGCAGTTAGGTTTCTGTTAACGCATCAAAGATTGCGGCGGGCCTTGCCGCAATTCCTGTGATACAGACGTTAATGGGATATTAGGGACGTCTGCCGTGCGGGTCCGGGAGCTCGCGCCAGAAAGGGTGGAAGAATGAACCGGAGCTCGGGCGACATCGAGGGGCTGATCCGTGAGGAGATGCGACTGACGGCGGTCGAAAGCCAGGCGGAAGCCTGGGCCGAGGGGCTCTCGGCAGGCATCGACCCGGAGATCATCGCCGAGGCCGCGCTGACCACCGCGCTGAGCGAGCTGCTGCGCAGCGAGGGCGAGCATGTCGCATTGGCGCTGCTGGAGCGGGTGCGCGAGCGCGTCGCCTCCGGCGAGTTCGAACCCGACCTCCAGCTTCATTAGGCTACAGCAACGGATTAGCGACCGAGTGTTGCATTCCTGCGCATGAAGCCATGCGCATATCTTGTATAGTGGCTTACCGGACGGGTCCGAGGATGGGGCTCGAGGGAGCTGCGGCGGATGGATTTCTCCACGATCGGCACGGACCGCCCAGGGCGGCAGGTGCGGCCATGGCTGTTGGCGGCAGTGCTGCTTGCGGCGCCTTCGCCGGCGCTGGCGCTGAGCGAGATCCAGCCCGAGGACGACCCGCCGCCGGTCGAGGAGGAGGTCGAGATCGGCCCCCCGACGCCCGAGGTTCTCGGTCCGATCCCCCTGCCCGACCCGGTCGTGGTGCCGCGCGATCCCAAGCCGACGAAGGTCGAGGAGAAGCCGGACGAGCTTTCCGACACGGAGGACGAGCTTCCCGAGATCGTCTATGGCGATGCGGGGCTGCCGGAGCCGGTGCAGCGCATGCGCGAGCTGATCATGGAGGCCTGCCGCAGCGGCGATATCGAGGCGCTGCGGCCGCTGCTCGGAACCGGCGGCGCGCAGACGCAGCTCTCCTTCGGCAGCGTGCCGGACGATCCCGTCGCCTTCCTGCGCGAAATCTCGGGCGACGAGCGCGGCCACGAAATCCTGGCGATCCTGCATGAGGTGCTCGAGGCGGGCCATGTCCTTCTCGACGCCGGCAAGCCGCAGGAGATCTATGTCTGGCCCTATTTCTTCGCCGTGCCGATCGACAGGCTGAGTGCTGCGCAGAGGGTCGAGCTGTTCATGCTGGTCACCGCCGCCGACTACGAGGACATGAAGGACTTCGGCGCCTATATCTTCTATCGCGTCGGAATCACCCCCGACGGGCGCTGGCAGTTCTTCGTCGCCGGCGACTGAACCTTGCCCCTCCCGCGCGACGGGCTTACCTAGGTCAATCCATATTCACTGGAGCGCCGCACCCATGCCGATCGTGCAGCTTGCCAGCCGCGCCGTGGTCGCGGTCGAGGGCCCGGAGGCCGGGCACTTCCTGCAGAACCTGATCACCACGGACCTCGATGCGTTGGCGGCAGGCGAGGCGATGCCCGGCGCGCTGCTGACGCCGCAGGGCAAGATCATGTTCGACTTCCTCATCTCGCGCCGCGGCGAGCAGGGGTTCCGGCTCGACCTGCGCGCCGATGCCGCCGACGATTTCCTGCGCCGGCTGATGCTCTACCGCCTGCGGGCCAAGGTGGAAATCAGCAAGCTCGATCAAGAGCTTGTCTTCGCCGGCTGGGAAATCGATTCCGCCTCCTCAGACGGCGATTCATCTTCCTGCGGAAATGATTCAGCCTGGCTGCGCGATGCGCGCTTTCCCGCCCAGGTCACGGTCTTCCGGCGCTATGGCGCGGCGATGCGCGGCGATGCGGAACAGGGCGACTGGGACCTCTTGCGGATCGCTCATGGCATTGCCGAGAGCGGGTCGGACTACAGGCTGGGCGACGCCTTTCCGCATGACGTGCTGCTCGACGAGACGGGCGGCATCGGCTTCCGCAAGGGCTGCTATGTCGGCCAGGAGGTCGTGTCGCGCATGCAGCATCGCGGCACCGCAAGACGGCGGGTGATGACCGTCGCGGGCGACCAGCCCCTGCCCGGACCCGGCACGCCGGTGGAGGCCGGCGGCAGGCCGGCCGGCGAGCTCGGCAGCGTCAGCGGCCGCAGCGGCCTCGCCATCGTGCGGATCGACCGCATCAAGGATGCCCTCGACAGCGGCGCTCCGATCACGGCCGGCGGCGTGGCGGTGGAACTCGCCATTCCGGACTGGGCGCGCTACCGCCTGCCGGAGGCGGCGGGAGAACAGTCGGGCGGATGAGCGCGGCGGCACGATCCTCGGCCCGCGCATGGCAGCGCATGCTTTCAGGCCGGCGGCTCGACCTGCTCAACCCATCGCCGCTCGACATCGAGATCGCCGACATCGCCCATGGGCTCGCCCGCGTCGCACGCTGGAACGGCCAGACGATCGGCGACCATGCCTTCTCCGTCGCCCAGCACTCGCTCATCGTCGAGCAGGTCTTCTCGCTCGCAGATCCGCAGGCGACGGACGATCAGAGGCTGGCCGCGCTGCTCCACGACGCGCCCGAATACGTCATCGGCGACATGATCTCGCCCTTCAAGGCGGTGGTCGGCGGCGGCTACAAGGCGGTCGAGCAACGGCTGCTGCACGCGATCCATCTGCGCTTCGGGCTGCCGGCCGTCCTTCCCGCAGCGCTCAAACGCGCGATCAAGCAGGCCGACAGCGTCGCCGCCTATTTCGAGGCGACGGTGCTTGCAGGCTTCGCGGAGCGCGAGGCGGAAAAATTCTTCGGCCGCCCGCGCGGGATGACGGCGCAGCGCCTTGCCCTGGCGCCGCGGCCGGCCGGCGACGTGCAGGCGGCGTTCATGAAGCGGTTCGAGGAGATCGAGGCGAGCCGCAATGCCGCAACGACCTGACCGGCCGGCGCCCTCTACCGCAACGACCCTGGCCGGCCGGCGTCCGTTCGCACCCCCCTCTGTCCTGCCGGACATCTCCCCCTCAAGGGGGGAGATTACTC
>CAYYZC010000163.1:0-7107 GCA_964475605.1 uncultured Chelativorans sp.
TTCATCAATCCGTTGAGCGAACTCTTCGGTCAAGACGGCTGTCGCCGGCGAGGATGCCAATTGGGGCCGCGTCGTTATGGCGGTCGGCAAGGCGGGCGAGCCCGCGGACCGCGACCGGCTGGCGATCTGGTTCGGCGACATCCGCGTCGCCTGCGAGGGCGAGCGCGACCCTGCCTATTCGGAAGCCGCGACGTCGGACTACATGACCGGCGACGAGATCGCGATCCGGGTCGATCTCGGCCTTGGACGCGGCAAGGCGACGGTCTGGACCTGCGACCTGACCAAGGAATACGTCGCCATCAATGGTGACTATCGGAGTTGACGCTTGTCCTTTACCGGAACCTCGAAACCTGTCGATCTGGCACGGGTCAGGCGCTTCGAGGCGGCGGGCTTCCGGGCCTGGCCGGCATCTTCGGTCCATTTCGACGGCGCCTGGGCGGTAAGGCTGACGGCGGGGCATCCCGCCAAGCGGCTCAACTCCGTCAATCCGCTCGATCCGGGCGACCACGGCAATCTCGAGGAGCGCATTGCGCAAGCGGCACGGCTGTTCCAGTCCTACGGGCGTCCGCTGACCTTCCGCATGTCGCCGCTTTCCGGCGAGAAGGTGCCGGGCCATCTCGATGCGCTCGGCTGGCCGCATCTCGGGGAATCACTTGTCATGGCGGCGGAGCTGGACGACGGGGCGCTGCGCGCCGCGGTGCCGCAGATCCCGCTGCGCGACCTCGGACGCTTCATCGACGCGGCGATCGGGATCCGCAATCTCGATCCCTCCCTGCGCCGCGGCCTCTCCGAGGTGATCGGCTCGATCCAGCCTGAGGTCGGGCTTTTCGTGCTGGAGCAGGACGGGACGCCGATGTCGACGGCGATCTGCGTGCGCGACGGCCAGCTTGCAGGGCTGTTCGAGGTGGCCACCGACACGGCCGAGCGCGGCAAGGGCTATGGCCGCCGCACCATCCTGTCGGCGCTCCACTGGGCGCGGACCAGGGGCGCCACGATCGGCTGGCTGCAGGTCGAGGCCGACAACGAGCCTGCGATCGGCCTCTATCGCTCGATGGGGTTCGAGGAGATCTACCGCTACGTCTACCGCCAGCCGGGCGAGGCCGCGCCTTGAGCGCGACGCCTCTGCTTCTCGTCGTCGCCTGCGCGCTGGTCGACGCCGACGGGCGGGTGCTGATCGCGCAGCGCCCGCAGGACAAGAAGATGGCCGGGCTATGGGAGTTTCCCGGCGGCAAAGTCGAGCCGGGCGAGCGGCCCGAGGACACGCTGGTCCGCGAACTGCGGGAGGAACTGGGGATCGAGACCAGGACGGCCTGCCTTGCGCCGCTGACATTCGCCAGCCATCCCTATGACGATTTCCACCTGCTGATGCCGCTCTATGTATGCCGCCGCTATTGGGGCATTCCCCAGCCGCTGGAGCATCAGGCGCTCAAATGGGTGCGGCCGCTGAAGCTGCGCGACTACGAGATGCCGCCGGCCGACGCCCCGCTGATCCCGTTCCTGATCGACCTCCTCTAGATCCTTTCCGGCCGCCGTTCAGGCTTTCGTTAATCGATCGTTTATCGATCGGTGAAACATTGAGACAAAAGCCGGCAAATCGAGCAGCCGGCGCAGTCTTGCGAGGCACGGCATGGCGGCTTACAGGGACGAGTGGGACCAGAGGCGCGGCGGCAATCTCCTCAACTCGGCCGGGATGGGCATTCTGCGGATCACGCTCCTGTTCGGCTCGGCGGCGATCGCGATCACGCTGTTTCTCGTGCCGATGGCGGAAGAGCACACGCGGGTGAGGGTGTCGCAGGCGGGAGTCCCGTCAGGCCTCGATTTCATGGCGACCGGCACCGTCGGGCAGCGGCAGGGCGGCTCCTATGTGATCCGCAGGAGCGTGCTCCAGGATTCGCCGCACTCGGTCTGCATCATCCGTCCGAACGGCGAGCGCAACGGCGACTGCTGAGCGATCGCTTGCCGCGTTAACCTTTTCGGTAGGTCGGCTCGCCTATGCTCGCCCGACTTCGGAACCGAACGCCGGGCAGCGACGCAATGAGACAGCATTTCCGCAGGTTCCTCGCCAATGAGAGCGGCGCGACGGTGGTCGAATACGGTCTGATCGTCGCCGTCCTGACGCTTGCGATCGTCGGCGCGATGAGCCAGGCGATGGATGCCGTCCAGAACAATTTCGAGAGGCCGGCCAAATATATGGACAACGTTCTCGCCGACGAGTAGCGGCCCTTTCCTCTATTTCCTGCCTTCCAGTATCGTCTTCAGGGAGACCTGAGCGCTGCCTGGCCGCAGCGGCTTCTGCTGCGTCGGCGCGGGCGCCCAGCCCGAGAGCCATATGGTCGAGAAGCTGGCGCGGATGCGCCCGTCCGGATCGGAGAAGCGCTCGGCATAGATCTCGGCCGCACGCGTGATCACGTGCCGCGAGATGGGCCGGCGGCTGCGCTCGGCGAGGCTGCTGGCCGCACCCATGGCGCGCAGATCGTGCATCAGGTCGATGACGTGATCGTAGCGCACGGTCACCTCCTCGACATCGGCGACCGGAAGCGCGAAGCCCGCCCGCTGGAGCAGGCCGCCGGCCTCCCGCACGTCGGGGAAGGGATAGACGCGGGGCGCGGCCCCTCCCTTAATCTCGGTCTCTGCGATCAGCAGCGCCTCGCGCAGCTCGGCAAGAGTGCCGGCGCCGGCAAGGCAGCCGAGGAAGAGGCCGTCCGGCTTCAACGCCCGCCTGATCTGGATCAGCATGCCCGGCACGTCGTTCATCTCGTGCAGCGCATAGAGCGATATGGCGAGGTCGAGGCCCTCGAGGCCGGGCGGCAGCGTCTCGGCGGACGATGCGAGGTCGACCGTGCCCGGCAGGGCGAGATCCCGCTCGAGGCGGACGACGTTCGATACTTTCTCGCTGCGCGCCAGAACCTCGGCGGCATCGGCGCTGTGGCTGAAGAGGCAGGCGCCGGTCTCGAAATGCCGGTCCACCGCGTCGAGCCGGTCGGCGAGGTCTTCGGCGGCGCGGCGCATCAGGAAATCGGCTCCCGAGGCGCCCGAGCGGGCGGCGCGCAGCTTGCGCTGCAACGAAAGGTCGGTGTCGAAGAGATGCTGCATCACTGATTGGACCGTTCGACCGGCTTTGCCATGGCATTCTGCGGAGATATGGTCGTCCGCGGGGGATTTGTCTCGTGTCCGATCGCGCGGCGATGATCAAGAGCTGGGGCAGGGCGGCGGCCGATTGGCCGGTCCGGCTGCTTTTCCCGCCGACATGCCTCGGCTGCCGGCGTCATGTCGCGGCCCCCGGCAGTCTCTGCCCGTCCTGCTGGCGCAAGCTGCGCTCGATAGAGAAGCCCTGGTGCGAGGTGCTGGGCACGCCGTTCACCCATGAGATGGGCGAGGGCGCGGTCTCGCCGGCGGCCATGGCCGACCCGCCGCCCTTCGCAAGGGCGCGCGCGGCCGTCATCTATGACGGCGTCGCCCGCGATCTCGTTCAGGGGCTGAAATTCCGCGGCCGCACCGAATTCGCGCCCTGGATGGCGCGCTGGATGATGCGGGCCGGCCGCGAATTGCTGGCCGATGCCGACATATTGACCTGCGTGCCGCTGCACCGCCGGCGCTTTCTGTCCCGGACCTTCAACCAGTCGGCGGAGCTGGCGCGGGCGCTGGGGCAGCTTTCCGGCCTGCCTTTCGAACCCTCCCTGGTCGCGCGCACGCGGTCCACCCGCCAGCAGGTCGGACTGCGGCAGAAGGAGCGCGAAGACAATGTCCGCAACGCCTTTGCCGCGCCGGAGGCGGCACGAATCAGGCTTTCCGGAAGGCGCATCCTGCTGGTCGACGACGTCTATACGACCGGCGCCACGGTGATGGCGGTGACGCGGGCGCTGAAGCGCGGCGGCGCGGCGAAGGTCGACGTGCTCACTTTCGCGCGCGTCGCGCCGGGGGACTTTCGGGTCGACGAGGCGGTGACTATATGACGGATTCGCAACGAGGCCGGAACGGATGAGCCAGGTCACCATCTATACGCGCATGATGTGCTCCTACAGCACTGCCGCCAAGCGGCTGCTGCAGAAGAAGGGCGTCGACTTCACCGAGCACGATGCGAGCTTCTCGCCCGAATTGCGGCAGGAGATGATCGCCAGGGCCGGCGGACGCACGACCTTTCCGCAGATATTCATCAATGGCCGCCATATCGGCGGCTCGGACGAGCTGCATGCGCTGGAGCGCGAAGGCCGGCTCGACGCGTTGCTGGCGGAAGAGGCCGAAGGGGGCAAGGATGACGCCAGGGGCTGAAGGAATGGTCAGGGTCGCTGCGCTGCAGATGCGCTCCGGCATGGATGTCGAGCGCAATGCCGACGATTTCGAGCGGCTGGCGCGCGAGGCGGCCGGCAAGGGCGCCGTCTATGTGCAGTCGCCGGAGATGACCGGCGCGCTGATGCGCGACCGCGAGAGCCTGCGCAAGGCGCTGCGATCCGACGATGACGATCTCGTCGTCCGGCGCGCAGCCGCGCTGGCGGAGGAGCTCGGCATCCATATCCATCTCGGCTCGACAGCGATCGCACGGCCGGACGGCAAGATCGCCAATCGCGGCTTCCTCTTCGGGCCGGACGGCGTCAGGCTCGCCAGCTACGACAAGATCCACATGTTCGACGTCGATCTCGACAGCGGCGAGAGCTGGCGCGAATCGGCGACCTACCAGCCCGGCGAGGCGAGCACGGTGGTCGACCTTCCCTTCGCCCGTGTCGGCATGGCGGTCTGCTACGACCTGCGTTTTCCGCAGCTCTTCCGTGCCCAGGCGACGGCAGGGGCCGAAATGCTGACGGTGCCGGCCGCCTTCACCAGGCAGACCGGAGAGGCCCACTGGCACATATTGCTGCGCGCGCGGGCGATCGAGAACGGCGCCTTCGTCGTCGCCGCCGCGCAGGGCGGGCGCCACGAGGACGGCCGCGAAACCTACGGCCACTCGCTGATCATCGATCCGTGGGGCAAGGTGCTGGCCGAGGCCGGGCATGACGAGCCCTGCGTCGTCGTCGCCGATCTGGAGATCGGCAGGTCGGCGGAGGCGCGGCGCAAGGTGCCCAATCTCAGGAATGCGCGAACCTTCGAGGTCAGGGTCGCCGGCGCGGACGACGCCGTCAGGAAGAAGGCGTCATGATCCACTTTTCCCTGGTCTGCGACAACGACCACAGTTTCGACGGCTGGTTCCGCAACGGCGAGGATTTCGACCGCCAGGCGGAACGGAAGCTGGTGACCTGCCCGGTCTGCAATTCGACCGCGGTGGCGAAGGCGCTGATGGCGCCGTCGGTCACGACCTCGCGCAAGCAGGAGAAGCTGGCGCTGAGCTCGGGCGACAGGCAGCGCGAGATGATGGCGCAGCTTCGAGGACTGGTGGAGAAGATGCGCGAGAATTCCGACTATGTCGGCGAAAAGTTCGCCGAGGAGGCGCGCAAGATCCATTTCGGCGAGACCGAGATGCGCAGCATCCATGGCGAGGCGACAGCGGAAGAGGCGCGCTCGCTGCTGGAGGACGGCGTCGAGTTCATGCCGCTGCCGGTGCTTCCTGAAAGCCGCAACTGACGGTTTACGCGCTCGCCGCTCCCGGCTTCTCGGCCAGCACCATGTAGTTGACGTCGAGGTCGCGGGAGCGCTGCCAGCGATCGGCGAGCGGATTGTAGGTGACGCCGGCGCGGTCGGCGACCGCCATGCCGGCCTTGCCCAACGCCCGCTCCAGCTCGTCGGGACGCACCAGGCGGCCATATTGGTGGGTGCCGCGCGGCAGCCAGCGCAGCACATATTCGGCACCGATGATCGCCAGCCCGAGCGCCTTCAGCGTCCTGTTGATGGTGGCGACGAACATGATGCCGCCGGGGCGCACCATCTCCGCGCAGCGCGCTATGAAGAGATCGACATCGGCGACATGCTCGACGACCTCCATGTTGAGGATGACATCGAATCGCTCGCCGGAATCGGCGAGCGATTCCGCCGTCGCGGCGCGGTAGTCGACATTGACCCCGCTCTCGGCGGCGTGGAGCCGCGCCACCTCGATATTGGTCTCCGAGGCATCGGCCCCGACCACGTCGGCGCCGAGCCGCGACATCGGCTCACAGAGGAGACCGCCGCCGCAGCCGATATCGAGGATACGCAAGCCGTCGAAGGGTTTCGCCGCGCGCGGGTCGCGTCCGAACCGGGCCGCGACATTGTCGCGGATATAGGCGAGGCGGACGGGATTGAACTTGTGCAGCGGGCGGAACTTGCCGTTCGGGTTCCACCATTCCTGGGCCAGCGCCGAGAACCGCTCGACCTCCTGCGCATCGATGGTCGTACGTTGGGCTTCGGCCATCATCGGGTCTCCTCTTGGAGCGACAGAAGTCGGGCGCGGATTGCCGAATGTCAAGATGGCGGTGAAAGGCGAGGCCGAGAGCGGCGCGAAGGACGATCTTGTCGTCGCGCACCGAACCCGGTGCCTTGCGGATGACGGCCATATTGGCTAAGGAAGCCGCGATTTCCCTTCCGCCCTGGTCCGCCGGGGCGATTTCGTTTCAGACTGCGGGACCTGCCGGAAAAATGGCGCGCATCGTGATGAAGTTCGGCGGGACCTCCGTCGCCGATATTGCACGAATCCGGACCGTGGCGCGCCACGTCAAGCGCGAGGTGGATGCCGGCAACGAGGTCGCCGTCGTCGTCTCGGCCATGGCCGGCAAGACCAATGAGCTGGTCTCGTGGACGCGCGAGGCCTCGCCGATGCATGACGCGCGCGAATATGACACGGTGGTAGCAGCCGGCGAGCAGATTTCGTCCGGACTGCTTGCCATCGCGCTCCAGGCGGCGGGCGTCGACGCGCGCTCCTGGCAGGGATGGCAGATCCCGATCCGCACCGACGGCTCACACGGCGCCGCGCGCATCGAGGAGATCGACGGGACGCAACTGGTGGAGCGCCTGAAGCGCGGGCAGGTCGCCGTCATTTCGGGCTTCCAGGGGATCGGGCCTGACAACCGCATCGCCACGCTCGGGCGCGGCGGCTCCGACACCAGTGCCGTCGCCGTCGCCGCGGCGGTCGGCGCCGGCCTCGGCGCGCGCTCCCAGGAAGTAGACGGCGGCGATACGAACCAACCCCGGATCGAGACGAAGCCG
>CAYYZC010000164.1:0-7096 GCA_964475605.1 uncultured Chelativorans sp.
ACCGTCGGCTGCCTCGAAGTGCCGCGCATGGAGGCGACCGGCTTCGGCGTCATGCATGTCGATGCCGACAACCGCATCGTCGACTTCGTCGAGAAGCCGGACGACCCGCCCGGCCTCCCCGACCGGCCCGACCGGGCGCTCGCCTCGATGGGCATCTATGTGTTCCGGACCGGCTTCCTGATGGACCAGCTCCGCCGCGACGCAGCCGACCCCGGTTCGAGCCGCGATTTCGGCAAGGACATCATTCCCCACATCGTCGCGAACGGCAAAGCCCAGGCGCATCTCTTCCAGCGTTCCTGCGTGCGCTCCAGCTTCGAGCGCGAGGCCTATTGGCGCGATGTCGGCACGATCGACGCCTATTGGGAAGCCAATATCGATCTCACCGACGTGACGCCCGAGCTCGACATCTACGATCGCGACTGGCCGATCTGGACCTATGCCGAGATCAAGCCGCCGGCGAAATTCGTCCATGACGAGGAAGGCCGCCGGGGCTCGGCCGTGTCGTCGCTGGTGGCCGGCGACTGCATCATCTCCGGTGCCGCCTTGCGCCGCAGCCTCGTCTTCACCGGCGCGCGGGTCAGCTCGTTCTCCATGCTCGACGAGGCGGTCGTCCTCCCGGACTGCTTCATCGGCCGCAATGCCCGCCTCGGCAAGGTCGTCATCGACCGTGGCGTGCGCATCCCGGAAGGCCTGGTGGTCGGCGAGGATCCCGAGCACGACGCCCAGCGCTTCGTCCGCAGCGAGGGCGGCGTGTGCCTGATCACCCAGCGCATGATAGACCGGCTGCCGGAGTAACGGGTGAGACCTCGCCGCCTCTCAAATGAAATCCGACTGCATCGATGAACGTCCTTTCCGTCGCCTCCGAGATCCATCCTCTGGTCAAGACCGGCGGACTTGCCGACGTGACCGGCGCGTTGCCGGCTGCATTGGCGGGTTTCGGCACCCGGGTGAGGTCCCTCCTCCCGCTCTATCCCGCCGTCCGCGACCGGCTCTGCGGCAACGAAGGGCAGCTTGCGGAGTGGAAGCAGCTCCATGGCGGACCCGCCCGTCTGCTCGGCGCCGAGATCGCCGGGCTCGACCTTCTGCTGCTCGACGCGCCGCATCTCTTCGACCGGCCGGGCGGCGCCTATACCGATCCGTCCGGCAAGGCGTGGGACGACAATTGGCGGCGCTTCGCGGCCTTCTCCCGCATCGCCGCCGACATCGCGCTGGGCGCGGTTCCGGGCTTCAGGCCCGACCTCGTCCATGTCCATGACTGGCAGGCCGCGATGACGCTCGCCTATCTGCGCTACGGCCACCAGCCGGCACCGCCCGGCGTGATCACCGTCCACAACCTCGCCTTCCAGGGCCAGTTCGGGGCAGACATTTTCCATCACCTCGGCCTGCCGGCCCAGGCGATGACCATCGATGGCGTCGAATATTTCGGCGGCGTCGGCTTCCTCAAGGCCGGGCTGCAGGCAGCCGCCGCCATCACCACCGTGAGCCCGACCTATGCGCGCGAGATCCGCACGCCGGCGCTCGGCATGGGGCTCGACGGCCTGCTCAACGCCCGTGCGGAAGCCCTCCACGGCATCCTCAACGGTATCGACACAGAGGAATGGGACCCGGCCACCGATCCGCATCTTCATGCGAACTATTCAGCCGGCCGCCTGAAACAGCGCGCCCGCAACCGGCCGGCGATCGAGGAACGGTTCGGACTCGATCGCGACGGAAGCCCGCTTCTGTGCGTCGTCAGCCGCCTGACCTGGCAGAAGGGCATGGACATTCTCTCTGTCGAGATCGACCGGCTCGTGCGGACCGGCGCGCGGCTTGCCGTCCTCGGCTCGGGCGACCAGGCGCTGGAGGGAGCGCTGCTCGCAGCCGCGGCGCGCCATCGCGGCCGCATCGGCGCGATCATCGGCTATGACGAGGCTCTCGCCCACCGGCTTCAGGCGGGTGCCGACGCCATCGTGATCCCGTCGCGTTTCGAGCCCTGCGGGCTGACCCAGCTCTACGGGCTGCGCTACGGCTGCGTGCCCATCGTCGCGCGCACCGGCGGCCTCGCCGACACGGTCATCGATGCCAACGCCGCGGCACTTGCCGCCGGCGTCGCGACCGGCATCCAGTTCGCGCCGGATTCCGGCGACGCGCTGGTCGATGCGGTGGAGAGCTTCTGCCGCATCTTCCACGATCCGGCGCAGGTCGCCGCGATGCGCCGGCAGGGCATGAAGGCCGATCTTTCCTGGCGCGCCAGCGCGGAACAATATCAGCAGCTCTTCCTTAGTCTTGTCTCAACCGAGGGGGCCTAGACCATGCATACGCGGATCGTCGAGACGACGCCCTACGACGACCAGAAACCCGGTACTTCCGGGCTGCGCAAGAAGGTGCCGGTCTTCCAGCAGCCCGACTATGTGCAGAACTTCATTCAGTCGGTGTTCGATTCCGTCGCCGGCTTCCGCGGCCAGACGCTCGTCATCGGCGGCGACGGCCGATACTTCAACCGCGAGGCGATCCAGATCGCCATCCGGATGGCGGCCGCCAACGGCTTCGGGCGCGTCATCGTCGGCCAGGGCGGCATCCTCTCCACCCCCGCCGCCTCCCATCTCATCCGCAAGAACCAGGCGTTCGGCGGGCTGGTCCTCTCCGCCAGCCACAATCCGGGCGGGCCGGACGAGGATTTCGGCATCAAGTACAATATCGGCGCCGGCGGCCCGGCGCCCGAGCGGATCACCGAGGCGATCTACCAGCGCAGCCGCGTCATCGACCGCTACGCCATCCTCGATGCGGGCGATGTCAATCTCGACCGCATCGGCACCGTCCAGCTGGGCGGAATGACCGTGGAAGTCGTCGATCCGGTCGAGGACTATGCGGCGCTGATGGAGACGCTGTTCGATTTCGATGCGATCCGCGACCTCTTCGGATCCGGCTTCCGCATGGTGTTCGACGCCATGCATGCGGTGACCGGCCCCTATGCGGTCGAGATCCTCGAGCGCCGCCTGGGCGCGGAGACCGGAACCGCGCGCAACGCCGTTCCCCTGCCCGATTTCGGCGGCCATCATCCGGACCCCAATCTGGTCCACGCGCACGACCTCTACGAGCTGATGATGTCGCCCAACGCGCCGGATTTCGGTGCCGCTTCCGACGGCGACGGCGACCGCAACCTGATCATCGGCCGCGGCATCTTCGTCACGCCGTCCGATTCGCTGGCGCTGCTTGCCGCCAATGCGCATCTGGCGCCGGGTTATCGCGACGGCCTCAAGGGCATCGCCCGCTCGATGCCGACAAGCGCGGCCGCCGACCGCGTGGCGGAAAAGCTCGGCATCGGCATTTACGAGACGCCGACCGGCTGGAAGTATTTCGGCAATCTGCTCGATGCCGGGCTTGCCACGATCTGCGGCGAGGAGAGTGCCGGCACCGGTTCCGACCATGTGCGCGAGAAGGACGGGCTCTGGGCCGTGCTGCTCTGGCTCAACGTCCTCGCCGTGCGCCGCCAGGGCGTGAAGGAGATCGTCGAGGACCATTGGACGACCCATGGACGCAACTACTATTCCCGCCACGATTACGAGGGCATCGACAAGGATGACGCCGACGCCGTCATCGACGGTTTGCGCGCCAGGCTCGACGCGCTGCCCGGCCAGCAGGTCGAGGGGCTCGTGATCGCCGCGGCGGACGACTTCTCCTATCACGATCCCGTGGACGATTCCGTCAGCCGCCATCAGGGCATCCGCGTCATCTTCGAAGGCGGGTCGCGCGTCGTCTTCCGCCTCTCCGGCACCGGCACCTCGGGCGCCACGCTGCGCGTCTATCTGGAGCGCTACGAGAACGATCCGGCCCGGCTCGGCCTCGACACGCAGGCCGCGCTCGCCGACATCATCCGGGCCGCGGAGAAGATCGCCGGCGTGCGCAAGCGCACCGGCAGGCCGCTGCCCAGCGTCATCACCTGATGGCCCTGCCTGAAGCGGCGAGCCTGCTCGGAGCCCGTATCGAGGCGGGAGGCGTGCGCTTCGGCGTCTGGTCGGGGGCTGCGGAGCGCGTCATGCTTTGCCTCTTCGACGAGGAGGATCGCGAGACCGACCGCATCGAGATGGCCCGGCAGCCGGACGACGTCTTCGCCGGCTTCGTCCCCGGCCTCGCGGAAGGCGCTCGCTACGGGTTGCGTGCCGACGGCCCCTACGATCCCGCCAACGGCTCCTGGTTCGATCCCGCCAAGCTGCTGGCCGACCCTTACGCGCTGACCGTCGACCGTCCCTATCGCTACGACAAAAGGCTCGGTGCGTCGCGCAAGGACGCGATCGACACCGCGTCGCTGATGCCCAAAGCCATCGTCACCGCGCCGCCCCTGGTGCAGGCCGCCGCGCCGCTGATCGCGCCGGGCGGGCTGATCTACGAGCTTTCCGTGCGCGGCTTCTCGATGCGCCATCCCGACATCCCGGCCGAACTGCGGGGAACGATCGCAGCGCTTGCCCATCCGGCGGTGATCGCGCATCTGCACAGTCTCGGCGTCGAGGCGGTCGAGCTGATGCCGATCGTCGCCTGGATGGACGAGCGCCATCTGCCGCCGCTCGGCCTCGCCAATGCCTGGGGCTACAACCCCGTCGGCTTCATGGCGCTCGACCCGCGCCTCGTTCCCGGCGGCTGGCGCCAGCTCGCCGCAACCGTGGCGACGCTGCATGAAAACGGGATCGGCGTCATCCTCGACCTCGTCTTCAACCATACGGCCGAAAGCGATGCCGAAGGCACGACGCTGTCGCTGCGCGGACTCGACAACCGCGCCTATCTGCGCCACCGGCCCGACGCGCCCGGCATCCTCGTCAACGATACCGGCTGCGGCAACACCATCGCCTGCGACCATCCGGTCGCCGAGCGGCTGATCCTCGACGCGCTGCGTACCTTCGTCCGCCATGCCGGCGTCGACGGCTTCCGCTTCGACCTTGCGCCGGTGCTGGGGCGGGATGCGCAAGGCTTCGACCGCCACGCAAGGCTCCTCCGGGCGATCGCAAACGATCCGGAGATCGGCGAGCGCATGCTGATCGCCGAACCCTGGGATGTCGGGCCGCATGGCTATCAGCTCGGCAATTTCGCCCCGCCCTTCCTCGAATGGAACGACCGCTTCCGCGACGATGTCCGCCGCTTCTGGCGCGGCGACGGTGGCATGGCCGGCAGACTGGCGACGCGGCTCGCGGGCTCCTCCGACCTCTTCGCCGGCGACGGAGACGTCCGGACCCGCAGCATCAACTTCCTCGCCGCCCATGATGGGCGGACGCTGCGCGACGTCGTCTCCTATGCCCGCAAGCACAATCACGCCAATGGCGAGGAGAACCGCGACGGCCATGGCGACGAGGTCGCCTGGAATTGCGGGACCGAGGGCGAGACGCAGGATCCGGCCCTTTCTGCCCGGCGCCGCGCCGATCTGAGGGCGATGCTGGCGACGCTGTTTCTTGCCCGCGGCACGATCCTGCTGACGGCGGGCGACGAGTTCGGCCGGACCCAGCAAGGCAACAACAACGCCTATGCGCAGGACAACGAAACGACCTGGCTCGACTGGACCGGCATGGACACTGATCTCGCCGCCTTCGTCGGCCGGCTTTCCGGCCTGCGGCGCCGATACGGATTCCTTCGGGACGCCGAATTCCTCGAACCGGAACAGGTCGAGTGGCTGCGCGAGGACGGATCGCCGATGGAGACGGCCGATTGGGACGATCCCGCCCGGCAGCGCCTGTGCATGATCCTGGATGGCCAGACCCGACGCCTCGCGGTTCTGGTCAATGGCGGCGAGGACGAAGCCTTTTTTCGCCTGCCGGCACGGGCCGGGCGCGAATGGAAGCCGGAGATGTCGAGCGGGACGCTTCAGCCTGCCGATGGAGGCATGGTGCTTTCGCCCCGGTCCGTCGGAATAGCCGTCGAAGGCTACTGAACCAGCACGGCCCTTCCGCAACGCACGCCGTGGACGCGTATGTCTGCCTCGCCCAGCGACAGGCCGAGCAGGCCGACGATATCGTTCAGCAGCCCGTCGACGGCAGGCGCGGCGGCGCCGATGACATCGGCCAGCGTGCCCGTCAGCCCCGACGGCAGGCCGAGCCCGAGGCCGAGGGCCTGAACCTCGAGGTCGAGCGTGGAGAACAGGCTTTCGCCGAGCGAGCCGGCGAAGCTCGTCGTCTCCACCGTCTTCACCGTGCCGGCGGCGATCTCATCCGCTGTGAAGCGCAGCGTTTTGAATTGCGGATTGGCGATTCCCGCCTGTGCCTGGCCCTTGACCTTCACCAGCGGCATGTCGACGAGGACGGCCGGCGAGACCGGCATCGGGCGGCTGAAATCGGTCAGCCGCGACCTCTGGATCGCCGCCAGACGCAGCGCCGCCACGCCCGGGCGCGCCTCGACCTCGACGCGCGCGGAAGCCGGACCGGAACGGCAGGAGATATCGGCCAGCCTCGCCTCGGCGAAGGCGAGCTCCAGATAGAGCGGCAGGCGGATCGCCGAGCCGAGCAGGCCGCCCGGCCCGCCGATGCGAAGGTCGAGCAGCAGCCGCGTCTGCGCGGTGCGTACGATCTCGCCGCGCTCGCCGACCGAGAACCATGGCGCTTGCTGCGGCGGTTCGCCGACCGCCAGGGCCAGTTCCGCAGAGAGGAGGCCGGGTATTCCGCCGGCAAGGTCGAGCTCGATCTGCCGGCCGCCGCCGGCAATGAGCGCGCTCGTCATCAGGAGCTCCAGCGCACTCGCCTCCAGGCCGACCCGATCGATCCCGGCGCTCAGCACATTGCCGGCATGGGAGCCAAGATCGATCAGCCGCGACAGGCGCAGCGTCTCCCCGCCGGCATGCGCTGCCACATGGCGCAGCGCCTGCGCCGCCCGGTTGCCGACCCCCTCGCCTTCGCCGAGCGCCCGCGCGATCTGGCCCATCGTCACCTGCGCGTCGAGCATCTGCCGATAGCTCCCTGCCTCGAGCTCGATCTCCGTCGCCAGCGCGTCGAGGAAACCAAGCAGGCCGATATCGGTGTCGAGCAGCGCGTCATAGTCCATCGCCGAAAGCGAGACCTCGCCGCCGAGAAGGCCGGAGAGCAGGGCGTTCGCCAGCCCGCCTTCGAGCGAGGCGAGCCGCGAGCCGATCGAGAACGCCGCC
>CAYYZC010000165.1:0-7072 GCA_964475605.1 uncultured Chelativorans sp.
GAGATGTTGTTGCCGAACAGCTCCGAATCGACGGAGGCCTGGCGCGCGGCCATCCAGTTGTTGTTGCCGCGCACGGTGTTGATCTCGCCGTTGTGGGCGACCATGCGATAGGGATGCGCCAGCTTCCAGGACGGGAAGGTGTTGGTCGAGAAGCGCTGGTGGACGAGGATCAGCGCGCTCTCGAAGCGCGGGTCCCTGAGGTCCCTGTAATAGGCGCCGACCTGGAAGGCCAGGAACATGCCCTTGTAGACGATGGTGCGCGCCGACAGCGACACGCAATAGGCGCCGATGTCCTTGTTGTCGTTCTCGGCATAGATGCGGCCCGAAATCACCTTGCGCAGCAAATAGAGCCGCGCCTCGTATTCCTCGTCGTCGTCGATGTCGGCCGGCCGGCCGATGAAGACCTGCCGGTGGAACGGTTCGGCCGCGGCGATCTCCGGCGCCTTCGACAACGACGAATTGTCGACCGGCACGTCGCGGAAGCCGAGCAGCGGCAGGCCCTCCGACTGCGCGGATTCGCGGATGATGTCGTCGACATGGGCGCGCAGCGCCTCGTCCTGCGGCATGAACCAGTGGCCGACGCCGTATTGGCCGGCCGGCGGCAGCTCGACGCCGAGCGCGGCCATCTCGTCGCGGAAGAAGCGGTCGGGCACCTGGACGAGCACGCCCGCCCCGTCGCCGACCAGCGGGTCGGCGCCCACCGCGCCGCGATGGGTGAGGTTCTCGAGCATGGACAGCCCGTCCTCGACGAGGCCATGCGACTTCACGCCCTTCATCTGCGCGATGAAGCCGACGCCGCAGGCATCGTGCTCGTTGCGCGGATCGTAGAGTCCGGTCCGGGGAGGCAGACCGCAAAGGCCGCGGGGCTTGTCCGCTGTAGTCGCGGTCCGAGCAGCCAGGGCAGTCCCGGCCGGTTCAGATGGCGTCTTATGCGTCATCGCCTGTCCTCCTGATCTGGGCCCTGGCGGGGCGGTCGACTATGCCTGCAGACGCGCCCTGCTACGGGTGCGCTGCCGGCATGATGCGGCAAGCCTTACGAAAACCGGTCCCGGCGAGGGCCTTCCGGCACTCGCCTGTCACGGATGCCGGCGAAGGCTGCGCGGTGGTCCTGCAGCCTCGCACACCCGTATGGGAGCCGGAGCCGGCCTATCATAAGCCAAATTCCGCTTCCCATGCGCGCGATAAATAAGACAGCAATGCTGTCCTAAATTCTGTATGACAGAAAAAAAGCAGGGTCGCAAGACTTTTCAGCAAAAATTCAAACGTGGTTGCGCAACAAAATTTCGCGTGAGGCGCGTTTCGGGCCCGATCGGCAAGGGTGCGGCCGATCCCGGGGCTTGATCCGGCGCCCCCGAAACGGTCAATAGGCGACCACAGGAAACAGGATTCCGCCATGTATTTCGCTTCCGACAATTGGGCTGGCGCCCATCCGAAGATTGCCGCCTCGCTGGTCGAGCAGGCCGGCGGCTATGCCCCGGCCTACGGTGCAAGCGAGCTCGACGGACGGGTCGAGGCGCGGTTCAGCGAGATCTTCGAGCGCCAGGTGGCGGTGTTCTTCGTCGGCACGGGAACGGCCGCCAACGCGCTGGCCTATACCGCCTTCGCCAAGCCCGGCGGCGTGCTCTTCGCCCATCGCGAGGCGCATATGGTCGAAGACGAATGCGGAGCGCCCGAATATCTCACCGGCGGCGGCCGCATCTGCCCCGTCGACGGACCGATCGGGCGCATCGACGCGGCCGATCTTTCCGCCCGGATGGAGCATTTTTACCCCGGCTCCGTCCATGCCGGCCAGCCCGCCGCGATCTCGGTCACCCAGGCGAGCGAGTACGGCACCCTCTACTCCCTCGCCGCGCTCGACGCGATCGCAGCGATCGCCGACGCGCACCGGCTGCCGCTCCATATGGACGGCGCGCGCTTCGCCAATGCGCTCGTCTCGCTCGGCGTCTCGCCCGCCGAGATGACCTGGAAGCGCGGCGTCGACGTGCTTTCGTTCGGCGGCACCAAGAATGGCTGCTGGTGCGCCGAGGCGGTGGTGTTCTTCGATCCCGCGCCGGCCGAGGCCTTCCCCTATCTGCGCAAGCGCGCTGCCCAGCTCTTCTCGAAGTCGCGCTTCGTCGCCGCGCAGTTCGATGCCTATCTCCGTGACGACCTCTGGCTGGAGACCGCCCGCCATGCCAATACGATGGCCACGCGTCTGGCCGGACATATCGAGGCGGGTACCGGCGCGCGGCTCGCCTGGCAGCCGCAGGCCAACGAGTTGTTTCCGATCATCCGGCGCGACCGCATCGCACGGACGGCGGCCGAAGGCGCCGTCTTCAAGGAATGGAAGCCGCCGCACGGCCTCGATGCGCGGATCGGTGCGGACGAGGCGATGTGCCGCCTCGTGACCAGTTTCGCAACCACGGCCGAGGATGTCGACCGGCTGGGGGAATTGCTGGCCTGAAAGCACGAACGGCGCCACAAGGGCGCCGCTCGTCATTTCCAAACTGAAGAAACCCGCCTTACTTGGCCTTGGCCTCGATCTGCTTCGAGTTGGCGGCGGCCGCGGAGATATCGATCCGGCGCGGCTTCATCTCTTCCGGGATGTTGCGCTTCAGATCGATATGGAGCAGGCCGTTCTTCAGCGTCGCGCCGCTGACCTCGACATGGTCGGCGAGCTGGAAGCGTCGCTCGAAGGCGCGTGCGGCGATGCCGCGATAGAGGAACTCGGCCTCGCCCTGCTCCTCGGCCTTCTCGCCCTTGACGGTCAGCACGTTGCGATGGGCCTCGATGGAGATCTCGGACTCGCCGAAACCGGCCACGGCCATGGAGATGCGGTAGGCATCCTCGCCGGTGCGTTCGATATTGTAGGGCGGGTAGGTCTGACCGTTATCCGGCTGGGCAAGCGAATCCAGCATGGTGAAGAGCCTGTCGAAGCCGACGGTCGAACGGTAGAGCGGTGAAAAATCGACGTGACGCATGGTTCTGTTCTCCTGTGAGCAACAAGTTCGCGTTTCGGACTCATCGGTGGAAAGCCGTGAATGGCCTTTCCCCTGTCCCTGCGGCCCCTGTCTCGGCGGCCGCGCATCATGATTTGGGTTTCCCCCGGCCCCGTTTCAAGGAGCGGGGCGCATAGAGCGCCGTGCGTCCTTTCGGACGCACAAAGGACGCTCTAACACTTTGAATCTGCTGCATCGTGCTTACCGAAAACCGATTCCGATTTTCGGGCCGATGCAGCAGGCGAAGATGAACGCCACATGAACCGCCGCTTCGGGCGGCGTTCACGCGCGGACGGCTATTCTCCCCTTGCAAGATGGGGATCCCGAGAGGGCCCCGAACACAGCCGATCCGGGTGTAACGTCCCTTCCTCCCGGTTCGACAAGTGGGCCGGAGGAGCCACCGCTCCTCCGGTTCGCTTCTTTCCGGAAGCCATTATTCCTTTGATTTTGCGCGCCCGGCTTCCTATCACGGCTCGGGTCGTGAACTCTCATCATGCTTGAAATGGCTTCGTCCGAAACCTCAGCGCCGCTTCTCGTGACGCCCTCGAACCCGCGGCCCGAAAACGCGGTCGCCGGCTGGCTGACATTGCATGACGGCAAGCGCGTCCGCTTCGCGCGCTACGCCGCGACAGGGCGGCCGCTGAAGGGCACGGTCGTCATCTTCACCGGCCGCAACGAATGCATCGAGAAATATCACGAGACGATCGGCGACCTCTCCGAGCGCGGCTTCGGAAGCGCGATCATGGACTGGCGCGGCCAGGGTCTGTCGGACCGGATGATCCGCAACCCCCATCGCGGCTATATCGACAGCTTCGACCAGTATGTCGGCGATGTGGAGCCGCTGTTCGAGCAGGTGGTGCTGCCCGACTGCCGCGGCCCCTATTATCTGCTCGCCCATTCGATGGGCGCGCTGGTCGCGCTGATGGCGGCGCCCCGCCTGGTCAATCGCGTGCGGCGCATGGTGCTGAGCACGCCGCTGCTCGATTTCGCCGGGCTCGCCGTCTCCACCGACACGCTCTACCGCGTCTCGACCGTGATGTGCGCCCTCGGCATGGGGTCGCTGCGCATCGGCGGCAGCAATCGCTGGGAGCCCGGCCTGCCGGCGACCAGCACCCTGACCAGCGATCCGGTCCGCCATGCCCGCAATGTCGAGCTCTTCACGCGCCATCCGGCCCTTGCGCTCGGCGCGCCTGCCGCGGCATGGATCCGCGCCGCCTGCATGGCGATGCGCGCCGCCGAGACGCCGGAGTTCCGCGGCAATCTGCGCATCCCGACGCTGTTCGTCGCCGCCGGCAATGACGAGGTGGTCTCGACGTCGCATATCGAACGCTATGCGCAGGGGCTGCGCAGCGGATCGCTCGTCACCATCGACGGCGCCCGCCACGAGATCCTGCAGGAGGCGGACCGCTATCGCGAGCAGTTCCTCGCCGCCTTCGACGCCTTCGTTCCCGGCAGCGGCTGAATTGCTCAGGCGGCGTCGAGAAGCTCGACCGCCTGCGCATGGAGCTGCGGCGTCGCGGCGGCGACGATATGGCCGGCCTGCTCGGCCGCGCCGCCGTCCCAGGTCGTGATCACCCCGCCCGCCTGCTCGATGATCGGGATCAGCGCCACGATGTCGTAGGGCTGCAGCCCGGTCTCGATGACGAGGTCGACATGGCCGGCGGCGAGCATCGCATAGGCATAGCAGTCGGTGCCGTAGCGGGCGAGCCGCGTCGCCGCCTCGACCCGGTCATAGGCCGCCCTGAGCTCGCCCTGGAACAGCGCCGGCGTCGTCGTGCACATGATCGCATCGGCGATGTCGGTCGTGTTGCGGGTCGCGAGCCTGCGGCGCCCGCCGGGACCGTCGTAGAAGGAGCCGTCGCCGCAGGCGTGAAACAGCTCCTGCGTGAAAGGCTGCGACATCATGCCGGCGATCGCGTCCCGGTCCTCCGTCAGGCCGACCAGCGTGCCCCACAGAGGCAGGCCGGAGATGAAGGCGCGGGTGCCGTCGATCGGATCGATGATCCAGACATGGCGGCTGTCCTCGTTCTCGCCGCCGAATTCCTCGCCGAGGATGCCGTGGTCGGGGAAGCGCTCGCCGATCAGCTTCCTGATCGCCTTCTCGGCTTCGCGGTCGGCCTCAGTGACGGGATCGAAGCCGCCGTCGATCTTGTTGTCGACCGCGCCGGCCTGCCGGAAGCGCGGCAGCGTCTGCTGCGCTGCGACCTCGGCCAGCTGGCGCATGAAATCAGGCGACAAGTTCAAATCCCGTGCTCCCAAACTCGCGCCGCCCGACATGTTGGGGAAAAAATAGGCGGCATTCCGATACTGCTTGACATTTGTGCAGCGCAAAATTAGATCAGAATCAGACAGGGCAACCTGTTATTGCCCTCCTTGGGCGTTTCCTCCCTAGACTTGGACCGTGTCGTCGACAACGATACGGTCTTCTTTTTATGCGGATCCGGCAAGGAAGCTCCGGCTGCGGCATCATTCGGCCGCGATCGGCAGGCTGCCGAAAAAATGGTCGGGCAGCGACATCATCTCGGCCATGAAGCGCGTCAGGTCGGCGGCGAGCGTCGGGAAGCCGCGGGTGCGCTCGAACGTGTTCTCGTTCATGTAGAGGCCGCGATTGACCTCGATCTGGATCGCGTGCAGGCCCCGGGCCGGCCGCCCGTAATGCTCGGTGATGAAGCCGCCGGCATAGGGCTTGTTGTGGGTCACCGTATAGCCCATCCCGGAAAGCAGGCCGATGGCCGTTTCCGTCAGCGCCGCCGAGCAGGAGACGCCGAACCGGTCGCCGACGATGAAGTCCGGCCGCACGCCGCTGTCACCGAGGCGGATGCTGGCCGGCATCGAATGGCAGTCGACGAGGACGGCGTAGCCGAAACGCTCCGCCGTCTCGGCGAGCAGCGTCTTCAGGCAGCGGTGATAGGGCCGGTAGACGGCCTCGATCCGGGCGACCGCCTCCGACAGGGGCAGCTTGCCGTGATAGATCTCCAGCCCCTCGCCGACCAGGCGCGGAACGGTGCCGAGTCCGCCGGCGACGCGCGCCGAGCGCGCATTCGCATAGGGTGGCAGCGGCTCGGTGAACATGCGCGGGTCGAGCTCCCACGGCTCGCGGTTGACGTCGAGATAGGCGCGCGGGAAGCCGGCCGCCAGCAGCGGCGCCCCGAGCGCCACCGCGCCGGCGAAGAGCTCGTCGACATAGCAGTCCTCGGAGCGGCGGATGGTGTTCTCGTCGAGCCGCGTCATCGCCATGAAGCGGGCGGGATAGTGGCTGCCGCTATGGGGAGAGTCGAAGACGAAGGGCACGCGCTGCTCCGCCGCGCAGCGGAGCGAGAAGGGCGCCAGTTCGGCGAAGTCGTCCGCAGCCGTCATCCACAGCCCTGCCAGTCTGTCCATTCCCGATCACCGTGCCATTCCCGTTCTGCCCTGTCCAGCCTGCGGCCTGCCGGGTATCGCCGCACGGGCTGCGCCCATGTCGGGTCCCGATATTGGCGGGAAAGGCCGGAAAGGCAGCTTTCACTTGATGTTTACCGTGCGGCCCGCATATAGCGCAAAGGGACAGGCTGCGTGCAAGATCGCGGCTGTGCGAATCGCTTTCGGACGGGAATATGCCGAGAATTCTTCTTGCGGAAGACGACCACGACATGCGCCGGTTTCTGGTCAAGGCGCTGGAGCGGGCCGGGTACGACGTGATCGACTACGACAACGGCGCCAGCGCCTATGAGCGGCTGCGCGAGGAGCCCTTCTCGCTCCTGCTCACCGACATCGTCATGCCCGAGATGGACGGCATCGAGCTGGCGCGGCGCGCGACCGAGATCGACCCCGACCTCAAGGTCATGTTCATCACCGGCTTCGCGGCGGTGGCGCTGAACCCGGATTCCAACGCGCCGAAGGATGCCAAGGTGCTGTCGAAGCCGTTCCATCTGCGCGACCTCGTCAACGAGGTCGAGAAGATGCTCAAGGCGGCCTGAGGCGGCCGCAACCCTATTGACGCGCCGGCTCGATCTGTGATCTATGCGCGGCGCTGATGGGCGTGTAGCTCAGCGGGAGAGCACTACGTTGACATCGTAGGGGTCACAGGTTCAATCCCTGTCACGCCCACCATCAGA
>CAYYZC010000166.1:0-7064 GCA_964475605.1 uncultured Chelativorans sp.
GCCGCATGCTGTAGTTCCTGATTACGCAAGGCATGCATGAAAGGCACCGGGATGGTGGCAACGATCCAGTCGATCAGGGCGGCTCGCGACAGCGGCGACGTCCTGCGCAACCGCTGCGTCGAGCGCGATGCGGCCGATCCGCTCGCCACCTTCCGCAACCGCTTCGCCTTGCCCGCGGACGTGGTCTATCTCGACGGCAATTCACTCGGAGCCATGCCGAAAGCAGCCGGTCCCGCGATCGGCAAGGCGCTCGACATCGGCTGGGGCCAGGGCCTGATCCGGAGCTGGAACGAGGAAGGCTGGCACATGCTTCCCCTCGATCTCGGGAACCGGCTTGCCGGCCTGATGGGCGCCGAGCCGGGCGAGGTACTGGTCGCCGACTCCACCTCCGTCAACCTGTACAAGCTCTTCTGCGCGGCAAGGAAGCTGCGCCCGGACCGCAGCCGGGTCATCTCGGAAGCCAACAATTTCCCGACCGACATGCACATCATCCAGGGCGCCAGCGCCAATGTCTTCCCCGGCACGCGGCTGCAGCTCGCGGGCGACGATGACGACAGCGTTCTGGACCTGATCGGCAGCGACACCGCGATCGTCTGCCTGTCGCATGTCAACTACCGCACCGGTCGTCTGCGCGACATGGAGCGTGTCACGCAGGCCGCCCATGAGGCCGGCGCGCTGGTGATCTGGGACCTCGCCCATTCGCTGGGCGCCCTTCCCGTCGACCTCAATGGCTGCGAGGCGGATTTCGCCGTTGGCTGCACCTACAAATACCTCAATGCAGGCCCCGGCGGCCCGGCCTGGCTTTTCGTCGCCCGGCGGCATCTCGCCGATGTCGAAAGCCCGCTGACCGGGTGGCAGGGCCATGCCGCGCCCTTCGCCTTCGAGATCGACTACCGGCCGTCTGAGACGATCGAGAAATTCCGCTGCGGCACGCCGCCCGTGCTCTCCTATCTGCCGCTGGTCGAAAGCATCTCGATCTTCGAGGAAGCGGGGATGGAGCGGCTGCGTGAGAAATCGCTACAGCTTACGGACCTCTTCATGGACCTGGCCGAGGAGCGGCTCGCCGGCCGCGGCTTCGACATCGTCACGCCGCGCCGGCACGACCGGCGCGGCAGCCAGGTGGCGCTCACCCACGAGCATGGCTGGCCGATCATGCAGGCGCTGATCGCCTGCGGCGTGATCGGCAACTTCCGCGCCCCCGACATATTGCGCTTCGGCTTCACGCCGCTCTATGTCGGCTTCACGGACGTCTTCGACGCCGTCTCGGTTCTGGACGAGATCATGACGACCGGGTTTTGGCGGGATCCTCGCTTCGCCGAGCGCAAGCTGGTGACCTGAGCCTCCGCGAACGAAGAAAGACCGGCAATGAAAAAGCGGCTCCGCATCGATGCGGGGCCGCTTTGTCGAAAACGGTCGTGCCCGGCAGACGCCGGGAGCCGCGCGCCTATTCGGCGCCGGCCTTTTCCTCGGCCTTGGTCTCGGCGGCGAGCGCCTGGGCAGCAGCCACCTTCTCGGCCTCGATGCGGGCCCGCTCGGCGGCAATCGCCGCGCGCTCGGCCTCGTTCAGCTTGCGGGCGCGCACGCCGGTATTCTCGGAGATGCGGGCCGACTTGCCGCGGCGGTCACGCAGATAATAGAGCTTGGCGCGGCGCACCTTGCCGCGGCGAACCACCTCGACCGCCTCGACCAGCGGCGAATAGATCGGGAAGACGCGCTCGACGCCCTCGCCGTAGGAGATCTTGCGGACGGTGAAGTTCTCATGCAGGCCGGAGCCGGAGCGCGCGATGCACACGCCTCCATAGGCCTGCACGCGGGTGCGCGTGCCCTCGGTGACGCGCACCTGCACGCGGACCGTGTCGCCGGGCTGGAACTCGGGCAGCTTGCGCTTCTCTTCGATCTTGGCGGCCTGCTCGGCCTCGAGCTGACGGATAATGTCCATCGCTGGATTCCTCTTGTTCTTCGAACAGTCAGAGCGCTCGACGCTCGCCATGCAGTTCAGTGACCGCTAAGGCTATGCCGGCCGTCCTCGATGGGCAGGGCGGAGGCAGGAGCGAATACACCGCATTTGTTGACGGAGCCGGACCGCAGCCCGGGATGGTGCGGGCTCTTACAGCCTTTTGGGCGCCTTGTCACCCTTGGACGCGGGATTTTTCCCCTCTTCGCGCGCAAGCAGGTCGGGCCGCCGCTGCCGCGTCAGCTCCAGCGCCTGCGCACGGCGCCATTCCGCGATCCGCGCATGGTTCCCCGACAGCAGGATCTCGGGGATCGCCATGCCCTCGAATTCCTGCGGGCGGGTATAGTGCGGATGCTCCAGCAGCCCGGCCTCGAAGCTCTCCTCCTCGCCCGACGCCTCATTGCCCATGACGCCCGGCAGCAATCGCACCACTGCGTCGAGCAGCACCATCGCCGCCGCTTCGCCGCCGGACAGGATGTAGTCGCCGACCGAGACCTCATCGAGCCCGCGCGCCTCGATGATGCGCTGGTCGATGCCTTCGAAACGTCCGCAGACGATCACCGCGCCCTCGCCTTCCGCCAGGCGCCGCACCGTTCGCTGGTCGAGCGGCCTTCCGCGCGGGCTCATCAGCAGGCGCGGCCTGTCGTCGCCCGCCGGCGAGGCGTGGTCGATCGCGCGCGCCAGCACGTCGGCGCGCATGACCATGCCGGCGCCGCCGCCGGCCGGCGTATCGTCGACCGTGCGGTGCCGGTCCGTCGCGAAATCGCGGATCTGCACCGGCTCCAGCGACCATGTTCCGGCGGAAAGCGCCTTCCCGGCAAGCGAATGGCCGAGATGGCCGGGAAACATCTCCGGATAGAGCGTGAGCACGGTCGCGCGGAAGCGGGGCTGAGGATCGGCCATGGTCAGATCGTCAGCGCGGCTCGCCGGCCTCGGCGCGGTCGATCTCGCGGCTGGCGGCGCGCGCCAGGAAGGCGGAACGACTGAAGCCGACGCGCTTGGTGAAGGCATCGATGCGCTTCAGCACGTTCTCGGGAAGCGAGACGTTGATCCGCACCGCCCGCTGCTCCAGCATCCCGATCTCGACGAGGAAGGCGACGCCGCCCTGATTGGCGGGGTCCTGCATCACCGTTTCGAGCGTGCTCGGCTCCGGCAGCGCTTCGCCATCCTCGACCATCCCTTCCACGTGCAGGCTGAGCGCTTCCGCCGCGCCGGCGCGCGCCTCGTCGAGGTTGCGGCCGGCGCTGATGCATCCGGGAAAATCGGGGAACGAAACCCCGAAATCACTGTCGGGATCCTTGTGGATGATAGCGATATAGTTGGCCATCTCGGTCAATCCATCCTGACGCCGGACTGGCGTTCTATGCTGCGCAGGGTACCGATCGGGACATCGCGTTTCGGATCGGGCACCGTCACCCTCCCCTTCTTCACCGGATGCCTGAACTGCACATGGCTGCCCTTCCGGGCCACCGCCCTCCACCCATCCGCTTCGAGGCGCTTGATGATGTCGCGGCTGCGCATGTGTAATTATACACACCGACACCGGCTTTCAAGTAGCCGGGTCGCTTCGCTTCGGTTCCGGCAAGTCTTCCAGTCCCGCCGCCACGGCATCGACGACGACAATGCCCGCCTCGACGTCGATCGACGGCACCGCATCCCTGGTGAACGGGATCATCGCGCTTTGCCCGGCAGGCAGGCGCAGCTCGATGATGTCGCCGCCGCCGAAATCATGAATCGCCGCGATGCGGCCGAGCACCGTCCCGGCCGCGTCGCGCGCTTCGAGGCCGATCAGGTCGGCATGGTAGAACTCGTCCTCCTCGAGATCGGCCGGCAGCGCGTCGCGCTCGACGAAGAGCTCGGTCCCGCTGAGCGCTTCGGCCGCCGTGCGGTCGCGGACCTCGGCGAAACGGACGATCACGACATTCTTGCCCGGCCGCAGGGCGGCGACGGTGAATGCGCGCCCGTCCCCGCTCCGCAGCGGCCCGTAATCGCCCAGCGCCAGCGGGTCGCCCGTATAGGTCTTCACCCGCAATTCGCCGCGCAGCCCGTGCGGCGCGCCGATCGCGGCCATCAGGATCGGATTTTTCAGCCTGTCCATCGCTCCGATCTGTATTGGGACGCGCGCCTCTAATCAATTCTTCACGCGCCGCTAACCGGATCGGGGACAGGATGATGCGGAGCCAAGCGGAGCATGCATGAGCGAATTCCTCGTCAACGCCCGGCCCGACCTCCAGCGCGCGCGCGCCGACTGGCTGGCTTCGCTCGCCTCCGAGCGGCGGCTGGCGAAGCTGACGGTCGAGGCCTATGAGCGCGACACCCGCCAACTCCTGCATTTCCTCACCGGCCATTGCGGCGGCCCGCCCGGCCTGGCGGATCTGGCCGAGCTGAAGCCGGCCGATCTGCGCGCCTTCCTCGCGTCCCGCCGCAAGGACGGCGCCGGCGCCCGCTCGCTCGGCCGCGGGCTGGCCGGCATCCGCTCGCTGCTGCGCTTCCTCGAGAAGCGCGGGCTGGCCAATGCGGCCGGGGCGGCGGCCATCCGCGCCCCGAAGCAGCCGAAATCACTGCCCAAGCCGTTGACGCCTTCAGACGCCAGACGTGTCGTCAGCGCCGGTGAACAGTTGGCGGAGGAGCCCTGGATCGCCGCACGCAACGCGGCGCTGCTGACGCTTCTCTATGGTTCCGGCCTGCGCATCTCCGAGGCGCTCGGCATCGACGGCGCCGCGCTGCGCCATCCGGGCGACGCAAGCCTGCGCGTCACCGGCAAGGGCGGCAAGACGCGGCTGGTGCCGGTGCTGGCCGTCGCCTTCGAGGCCGTGAGGGAATATCGCAGGCTCTGCCCCTACAGGCTCGAAGCGGGCACGCCGCTGTTCCGCGGCGCGCGCGGCGGCCCGCTGGCGTCCGCCATCGTCCAGCGCGAGATGCGCAAGCTGCGCTCCGCGCTCGACCTACCCGACACGGCGACGCCGCACGCGCTGCGCCATTCCTTCGCCACCCATCTGCTGGCGCGCGGCGGCGACCTGCGCACCATCCAGGAACTGCTCGGCCATGCCAGCCTGTCGACCACGCAGACATATACGCAGGTCGACACGACCCGCCTGATGGAGATCTACGACGCGGCCCATCCGCGCGCCTGAAGCAGACAGATGTCCACCGCGCCTTAACGCTTTCACCGCATTTCCCGGCTAGCCTGCCGCAATGAGATCGTCACGCCTTTCGTCCGACATGCTTGCCGAGCAGGCGCTTCGCGCGCTGGCAGCGCTCAACCTGCTGCTTGTCGGACTGCTCGCCGCCGCACTCCTGATCGCGTCGGCCGGCCCTGCCCCGGCGCAAGCGGCGAATGCCTGCGAGGGCGCCGACATGCTTGCCGAGATGGCCGCCAGCGACCCGGCCGCGCTACAAGGCATCCGGGAAGAAGCGGCGAAGGCGGAGAATGGCGGCTCGCTGCTGTGGCGGATCGAGGCCGAGGGGGCAGCACCCTCATATCTCTTCGGCACGATGCACACCGCCGATCCGCGCGTCACCGATCTCGCGCCGGCCGCCGAGGAGGCGTTCGATGCCGCCGACACGCTGGTCATCGAGACGACCGACGCGCTCGACCAGCAGAAGATGCTCGCCGCGCTGATGTCGCGGCCGGACCTGATGATGTTCACCGACGAGACCGAGCTCTTCTCCCTGATCGCCGAGGAGGATCGCCCGATGGTCGAGGCGGCTCTCGACGAACGCGGCATTCCGCCGGAATCGGTGCGCAAGATAAAGCCGTGGATGCTCGTCGCCGCCTTCTCGCTCCCCGCCTGCGAGCTGGCGCGGCAGGAAGCCGGCGCGCCGGTGCTGGACGATCTCCTGGCGCGAAAGGCGCAGGCCGAGGGCAAGACGCTGGAAGGGCTCGAGACCGCCGTCGAGCAGCTCGAGGCGATGGCCTCGCTGCCGATGGACGTCCACGTCCAGGGGCTGGTGGACACGATTAGGCTCGGCGACCGGATCGAGGACCTGATCGAGACGATGACGCTGATCTATCTCGACGGCGAGACCGGGCTTTTCTGGCCGTTCTTCCGCGCCGCCCTGCCCGCCAAGGGGCCGGCCTCGCATGCGGGCTATGCCGCATTCGAGGAAGCCGTGATCACTGAGCGCAACCACACCATGGCCGAGCGCGCCGTGCCCTATCTCGACGAGGGCGGGGCCTTCATCGCCGTCGGCGCCCTGCATCTGCCGGGCCCGGAGGGCGTCGTCGCGCTGCTGCGCGAACAGGGCTATGCGGTCGAGGCGGTCCGGTGAGGCCGCGGCACACCAAAGCGTGATTATGCCGGGCCGGCGGGGCTTGCTATCCTCGCAAGGGTCGCAAGATGGAGGAGTCCCGCATGAAGACGTTGCTCGCAGTCGCCGCCATTCTTGGCTTCTCGGCATCCGCCGCGCTGGCCTGCTCGATGAACAAGGACGTGAGTGCCTCGCTCGACAAGGAGCTGAAAACGGCAAGCGTCATGTCGACGGCGGCCGACGCAAAACCTCCAGTCAAGGTCGAGAAGGCGGACTGACCGCCTTTCGACACGAGTAGCATTGTTCCAGGACCCGCCCGGCACGATCCCGCCGGGCGGGTCCTTCTTTGACGCCTGCCGGATTCAGGCGGCCCGCTTCTTCGGCTGGATCAGCCCGCGGGCAAGCAGCAGCTCGGCGATCTGCACCGTGTTCAGCGCCGCACCCTTCCTGAGATTGTCGGAGACGACCCACATGTTGAGCCCGTTCTCGACCGTCGGGTCCTCGCGGATGCGGCTGATATAGGTCGCGTCCTCGCCGGCGGATTCGAGCGGCGTGACGTAGCCGCCGTCCTCGCGCTTGTCGACGACCAGGCAGCCAGGCGCCTCGCGCAGGATGTCGCGCGCCTCGTCGGCCGTGATCGGATGCTCGAACTCGATATTGACCGCCTCCGAATGGCCGATGAAGACCGGCACCCGCACCGCCGTCGCGGTGAGCTTGATCTTCGGGTCGAGCATCTTCTTGGTCTCGGCGATCATCTTCCACTCCTCCTTGGTCGAGCCGTCGTCAAGGAAGACGTCGATATGGGGGATGACGTTGAAGGCGATGCGCTTGGTGAACTTCTTGGCCTCGATCGGGTCGG
>CAYYZC010000167.1:0-7052 GCA_964475605.1 uncultured Chelativorans sp.
ATGGCGGCACGCTGTTCCTCGACGAGATCGGCGACCTGCCGCTCGACGTGCAGGTCAAGCTGCTGCGCGCCGTCCAGGAGGGCGAGGTCGACCCGGTCGGCGGGCGCGCCACGGTCAAGGTCGACATCCGCCTGATCTCGGCCACCCATCGCGACCTGATCCAGCGGGTTCGCGACGGGCAGTTCCGCGAGGACCTGTTCTACCGGCTCAACGTCTTTCCGATCCATGTGCCGCCGCTGCGCGAGCGGCGCGAGGATATCCCGCTCCTGGTCCGCCATTTCATCTCGCGCATAGCCGCTGCCGAAGGCGACAGCCGGGTCAAGGGGATCAGCCAGGAGGCGCTGGCGCTGCTGGCGCAGTATGACTGGCCGGGCAACATCCGCCAGCTGGAGAATGCCATCTTCCGCGCCGTCGTGCTCAGCGACGCGGAGACGCTGACCGTCGACGAGTTCCCGCAGATCAGGGCGCAGCTCGACCGCCTGCCTGATGGCCGGCGCCCCGAACCGTTCGCCGCGGACAGCGACGAGGCGGCGCTTGCGGATGCGATCTCGGCGGCGCGCATCGCCCTTGCCGAGGAGGGCGAGGAGGCGGCGCCGGCGCAGCCCGGCATTCTCAACGCGCTCGACGAACGCGGCAATGTGCGGCCGCTGGCGGAGATCGAGAACGAGATGATCCGGCTCGCGCTCGACCACTATCGCGGTCAGATGAGCGAGGTCGCGCGTCGGCTCGGTATCGGCCGCTCGACGCTCTACCGCAAGCTCAAGGAGCTCGGCATCGACCCCGACGAGGAGCGGCCGGAACGCCTCGCCGGCTAGCGGTACGCTATTCGGGGCCAGCGCGGCCTCAACCGTAGCCGCCCCTCCCCATGGAAGGCCACGCCTGCCGGCGAATCATGCAGCGAATCGGGCAAAAGTCCGTCAGGACGGATTAGTCAATCATTTACCAGACTTACGTCTGTGGACAAGTGCCACGATATCGCCACGGTCTTATCGCATTCACGCTTCAATAAGCGGGGATTAACCATTAGGGTTGATAAGGGAGCGGTGTCGCGCCCTGGCGTCAGCCTCAGGGGACAAATACGAGCCGACTATAATGAGCCAGCAAGGGCTTCGCTTTGACTGTCATCAAGCGATTTAAGATCGTAGGACGGGAAATGGGATATTCTGGGCCGAAATGGCTGGGCGCCGCGTTCGCCCTGGTACTTCTCTCGCTATCCGCCACCTCGCATGCCGCCGCCGAGACACGGTCCCTCAAGCTCTACTTCATCCACACCAAGGAACGCGCGGAGATCACCTACAAGCGCAACGGCCGCTATCTCCAGAGCGGCCTCGACCAGATCAACCGCTTCCTGCGCGACTGGCGCCGCAACGAACCGGCCAAGATGGACCCGCGGCTGCTCGACCTGGTCTGGGAGGTCTACCGTTCGGTCGGCGCCAAAGACTACATCCATGTCGTCTCCGCCTATCGCTCGCCCGCGACCAACGCCATGCTGCGCAACCGCTCCTCGGGCGTCGCCAAGCAGAGCCAGCATATGCTCGGCAAGGCGCTGGATTTCTACATTCCCGGCGTGAAGCTGTCCAAGCTGCGCGCGGCCGCCTTCAAGGCCGAGGGCGGCGGCGTCGGCTACTATCCCACCTCCGGCGCGCCCTTCGTCCATCTCGACACCGGCAATGTGCGCTCCTGGCCGCGGATGAGCCGTGGCGAGCTGCTGGCGCTGTTCCCGGACGGCAAGACCATCCATGTGCCTTCCGACGGCAAGCCGCTGCCCGGCTACAAGCAGGCGCTCGCCGCTTACGATGCGCGCAAGAAGGGCGGCGGGTCGATCGCCATCGCAAGGAACGATTCCGGCTCCGGTTCAGGCCGCGGCTTCCTGGCCGCGCTGTTCGGCGGCGGCGCCGACGAGGAAGAGGACAATGTCGAGGCTTCCGCTCCGGTCGTCGCCAGTGCCGCCGCGCCGCGCGCCTCGGCGGCCCGGCAGCAGCCGCCGCAACCGCAGCAGGCCGTGCCCACGACGCCCGAGACGATCCTCGCCGCGCTGCCGGCGCGCAGCGTGCCGATTCCGCTGGATGCGCCGCGCCCGAGCGTCGATGTCGGCGCTCCGCTTGCCGTCGCCGCCGCAAGCCAGGCGCTGGCGAATGCCGCCATGCTTCCGACCGAGCCGGGCGAGGACGTCGTCGCGCCGGTCGAGGTCGCGGTCAATGTGCCGCTTCCGAGCCGGCGGCCCGACTACCAGCCGGCACAGGCCGTAACCGATGCCGACGCCGAGGCGCTGGCGCAGCTTGCCGCCTCCGACGGCGACATGCCGGTCGCCTCCATCGCCGGCAGCCCGGCGCCTTCGGTCGGCTCCGAGGCGATCAGGGAACTGCTCGCCATGAGCGCGGAGGAAGCGCGCGCCGACGTGGTGATCAACAACGTCCCGCTGCCGACGCCGCGCAAGGACGAGACGCTGCTCGCCTCGCTCGGCAGCGCCGAAGCCGCCTCCGCGACGGCGGCGGATACGGCCGGCGGAGAGGTGTTCGTGCTGGCTTCCCTGCCCACCACCGGTTCCGATCTGGTCGACGATACCAAGCAGAACCTGCGTCCGGGCGGTCTCGACCCCGATCCCAAGGTGACGCTCGACCGCCTGCCGCCGGTCGCTGCCACCGCCTCCGCCACCCCGCGCGCCGCGGTGGTCAGCCGGTCGGAAGGCGAGACGGTGATGGCGGCGCTCGATTCGGGCGTGCGCACGACCGAGAAGTCGCGCCGGGCGAAACCGGGCATGGCCAGCCAGGAGCGGCAGGCGATCGTCCTGCCGGTGCCGCAAGACCTTACCCGCTGGGCTCTGCAGCCGGAAGCAACCGCCATGCGCAGCGATCCGTCCCTGCCGGAAACCCTGCCGAGCGAGCTGCGTGAGGCGCCCTCGACCGTCTATACGGCCGGTTTCGCCAAGGATAGCACACCGGTCGTCGCCAACCGGCTGACCGGCAAGGCCGTCGTCTTCCTCTCCGTGGCACGCTTCGAGACGAACTGACCGGGCTCCTTCCTATCGGAGGGAGGACAAGCATATGGGGCGTGCTCTCAGGCCGTCATCCTCGGGCCCGACCCGAGGATCTGCCGCACGGTCGCCGTTAGCCGGGAATATGTCGAGAATTCCGCAAGCCGGAGCAGATCCTCGGGTCGGGCCCGAGGATGACGGCGGAGCCATCCGACCTCGCGAGGTCATATGCGCTTGCTCTGCCCGATGAAGTAGAGGAAGCGGGTTCGGGCTTTTCCGGTGCCGGGTCAGCCTTGCGTCGGCCCGGCGGCCTCGCGGGCGAGAATCTCGATGCGTTCCCAATCGCCGGCCTGGACCGTCTTGTCGGGCGCGACCCAGGAGCCGCCGACGCAGGCCACGTTGGACAGCGCCAGATAGTCCCCCGCATTGCCGACATCGACGCCGCCCGTGGGACAGAATTCGACGCCGGCAAGGGGCGCGGCCAGCGCCTTCAGGAAGGCCGGGCCGCCGGCCTGCCCGGCGGGAAAGAATTTCAGGAAGCTGTAGCCCTTCTCCCGCGCCGCCATGATCTCGCTCGGCGTCACCGCGCCGGGCAGCAGCGGGACATCGCTGTCGGCGGCGGCATCCAGCAGCGCCTGCGTCGTTCCGGGGCTGACGATGAAGCGCGCGCCGGCATCTGCGGCCTGCTCGAACTGGCGGGCATCGAGGATCGTGCCGGCGCCGACCGTCGCCTCCGGCACTTCCGCCGCTACGAGCCGGATCGCATCGAGTGCGTCGGCGGTGCGTAAGGTGATCTCGATCGCCGGCAGGCCGCCGCGCGCCAGGGCCCGTGCGAGCGGGACGGCATCGGCGAGCTTCCCGATCTTCAGCACCGGGATCACCTTCTGGCCGGCGATCGCGTTCCTGAGCGCTTCGGTCTTCTGCCCGTCCTTCCGCATCCCGACATCCTTTCCGGCCGCGTCATCGCCCTCCGATTACGCTCCGGCGGCGGGCGATGCCAAGCCTTTTCGACAGATAGAGAAGCAGGCGCGGGAGGATGCCGCGTGGCCGATCCTTGCGGGAAGGGATGGGCGTCGGGGGCGGGGCTGCCGGCTCCGCGCGCGCCTTCCCGTAGGCTGCGGCGAACTTCTCGTCATAGCGGTGTCTCGCGAAGCCGGGGCCGTTGTAGCCGCGCGCGAAAGCCTGCCAGTCACGACGGCGGAGCGCATCGTCGAGCCCGGATTTGGCGATGAAGCGGCACATCAGCCGCAACTGGCCATGCAGGCCGGCGCGTGCTTCGGCGACGAGATCCTCGACGCTGCCATAGCCGAGCCACGACCAGTGCGCGCCCATGACCTGGCCGATCCCCCAGGAGACCGATTCGAGCGCCGCGGCGCGGTCGATCCTCGTCGCCCGGCGCAAGAGCAGCCAGCGCTGAGCCTGCGAGGCGGGGTTGCGGACCGCGCCGGCGGTCGGCGAGGCGAGGCCGGCGCGCCGCGCTCTCTGCAGCCTGGCGCCGCTGAGACGGCGATCGAAATAATGACCCTCGAAGCGGATCAGCGGCTCCTGCCTTCCATCGACCAGCGCGAAGACGCGCCCGCCGCTCTCCACCTCCACCACCGCGGCGAGTGCTGCCGGCTCGACCCGCAGACGGCCTGCCTCCTCGGCGATCGCTTCCCTCATCTCTTGCGCGTCCATCGGCATCTCCATCGCTTCGTGCCGCCATTGTCGTGGCGACAGGCGGGGAGGTGGACAGGCTTGAATTCGCCGGACCGGCGACCTATTGCCCGGAAATGGACATGCCAGCCGACAAGCCGTTCCTGGTCGCAGCGCTCTACCGGTTCGCTCCGGTCGGGGCGCCGGCACGGCTGCGCGACGAATTGCGCGCATTGTGCGGGTCGCTCGATCTCCGCGGCACGCTGTTGGTGGCGGCCGAAGGCGTCAACGGCACGGTGGCGGGAAGCGACGAGGCGATCGGCCGCCTCGTCTCCTTCCTCCGCGCGCTGCCCGGCTTCGACGGGCTCGACGTCAAGTACAGCCGTGCCGCTGTGCCGCCCTTTCACAGGATGAAGGCGCGGCTGAAGAGGGAAATCGTCACCATGGGCGTGGCGGTCGATCCCGGCCGCCGCGGCGCCTATGTCGAGCCGCGCGACTGGAACGCGCTGATCGCGGACCCCGCGACGATCGTCATCGACACGCGCAACGATTACGAGGTGGCGCTCGGCAGCTTCGAGGGCGCGATCGATCCGGCGACGGAGAGCTTCAGCCGGTTTCCGGACTGGGCGAGGGCCAATCGCGACGTGCTGGCCGGCCGCACGGTCGCCATGTTCTGCACCGGCGGGATCCGCTGCGAGAAGGCGACCGCCTATGTGAAGTCGCTCGGCATCGACGATGTCCGCCATCTCAGGGGCGGCATCCTGAAATATCTCGAGGAGGTCGCGCCGCAGGAGAGCATGTGGCAAGGCGAATGCTTCGTCTTCGACGAGCGCGTCTCGGTCGGCCATGGCCTGGTCCAGGGCGCGTCGACGCTCTGCCGCGCGTGCAGGCGACCGTTGACGGCAGCCGACAGGGCGCGTCCGGAATTCGCCGAGGGGGTTGCCTGCCACCATTGCCGCGACGAGCGGAGCGATGCCGACAGGTCGCGCTATGCCGAGCGGCAGCGTCAGGTCACGCTGGCGGAAAGCCGCGGCAGGGGACGTCATATCGGCCGCTGAGCTGCTCGCCGGCGGCGTTATTGTAAAGCCGGGGTGCCGCGCCTACCTGTCCTCCCACCATCATCCACGGAGAATCCTATGCTCGACCCGAAGAAGCTGCTCGACGACCTGCTGGGCTCCAGAACGGGAAGCTCCTTCGGCGGCTCGAAGAACAAGGCGATCCAGATGGCCAAGGACAATCCGCTGGCGGTGGGTGCGCTTGCCGCCCTGCTGCTCACCGGGCCGGGCCGCAAGCTGGCCGGCTCGGCATTGAAGGTGGGCGGCATGGCCGCCGTCGCCGGCCTCGCCTACAAGGCCTATCAGGATTACCAGAGCGGCAGGAAGCCGGCGGCTTCCGCGACGACCGGCGCCGGGCCGGAGCTGCTGGCGCCGCCGCAGAACGACAGCTTCCATCCCTCGCAGGCGCCGCAGGGCGAGGCCGAGTTCGCGCTCGCCATCGCCCGCGCCATGGTTGCCGCAGCACGTGCCGACGGCCATATCGACGAGGATGAGCGCGCGCGGATCATGGACCGGATGCAGCTTTCCGGGCTCGACAGGGAGGAAGAGGCGTTTCTGAAGCGCGAGCTCGATCGCCCGGTGGATATCGACGATCTGGTCGCGGCGGCGAAGACGGAGGCCCAGCGCGTCGAGCTCTACACCGCCTCGCGCATCGCCATCGAGCCGGAGACGCGGGCCGAGCGCGGTTATCTCGACATGCTGGCCGGCCGGCTCAAGCTGCCCGACGCGCTGGTCGACCATATCGACGCGACGGTCTCCGAAGCCAAGGTCTAGCGCGTCGTCACGCGTTCGAGGATCGACGCGATGGCGTGCTCGCGCTCCTCGGGCGGGAGCGCCGCTATGAATGTCAGGCGGCGGGACAGAAGCAGCTCCGACAGGCCGTGGACGACCGACCAGAGGGCGGCGACATCGTGCCGGCCGGCTTCCGATGCGAGCGGATCGGAAAGGCCGTCGGCCGCACCCACCGTTTCCAGCAATTGCTCGAACGCCGCTCGCGCCGCAGCCTCCAGTTCCTCGTCGGCATAGTCGGGCCTGTTCGAGGTGAACATGAGGCGGAACAGGGCGGGGTTCGCCATCGCGAACCCGACATAACCGAGCCCGGCTGCGATCAGCGCGGCACGCGGGTCGGTCGCCTGCGCGTCCGCCTTGCGGCGGTCGACCGTCGCCACGAAGCGCCGGAACCCTTCCGCCGTCAATGCCGAGAGCAGGCCCGCGGCATCGCCGAAATGATGCGCAGGCGCGGCATGCGAGACGCCGGCGCGCTTGGCGCAGCCGCGCAGGCTGAAGCCTTCGACGCCCTTTTCCGACAGTTCGGCCTCGGCCGCCGCGAGCAGTGCGCGGCGCAGATCGCCATGATGATAGGGTGCTGCCCCGCTACCCGCTTTCGT
>CAYYZC010000168.1:0-7019 GCA_964475605.1 uncultured Chelativorans sp.
GCCTGCTTTCGAAGAGCTTGCGCTCGCCGATGACGATGCGGCTCGCCTCGCCGTTCTCGACCATTTCGATCGCCTCCGGCGGGACGGTGAATTCGTCCTCGCCGTCGCGTTCGGCCTCGAGCCGCGCCCGGCGGACAAGAAGCTGCGCCAGGGTGGCCTTGACGATCTTGAGATTGGCGAGGGTGAGCGTCTGGTCGAGCCGGATCAGCACCTGGCCGGCCTGGACATGGTCGCCGTTGCGCACGAGAATCTCGCCGACGATGCCGCCATCGGCGTGCTGGACCTCCTTGACGTTGCTGTCGACGACGACTGTGCCGGAGGCGATGACGGCGCTGGCGAGGTTACTCGAATAGGCCCAGCCGCCGACACCGCCGACGAGGCACAGGGAAAGCAGGCCCGATAGCAGCAGATGCTTGCGCAGCGACATGCGCGACTGGTTCTTCGGGACTGGGGTTTCCTGCTCCATCTCCGTCACCCGTCGCGGCCGTCATTGACGACCTTGAGCTGCGCGGCGGTTTGGCGCTCGGCCGCCGGCTGCTGGCGCTGCAGCACGCGCGCCAGCACCTCGTCCTTCGGCCCGAAGGCGACGGCGCGGCCCTCGCTCATGGTCAGCACCATGTTGACGCCGGCGAGCGCGCTCGGCCGGTGCGCGATGACGATGACGATGCCACCGCGCCGGCGCACGTCGAGGATCGATTCCGTCAGCGCCTGCTCGCCTTCCGCATCGAGGTTGGAATTGGGCTCGTCGAGCACGATCAGGAACGGGTCGCCGAACAGCGCCCGCGCCAATGCGACGCGCTGGCGCTGGCCGGCCGACAGCGCCGCGCCATGCGGGCCGATCTCGGTGTCGTAGCCTTCCGGCAGCTGCAGGATCAGGTCGTGCACATGCGCCGCCTTCGCGGCTGCGACGATCTGCTCGGCGGTGGCGTCGGCGCGGAAGCGGGCGATGTTCTGCGCCACCGTGCCGGAGAAGAGCTCCACGTCCTGCGGCAGATAGCCGACATGGCGGCCGAGAATATCGGGATGCCACTGGTCGAGCGCGGCGCCATCAAGGCGCACCGAGCCGCGATAGACCGGCCAGATGCCGAGCAGGGCACGCGCCAGCGTCGACTTGCCAGAGGCGCTGGGGCCGATCACGCCGACGGCGCTGCCGGCCTCGACCGAGAACCCGACCTCCGCGATGACGATACGGTTCTGGGTCGGGGGGCCGCTGGCGAGGCCTTCGACCTCGAGGCTGCGATGCGGCGCCGGCAAGGCGAGCGGCTCCTCCGGCTCCGGAATGTGGTAGAGCAGCTCGCGCAGCCGCGCCCAGCTATGGCGGGCGGAGGTGAAGCCGCGCCAGTTGGCGATCGACAGCTCGACCGGGGCAAGCGCCCGCGAGGTCAGGATCGAAGCGGCGATGATGATGCCGGGCGACGCGCGGCCCTGGATCACCAGCACCGCGCCGACCGCCAGCACGCCCGACTGCAGCGCCAGGCGGAACACCTTGGAGATGGTGCCCATGCCGTTGCTGACGTCGGCGGAACGGCGGTTGAGCAGGCGGTAGTCGGCGTTACGCTTTTCCCAGATGTCGGCGACCTCGGGCGACATGCCCATCGCCCGGATGACCTCCGCGTTGCGATACGAAGCCTGTGCGAGGCCGTCACGCGCCGACGAGGCTTCCGCGGTGCTGCGCGCCGGCTCCTCCGACAGCATGTTGGTGGTCGCCGTCAGGATGATCAGCACGATCACGCCGGCGATGGCGGCCCAGCCGATCCATGGATGGAAGAGGAAGCAGATGCCGATATAGAGCGGCATCCAGGGCAGGTCGAACATGGCGCTCGGACCGGCGCTCGACAGGAAGGAGCGGATCTGGTCGAAATCGCGCATCGCCTGGAGCCCGTCGCCGCGCGTCTTGACCTTGAGCGGGGCGAGGATGACGGCGCGGAAGACGCGGCGGTTCATGATCTCGTCGAGCACGCCGGCGACGCGCACCAGCATGCGCCCGCGCACGATCTCGAAGACGCCCTGGAAGGAATAGAGCAGCAGCGCCAGCAGGCTGAGCGCGACCAGCGTCGGATAGCTGCTGCTCGGCAGGACGCGGTCGTAGATCTCGAGCAGGTAGAAGGAGCCGGTCAGGTAGAGGATGTTGACCAGGCCGCTGACCACCGCGATCCCGACGAAGGCGGTCCGGCATGTCGCCAGCGCGCTGCGCAGTTCCGTCGGCCCGTTCTTCCTGCGTGTAGCCATGTCGCCCTGCAATCCACTCGCGCGCAGCTTCGAACCGGGTGCTGCCGGCCGTCAACCGAATCCGTCAAACTGCGGGATGCGGATGCCGGCCTGCCCAGGTCCTTCCTGCGCGACTACCCCTAACTCATGCCGACTTTGTCATTGTTGAGACCAAAGCCGGAGAAAACTCATGCCTATTCTTACACGAAAACGTTGAAGGAGGGTGAGCGGAAAGACAAACCGTGTTCTTCAGGCCGGAAAAGTCAAAAAACCGAAGAGCCCTCTTCATCCGCCTCCGGACAGCCGGGTCGCCGTCGATGCCGGTTCGGGAACTGGTGGAGCCAAGGGGAGTCGAACCCCTGACCTCTTGAATGCCATTCAAGCGCTCTCCCAACTGAGCTATGGCCCCTTCCATTCAACACGAAGCGCGCTAACGGATCACGGCGGCTCGGGTCGCCCGCCGAGGATGCCGGCTTCTAAACCCGGTTCTCGCGAAGATCAAGCCCTGAAAGAAGGCCGGCGGGACGGCCGTGGCCCGCGCTGCGGGAGAGGCGCCGCGACCGCTTGCTTTCCCCGCGATATCGCGGGATGAGAATGCAAACAACAGCAAAGGGAGCGGCAGGTGAATCTGGCAGGCTTGACGCAGCTCGGCGCATCGACGCTGATCTTTCTGGCCGCGGCAAGCTCCGCCAAGGCATGGGCGCTGCAGCCGGGGCTGGCCCGGCTTGTGCTTGTGCTGGCGCTCTATTCGGCCGGCAACCTGATCATGCTGCGGCTGATCCGCGATTTCGGCATGGGCATCGCGCTCAGCCTGTCGGCGGTGATCCAGCTCGTCGCCGTCAACCTCGTCGCCTTCGCCTGGTTCGGCGAGAAGGTCGGGACCTATGAGGCGATCGGCATCCTGCTGGCGATCGCTGCCGTGGCGCTGATGGTGGTCGGACCGCATTTCTCGGGGCAGTAGCTCCGCCAGGCTGGATGCCTAGTCTCGCCGGTAGAGCATCCAGCCCTTGGTGAACCGGCCTTCCGACAGCGCCGAATAGCGGGTGACGCGGTTGCGGCCGGCCGATTTCGAGGCGTAGAGCGCACGATCGGCCTTCATGTAGAGCTCGTCGGGACCCTGCGCCTGCGTCGCCATGCAGGTCCCGAGCGAGATCGTGATCGGGCCGTAATTGGTGCCGGAGGCGACGTTGACGAAGGGCGTCTCGGCAACGGTGACGCGAATCTGCTCGGCAAGCCGCTCGGTCGACTCCTCGCCCATCCCCTCGAGGATCAGCGCGAATTCCTCGCCGCCGGTGCGGGCGACGAAGGTGCGCTCGCCGGCGGCCGCCTTGATGACGCCGGCGACGATCTGGATGATGCGGTCGCCGACCGGGTGGCCGTAGCAGTCATTGACGGTCTTGAAGCGATCGATGTCGGCGAGCATCAGTGCGCCGAAGGTAACGCCGCGGCTGCTGTCGTAGATGCGGGCGATCTCCTTGTCGAAGGCGCGCCGGTTGTGGAGCTGGGTCAGCGCGTCGGTATCGGCGAGCCTCTTGTACTCCTCGAGCTTGGACTTCACCTCCTGCAGCTCGCTCGACTTGTCCTTCATCGAGGTGACGAGCTGGTTGCGCTTCTCGATCGAGGTCCGCGTCGCGGTCGCCATCACGCCGACGATCTTCTCCAGGAACTCCTTCGAGATGGCGCTGCGGTTGCTCAGGCCGGTGGACGTCTCGCCGAGGATCTTGCCGTAGGTCTCCATCGCCCCGTTCTCCTTCTTGAGGAGGGACAGGATCTCGTCGAGCTTGGAGCTGATCGTGTCGCGCGCATTCTCGACGACGCTCTGGGCGTCGCTGCCGAGCAGCCTGCAGGCCAGCTTGTCGAGCTCCTGCTGGGTCGGGCGGGCGCCGAGCGCTTCGAGCGCGCGCGACAGGTCCTTGTTGGCACCGGTCGCCGCCTCGTAGAAGATCTCGTAATTGCGGGGGAAAGGAGCAACCCCGCATTGACGCATCCTGAGAACGATAGCGGCCGGCAGATCTACCGGGCGCGGCTCATGCGCTTCCTGCGGCTGCATCGACTACCCCAGACCCCCATCGAACCCGTTGCCGGACGCGTGCGCATCAACGTCCGAGTTGCGGCCGCGAAGCCATACCGGCATCCGCTAAACTTAACGCTACGTCATTAAACCTTCGTTAAAGCAGTTTCGCGCTGCGGAACGCGCTAGCGGGAGCTTCTCGCCCGCGGAAAGGCCGCGATGTCCGCGCCCTGCGGCGGCCTGGGCGCCTCCCTGCCTGCGTCGTCATGGCGCGGCATCTCCTTGGCCCAGTTGAGCGCCCGGTAGTCGAAGCCGAAGGCGAGCGTCGGCTTGACGATCTGGAAATAGGGCGAGAGGTCGAAATCGCGCGGCGCATAGAGCGAATGGTGGCGGATATGCAGGATCTCGCGGCGCGAATAGGTCGATCGCGCCGCCGCCCTGCCGCGCGCATGCGTCACCTCCGGCAGGATGGGGTAGCGCACCTTGGCGAAGGCCTCGGCGATCATCGACGAGCAGATCGCACGCGTCGGGTCGCCCGAGCCGAAGGACAGCATGCGCCGGCGCCAGCGCACCGGGACCGGCGGCGCCGGCATGAAATAGCGCAGCAGGTCGAGGATGTTCTTCATGTCGTAGCGGTGGCCGAGCCGCTCGATCATGAAATCCACCACCGCCTGGCGATGCTCCGGCATCAGGCCGACGGCGCGGCAGATGCGGGTATTGTAGGTCTGGTATTTCGACAGCGGCGAGGCGATGCAGCCCTCGCCGAGGACGACCTCGACCAGGTGCGGCCGCTCGCCTCCGCCCTCGGGCTCGGGCAGCGCATCGCCGACATAGAGCGCGGCATGCGACCAGGTCGACTGCGTCAGGTACTTGATCGCGGCCGAGATCTTCTGGTTGCCCTCGACGAGCAGGATGTCGCCCGGCTGCAGGGTGCGGCGCAGCGTGTCGGGGTCCGACGGCGTATAGGGCTGGTAGCCCGACGATTCCGTCTGCAGGACACGCGCCATCCAGCGCCCGAGACGATCGAGGAAGGTATCGGCCGGTTCCGTCATCCGCCGGCTTCCGGGGCGGCGGTCGCGGGCCGTGCCGGAAACCGGTGCCGGCATTGCCTTCTGCAGGCGATGAAGTTGCGTTCGGTCTCACTCGTCATGGCCCGCGCATCAAAGCGGCACAGCATCCGAATGACAAGATGCGAGCTGCCGCAGGCAGCCGGCGGGTTGGCCGCGCCCGGGAAGAAGCCCGCCGCGTGGGGGGACGCGACGGGCCTTTCGTGCCGGATTTATCTGACCGCGCCAGGGCGCGGTGCTTCTTGATTGATCCGCCCGACGGGCGGTCCGGCCACTACTCTGCGGCCTGCAGGTTCACCTGCTGCTCGGCCAATTTGGTGAGCTTCTGGTCGGTGGCCTTCTCCTCGTCGAGGGTCTTGCGGAGGATGTCGGCGCAATCGGTGCGGCCAAGCTCGGTGGCCCATTCGATCAGCGTGCCGTAGCGCGTGATCTCGTAGTGCTCGACGGCCTGCGCCGCCGCGATCAGCGCGGCATCGAGGACGTGCTTGTCGTCGATCTCGCCCGCCACCTCGTCGGCCTCCTTGAGGATGCCGTCGATCGCCGGGCAGTCGACGCCCTTGGCCTCGACGCCGTGCAGGCGGAAGACCTCCTCGAGGCGCTCGACATGGCCTTCGGTCTCGACCAGATGCTTCTCAAAGCCCTTCCTGAGCTCCGGGCTGGTCGCCTTGTCGATCATCTTCGGCAGATTCTTCACGATCTGCTTCTCGGCATAATAGATGTCGCGCAGCGTGTGCACGAAGAGATCGTCCATCGATTTGATGTCCTTGGAAAAAAGTCCCATGGCTCGTCCTTCCCTGTGCTTGTGTTCTTTTTGCGGGGGCCCGCGCCGGGATGCGGCGCGACCGGCACGATGCCGGTTGCCGTCCCCAACGGCCTCGTGACACGGGTGTTCCGGGCCGACGGAAAAAAGGCGATCACAATTGTCGGGGCCGCGCGCCGTCACGGCAGCGCCGGCTGTTGCGCTCCGGCAACATCGAAGGACGAAGTTGACGGGCGCCTTCCAAAGGGCGCCTTTCCTTCGCAATTCCGCCTTTCGGAGCGCGCTATCCAACCTCTCGTTAACATCGCGTTCACATGCGATTCACCGGTTGCCGTCTATGGTCGGCAGCACTCGGAAGGGACATCCGACGGGACGGGAAGAAGCGTGTCATGAAGTCGTTTTCTCGGTTTTTCGGCCTGGCAAGGGCGATCAGGGAATTCATCGTGCCGACATACCGGCCGGAGCGGCATTACATGCGCGGCCCGGGGCCGGCCTGCGCCAAGCGCGGCGGCCTGTTCGACAGCGGCGCCCGCGCCCACTGAAGCCCTGCGACCGCCTTCAGTCTTCTGCGAAATCGAACAGTGCCGTCGAGAGATAGCGCTCGGCGAAAGAGGGGATGATCAGCACCAGATTGCGCCCCTCGTTCTCGGGCCGCCGGCCGATTTCGACCGCCGCCTGCAGCGCGGCGCCCGAGGAGATGCCGCCGGGAATGCCCTCGATGCGGGCGAGCAGGCGGGCATTGGCGAAGGCCTCGTCATTGCTGACCGTGACCACCTCGTCATAGATGCCGGTATCGAGGATCGCCGGCGCAAAGCCGGCGCCGATGCCCTGGATCTTGTGCGGGCCCGGCTTGCCGCCGGAGAGCACCGGCGAATCCACCGGCTCCACCGCCACCACACGTATGTCCGGCTTGCGGGCCTTCAGCACCTGGCCGACGCCGGTGATGGTGCCGCCGGTGCCGATGCCGGCGACG
>CAYYZC010000169.1:0-6928 GCA_964475605.1 uncultured Chelativorans sp.
TGATCGAAATCCGCAACCACGGCGCCTTCTATCCGGACAAGGTGTCGATCGAAACCGCCTAACCGCCGATTTACACCACAGGAGTTGTTCTTGTGGGGTAAACTTGCCGGCAGAGCTACTTCCGCACCGCCGCCTGTGCCGCCGCCAGCCGCGCGATCGGCACGCGGAAGGGCGAGCAGGAGACGTAGTCGAGGCCGATGCTCTCGCAAAAGCGGATCGAGGCCGGGTCGCCGCCATGCTCGCCGCAGATGCCGAGCTTGAGGTCGGCCCGCGCGGTGCGGCCGCGTTCCGCGGCGATCCGCAGCAATTCGCCCACGCCTTCCGTGTCGAGCGTGACGAAGGGATCCTGCTCGATCACGCCCTTCTGGCGGTAGACCTCCAGGAAGCTCGACGCGTCGTCGCGCGAGATGCCGAACGTCGTCTGGGTCAGATCGTTGGTGCCGAACGAGAAAAACTCGGCGTGCGCGGCGATCTGCGCGGCACGCAATGCGGCGCGCGGCAGCTCGATCATGGTGCCGACCAGATAGTCGATGCCGATCCCTGCTTCCGCGATAACCTCGCCGGCGACCCGGTCGATACGCTCCTTGACGAAGTCGAACTCGGCCTCCAGCCCGACCAGCGGCACCATCACCTCCGGCACCACCGGGCTGCCGGTGCGCCGTCCGGCCTCCGCCGCCGCCTCGAAGATGGCGCGCGCCTGCATCTCGGCGATCTCCGGATAGGAGACGGCGAGGCGGCAGCCGCGATGGCCGAGCATCGGGTTGAACTCGTGCAGCTCCTCGGTGCGGGCGCGCAGCTTGTCGGCCTCGACGCCCATGGCGGCCGAAACCTCCGCGATCTCCTCTTCCGTCTTCGGCAGGAATTCGTGCAGCGGCGGGTCGAGCAGCCTGATCGTCACCGGCAGGCCGGCCATGATCTCGAACAGCTCGACGAAGTCGGAGCGCTGCATCGGCAGCAGCTTGGCGAGCGCGGCGCGCCGTTCCTCCTCCCTGTCCGACAGGATCATCTCACGCATGGCGACGATGCGCTCCTCGTCGAAGAACATGTGCTCGGTGCGGCAGAGCCCGATCCCCTCGGCGCCGAAGGAGCGCGCCATGCGCGCGTCCGCCGGCGTCTCGGCATTGGTGCGCACCTTCATGCGGCGGATGCCGTCGGCCCATTCCATCAGCGTGGCGAAATCGCCCGACAGTTCCGGCTGGAGCATCGGCACGGCGCCTTTCAGCACCTGGCCGGTGGCGCCGTCGATGGTGATCACCTCGCCCTTGCGCAGCGTACGCCCCATCGCCACCATGGTGCCGGCGCGATAGTCGACGCGCAGCGAGCCGGCGCCCGAGACGCACGGCTTGCCCATGCCGCGCGCCACCACCGCCGCATGACTGGTCATGCCGCCGCGCGTGGTCAATATCCCCTCGGCGGCATGCATGCCGTGGATGTCCTCGGGGCTCGTCTCGACGCGCACCAGGATCACCTTGCGCCCTTGCGCCTTCATGTCCTCCGCCTCGTCGGAGGAGAAGACGATCTCGCCCGTCGCCGCGCCAGGCGAAGCCGGCAGGCCCATGCCGATCACGTCGCGCTGGGCCTGCGGGTCGATGGTCGGATGCAGGAGCTGGTCGAGCGAGGCCGGGTCGATCCGCGCCACCGCCTCCTCGCGGCTGACAAGGCCCTCGCTCGCCATGTCGACGGCGATCTTCAGCGCCGCCTTGGCGGTGCGCTTGCCCGAGCGGGTCTGCAGCATCCACAGCTTGCCGCGCTCAATGGTGAATTCGAGGTCCTGCATGTCGCGGTAATGCGCCTCGAGCCGCGCGGCGATGTCGGCGAAGCTGCGGAAGGCGTCGGGCATCAGCTTCTCGAGCGACGGCTTGTCGGAGCCGGCTTCGAGGCGTGCCGCCTCGGTGATGTTCTGCGGCGTGCGGATGCCGGCGACGACGTCCTCGCCCTGCGCATTGACCAGGAACTCGCCATAGAGCGCCTTCTCGCCGGTCGACGGGTTGCGGGTGAAGGCGACGCCGGTGGCCGAGGTCCCGCCCATATTGCCGAAAACCATGGCCTGCACATTGACCGCCGTGCCCCAGCTTTCGGGAATGTCGTGCAGCCGGCGATAGGTGATGGCGCGCGCATTCATCCAGCTTTCCAGCACGGCGGCGATGGCGCCCCAGAGCTGCTCCTGCGGATCCTGCGGGAACGGCCGCTCGAGCTCTTCCTCGACGCGCTGCTTGTAGCGCGCGATGATCAGGCGCCAGTCGTCGGCGCCGAGCTCGGTATCGTATTCGAGGCCGCGATTGGCCTTCTCCTCCTCCAGGATCGCCTCGAAGACCTCGTGGTCGAGCCCCAGCACGACATCGCAATACATCTGGATGAAGCGGCGATAGCTGTCATAGGCGAAGCGCGGATCGCCCGATTCCTTCGCCAGCGCCTCGACCGTCTCGTCGTTGAGGCCGAGATTGAGCACGGTGTCCATCATGCCCGGCATCGATGCCCGCGCGCCGGAGCGCACCGAGACCAGCAGCAGCTTCTCGGGATCGCCGAACACCCTGCCGGTGGCCCTGCCGATCTCGCCGAGCGCCTCGGCGACCTGCTCCCGCAGCCCGTCCGGCATGGAGCGGCCGTCGCGGTAGAAGGTGGTGCAGACTTCGGTCGTGATGGTGAAGCCCGGCGGCACCGGAAGGCCGAGACTGCACATCTCGGCGAGATTGGCACCCTTGCCGCCGAGCAGGTTGCGGTCGCCCGCCCTGCCCTCGGCCTTGCCGTCCCCGAACCCGTAGACCCATTTCGTCATCGTGCCCTCCGAAACCAGCATGCGCCCCCGGATAACGGAAATCGCCGCTGCACTCCACGCCTGATTGCTGCGCTGCAACAGAAAAATCGATTAGGACGCGCGCAGCAGCCAGCTTTGCTAAGGGTGGTCGGGCCGCGACGCATGCCCTAACTTTCCACCCGACGCAATTCGCCAGGACAGTCAGCCTGCCAGACATGACCTCGCCCGCCTCCGCCCCGCCTGTTCTCAAGCCTCACGAAAACAAGCTTTCCGGCCAGGTCGCCATCGTCACCGGCGCCTCCTCCGGCATCGGCCGCGCCATGGCCGGCGCGCTCGCCGCGGCGGGCGCCCATGTCGTCGTCAACCATCCGCCCTTCGAGGGATCGGGCGAGAAGGCGGCCGCCATCGTCTCGGCGATCGAGAAGGCCGGCGGCCGGGCGACGGCGATCGCCGCCGACATCTCGAAGGAGGAGCAGGTCGACGCGATGGTCGCCCGCACGGTGGAGGAACTGGGCGGGCTGCATATCATGATCTCCAATGCCGGCATCGAGAAGCCGGCGCCGATCCACGAGATGAAGCTTGCCGACTGGCAGGCGGTGATCGACGTCAACCTCACCGGCGCCTTCCTCACCGCCCGTGCGGCGGTGCGCGAATTCCTGCGGCACGAGCCCGACCCGCGGCTCTCCGCCTCGCGAGGCAAGATCGTCTTCACCAGCTCGGTCCACGAATTCATCCCCTGGGCCTTCCAGACCAACTATGCCGCCTCCAAGGGCGGCATCATGCTGTTGATGAAATCGCTGGCGCAGGAGCTTTCGGACAAGAAGATCCGGGTCAATTCCATCGCGCCGGGCGCCATCCGCACCCCGATCAACCGCGAGAGCTGGGAGAACGAGACGGAGATGAAGGAACTGCTGGAGCTCATCCCCTATGGCAGGATCGGCGAGCCGGACGATATCGGCCGCGCCGTCGCATGGCTGGTCTCCGACGAGGCGGACTATGTGGTCGGGACGAGCCTCGTCATCGACGGCGGCATGAGCCTCTATCCGGGCTTCAGGGGCGAGGGCTGAGGCGAGATGAACCCGCGTCTCCAGCAGAAATCCGCCTCCAAGCCGCTCGAGGATTACGGGCTGATCGGCAACATGATCTCCGCTGCGCTGGTGGCGCGCGACGGCTCGATCGACTGGCTCTGCCTGCCGCGCTTCGATTCGGCCGCCTGCTTCGCGGCACTGCTCGGCGGGCCGGAGCACGGCCGCTGGCAAATCGCCCCGAAAGCCGCCGACTGCCGCATCACCCGCCGCTATCTGCCGGGCACGGCGGTGCTCGAAACCCGTTTCGAGACCGCCACCGGCGCAGTCACGCTGACCGATTTCATGCCGCTGACGGAAGACGAGGAGCGGGTCGACGTCGTGCGCATCGTGCAGGGCGTCGAGGGCGAGGTCGCCATGGCGATGGACCTCGTGCTGCGCTTCAACTACGGCCGCGCCATGCCGTGGGTGCGCCGGCGCGACTACGGGATGAGCGCCATCGCCGGGCCGGATGCGGTCGAGCTGCACACGGCGGCGCCGCTGGACGGCCGCGACATGCGCACGACCTCCTCCTTCATCGTGCGCAAGGGCGAGAGCGTCCCCTTCACCCTCTCCTATCACCGTTCGCACAAGGTGCCGCATTTCGTTCCCGACCGCTTCGAAAGCCTCGACCGGACGGTGAGCTGGTGGCGCGAATGGTCGAAGCAATGCCGCTTCGAATCGTCCAACGAGGCCTGGCGCGAGGCCGTCGTGCGCTCGCTGATCACGCTCAAGCTGCTGACCTACCAGCCGACGGGCGGCATCGTCGCCGCACCCACCACCTCGCTCCCGGAGACGCTCGGCGGCAGCCGCAACTGGGACTACCGCTATTGCTGGATCCGCGACTCGACGCTGACGCTCTACGCCCTGCTCAATGCCGGCTACCGCCAGGAAGCCGAGGCATGGCGGCAATGGCTGCTTCGGACCGCAGCCGGCCATCCGCAGCAGCTCCACATCATGTATGGCGTCTCCGGCGAGCGCTGGCTGCCCGAAAACGAGATCCCGTGGCTTCCCGGTTATGAGAACAGCCTGCCGGTGCGCGTCGGCAACGGCGCGGTCGATCAGATGCAGCTCGACGTCTATGGCGAGCTCATCGACGTGCTGCACACGGCGCGCGAGGCCGATCTCAGCCCGCTCAAGGAAGCCTGGCGCCTGCAGAAGGTGCTGCTCGACCATGTCGAGAAGATCTGGCGCCGCCACGACCACGGCATCTGGGAGGTGCGCGGGCCGCCGCGCGCCTTCACCCATTCGCGGCTCATGTGCTGGGTCGCCTTCGACCGCGCCGTGAAGTCGAGCGAGCATTTCGGCCTCGACGGCGCGACCGGGCACTGGCGCAAGGTGCGCCGGGAGATCCACGACGACATCTGCGCCAACGGCTTCGACAAGGGGCGCAACAGCTTCGTCCAGCACTATGGCGGAACCGCGCTCGACGCCTCGCTGCTCCTGATCCCGCAATTCGGTTTCCTGCCGCCCGAGGACCCGCGCGTCGTCGGCACGGTGGAGGCGATCGAGCGCGAGCTGCTCGTTGACGGCTTCGTGCTGCGTTATCCGACCGAGCATGTCGACGACGGCGTCGGCGGGCGCGAGGGCGCCTTCCTTGCCTGCTCCTTCTGGCTGGCCGACGCCTATGTCATGGTCGGGCGGCTGGACGAGGCGACCGAGCTGTTCGAGCGGCTGCTCGCGCTGCGCAACGATCTCGGCCTGCTGGCGGAGGAGTACGACACGGTCGCGGGCCGCCTCGTCGGCAATTTCCCGCAGGGCTTCTCGCATATCGGCCTCGTCAACACCGCCTACAATCTCGTCGAGGCGCACGGCCCTGCCGCCCAGCATTCGAAGGGCACCGCGCCCGCCGATCCGGCTGCCGACCAGCGCAACGCGCCGCAGCCGTCGCCGGCGGTGGCGCGCGGAGGTTGAAGCTTGAACGGCGGGATCGAGGCTCTATGCTGGCCCTGTCGGAGAGAGAAACAGCGGAGGAACAGGCGATGAGATGTCCGGTCGACAATACCGAGCTCATGATGGCGGAACGCCAGGGCGTCGAGATCGACTATTGCCCGCAATGCCGCGGCGTCTGGCTCGACAGGGGCGAGCTCGACAAGATCATCGAGCGCTCGGACGATGACGACCGGCCGCGCCGCGATGAGCCGCGCATGCGCGAGCAGGATTATCGCGGCGACCAGTATCGTGATCAGCGCCATTACGGTTCTCACAAACCCTACAAGAAGAAGAAATCGCTGCTCGGGGAGATTTTTGATTTTTGATGCGCTGCGCTTCGTCATCCCGGCCAAAGTCGCGGAGCGACCGCGAGCCTGGATGACGGCAGAGGTGATACACCTTGCCTCCAACAGCAGCGAGTGCTAGAACAAACCAAGAACGATGGAGGCCATAATGAAGCAGGACGGCAAGCTCGACTATCTGGAGCTGCAGGCGGGCGGCGGGGTGATCGACAGCGTCAAGGCCTTCTACAGCGCCGCCTTCGGCTGGTCGTTCACCGATTACGGGCCGTCCTATTCGGCCTTCGAGGAAGGGCTGGACGGCGGCTTCGACGGCTCGGCGACGCGCGAGACCAGGCCGCTGCCGGTGCTCTATTCAGAGGATCTGGAACGGACATTCGGCACCGTGATGCAAGCCGGCGGCAAGATCGTCCGGCCGATCTTCTCCTTTCCCGGCGGAAGGCGCTTCCACTTCACCGATCCGGCGGGTAACGAACTGGCGGTCTGGGGCGAATGACGTCGAGAAAGCAGGAGGAAGCATGAACACCGGAAGCTGCCATTGCGGACGAGTGAGCTTCGAGGTCGATGGCGAGTTCGAGCAGGCGATCGAATGCAACTGCTCGCATTGCAGCCGCAAGGGCTATTTGTTGTGGTTCGTGCCACGCGACAAGCTGCGGCTCGCCACGCCGATCGAGGAACTGTCGACCTACCGCTTCAACAAGCATGTGATCGATCATCATTTCTGCCCCGACTGCGGCTGCGCGCCGTTCGGGATCGGCATCTCGCCCGACGGCAAGCCGACCGCCGCGATCAACATCCGCTGCCTCGAAGGCGTCGAGCTGACGGAGGTCAAGCGCGTGCCGGTCGACGGGCGGAGTTTCTAGCCGCGTTCGCCGGGG